>JAFGBG010000013.1 GCA_016933295.1 Sedimentisphaerales bacterium | reverse complement strand
CTCGAAGATTTCGATGAAAATGCGGCAAGAAAAGCCGGGAAAATACAGAGATTCGGGAACCACCAAATTTTCAGACACCCATGGACGTGTGGGACAGGTTTGTTACTCAAACGCGCCGTTTTTGAGAAGTTCGGACCTATGACAGGGAAGGATACTACAAAATATTGGTTAAAAATTGCATTAAATAAATATATCAACGGCTTTTATTACCCTCTGGTGCGGCAGGAGCACATGGATGATCCAAAGTCTCCACATTGTTTGCTAAAGGACGATGAAAGCATTCAAAAAATGCGAGAAGTAACGTTCGTCCTGCGAGAAAATAATATAAACACCATGAAGCAGCGCTGGGAACGGAGAGAACTCGTTCTAAATAATTTATTACATGACCCATGGAAAGCCAAGCACTATGCCGGATGGCGAAAAATACTTCGGCGCGGAACCCAAAAGTTCGTACTGATATCCAAACGCTTTAATCTACAAAGAAAAAAGTAAACTCAATATCTACAAATATGCTAAAGAAGAAAACACTACCATCACACGATAAAACCGGTCGAATCGGAAATGTTGCTATTAGGCATCTCCAGGTGGACAGAACAGATGCACCAGTTTACTGTGACGGAGGCGAGGAACGACGTCTGTATGAGAATTTTGCCGGAAACAAAAACTATGGAAACAAGAAAAACGACATGAAATTTTCATCATGGATCGAGCAGTATCATCTTTCGCCGATTCGTCAAAATCTCCTAAAATGGTTTCCCTTTGATCCTGAAGGCACGGCTCTCGAAGTCGGGGCGGGCTGTGGTGCATTAACGGGAGTTCTATCACAGAAATTGAAAAAGGTGACGGCGCTGGAATACAGCGAGCAGCGTGCCATGATTACGGCAATGCGGCATTCTCACTGTTCCAATCTCGAAATCGTTGTCGGAGGATTGCAGGATTTTAGCGTTGAAAACAAATTCGACTACATAACCGTAATCGGCGTACTCGAATATGCCGGCAAGTTCTATATCGGTGAAAATCCCTACGAATCATTTTTGACCAAACTGCGCGGCATGCTCAATCCCAAAGGTACGCTCATACTTGCAATAGAAAACAAAATCGGCCTTAAATATTTATGCGGCGCAAAGGAAGACCACACAGAATTAATCTTCGAATCAATTTACGATTATCCTCATACGAATGATGTTAAAACTTTCAGTAAAAGGGAGTTAAGTGACCTTTTACATACTGTAGGTTTTTCAAGCCTGCAATGGTACTATCCTCTGCCAGATTACAAACTGCCTCAACAAGTTTTTTCGGAAGATACTTTACCATGTGATCCGGATTTAGCCTGGAATTTGTTCCCCAAAGGCAGCCGGGGAAAATACATGATGTCGGAAAAAAGACTGGGAAAAACTCTGACAAAGGCGGGATTATTCGGTGAATTTGCAAACTCATTTCTCATCGTTGCCAATATTGAAAACCTTCCCAAAGAATCCATGTGCCTCCAGTTCATCGGCGCAAATATGCATAAAAAAAGGAAATTCAGAACGAATAAAAAAATATGTTGGAGCGGCGGTGAAAAAACATTTGTCGTTTCCCCTGACAACGATGAAAGTATCGAATTCACGCATAAGATTGTCGAGAAAGAGTCTTTAGCAAAGAGCTTTTTCGGCCAAAATGCGGAAGTGGTCTCTGCCGAATTAAAGAATGATAGTTTAATCTACCCATATATATCATTTCCAGCGATGCACGAACTGATAGCGCAGGAGATTAAAAAAGGCGATACTGAATTCGGAAAATACTGGATCGACCAGTATATACATTTTTTATTAAAATTACCCTCGAAGAAGTGTATCCCTGAAGAATTTATGAAAGAGCTGGGAATTCCCGAGAGCGAAATCAGAGAACCTATACATTGTTTGAACTGCGGGATCTTCGACTGCATTCCACATAATGTCATGATCGATACCAAGACTGGCAAATACTACGTTATAGATAATGAGTTTACATACGATTTTCCTATTCCGGTCGATTTTTTAATCTGGCGAGCGATCAATACATTAGTGTTCGACCTTCAAGGCATTATACAATCGTATGTTTGCCCCAAGCATCCTGTTGTGATTTTCAGCGGACACGGAATTAATCGACATTATATCCCCGAAACCTGGCTTAATATACTGAGAAAACTTGAAATTCCACCCAAGCAACAAGCACGCTGGTCATCCGCTTTTCAAAGCCGTATACTTCGCTATAAGGTTAAAATAAATCTGAGATTAAAGACAAAAAGTAAAACACTCGGATATGTCCCCATTGCAGAGATAAACACAAATCACAGATTAATCGAGCAAATCTATAAGATTCTGGGTAAAGTCAGGCGAATATTATAGAAGATCTATATTCATAAAAACAGCAATATTAAACGGCAAAAATGCAAGGCACTGTATTAGCAATCGGAATTATATGTTCTATCCTGGTTGTGACCTTACGCCCAAAGAACGCGCTGGTTGTATATATAACCGCATTGCTCTGGTTCCCCGATTATCTAAGAGTCAGTATCGGCACAATAGATATTTCTGTTGGTCGAATCATCGTAACCGTACTATTTATTCGCTGCTTAAACAATGATCTGCTCCGAAGTCGATTCGAATGGTCTCAACTGGACAAGTGGGTTGCTTTAAGCATGGTTGTATATGTTGGGATGACTCTTCTTACTCAACCTACTTTCGCATCCATAGAAAATAGAGGAGGTTTCCTGATTGACACATGGCTAACATATATGACTGCCCGATTTATAATAACCGACAAAGAAACAATCATACATATCATAAAGTGTATCAGTATTGCTCTAATTCCTCTTGCGATATTGGGATGCATTGAGTGTCTTGCCGGCTGGCAGCCGTTTGTCCCACTGAAACGCTTTCGTCCATGGAATCCGACGATAGAAACTGAAGAAATCGAGAGAGAAATGCGATGGGGTTTTACCCGAGCGGTCGGTCCATTTAGTCATTCTATATTATTCGGCTGTGGCTTTGCTATGTTTTTGCCGCTTATTTACCATTTGCGATATGAAAAAAATTACTGGAAGAGACTGGCTTATATATTTTCAGCAACAAACATGATTGGGGCATTAAGTAGTATGTCCAGCGGACCATGGGTTATGACAATAGTTGTCATCTTTTGTCTGTTAGTGGAAAGATATAAAAAATGGCTTAAAACAATGCTAAAACTCCTCATTCTTGCATGTATAGGCGCTGAGCTACTAAGCAACAGGACTCTTTATCATGTCATCTTTTCATATGCGGGTCGTCTCGGCGGAGCGGGATGGTTTCGGGCTCGTCTAATCGATGCCGCTATCGACCATTTCGGTGAATGGTGGTTAGCCGGCTATGGAGGAAAAGATCCGGGGTGGGGACATTATTTCGGAATGTCCTTTACGGATGTAACAAATGAGTTCATCCTGTCAGGAGTCCTGTATGGTTTGGCCGGCCTCATGGTACTTTGTATCGTACTTTTTGTAGCTTTTCGCAATCTTATATCCGCTCATAAAAAAGCAACAAGTCCGGCAAGTCAATCAATGTACTGGGCTCTCGGCTGCATATTATTTTCCGTAGCCGTAGTCTGGATGTCGATAAGCTTCTTTGGTCAACTCGTGCCTCTTTTTTATTTTATTTTAGGATTAATAGGTTCGTCATCCCTCTTCCCTGCAGAGCGAAGAAACAGGATTGTTAAAGTATTAAAGGTTAACAACTTAAAAAATGTCGCGTGCGTTTCAAACCCGTAATTATGAAAGAAGAGAATAACAACTTTAATCTACCCGATGGTTGGGAAATCAGTTTAGCCTCGACGCTGGAAGATGTAGAGGCAATCCGCCCTGCCTGGGAGAAAATGCAAAACAGCGAATCCTCTCCCACTGTCGATGCGGATATCGATCGTTATCTTTCCGTAATGGAATCAACCAGGGAAAAAACACAGCCTTACGTAATTACTCTTTCGTATAAAAATGAACCTGCCGCCATGATTATAGCCAAAACTGAAATGCGTTCGCTCAATATCAAACTGGGCTATAAGACCATCCTGAATCCGAAGTTAAAATGTCTGACTGTTGTGTACGGAGGAATTCTGGGCGAACCTGATAACGATGTCAGCACAATTTTAATGAGCGTCCTCATGAAACTGCTGCGATCCCGGAAAGTAAGCATGGTTTTTTTCAATCACCTTAAAACGGATTCTCATATTTATACGCTTTCCAGAAAGGCGCCCGGCATTTTCGGTCGCAATTATTTTCCCAGTATTGAAAGTCACTGGGTTATGTCTGTTCCTGACACAATAGAATCATTTTACAAATCCTGTTCTACGAGCAACAGAAAGCAGTATAAAAAATGTATAAGGCGACTTGAAAACACATTTCCCGACAAAATTCGAACCGTAATCTACTCACAGGAAAACGATTTGGACGAAACAGTTGCGTACATTTCCGGGATATCGGCAAAAACTTACCAGTACTCACTGGGTTGCGGTGTTGTGGATAATTCTTTCACGAGAGCTTTATTAACGAGAGCGGCACAAAAAGGATGGTTGCGAATTCATGTACTATTTATCGATAATGAGCCGAGTGCATTTGAGACCTGGATGCGATACGGCAAAGCCTATCACGGACACGGGATAGGATTCGATCCAAAATGGAAAAAGTGGCGCATCGGTACGGTTTTATTTCTAAAAACCATCGAACACGTATGCAACGATACCGGCGTTGATAATATTGATTTCGGTTTTGGCGACGCCGACTATAAACAAAGCTATGGCGATAAACAATGGAACGAAGCTAATATTTATATTTTTGCACCAAGGTTTTATCCAATATGTATCAACATATTGAGAACCTGCATAGAAGCCATAAATTCAGGTTTAAAAAATGTCGCAAATAAATCCGGCCTGACTAATCGAATTAAACGCCTGTGGAGAAACAGACTTGAGAAGAAAAATCCTTAAATCAACACACATGGAGCAGCCCGGAGCATGATATCATTTATAGAAATAAATCGCTCGGTTCATAGCACTAAGAAACGGATATCTTTGTTATATCAACATACATAAAATCGGCAAGAAAGATAGATCTATACAAGGATTATTCTTATGAAGAAAAACTATTCGCCAGATTATGAAGATATACAAGAAGATTTTTACGTTAATCAAACCGTATCAAAAAATCCTCTTAGAAAATGGTTTCATTTAAACAGATATCGAATCGCAAATTCACTGGTCACGAGTAAATATAAAGATGGCCAAAAAATTATCGACTTCGGATGTGGCACCTGTGATTGGAACACGGATAACCTCCCTGTATTTGGCGTGGACACAAATATAAATTTTCTCAAACGCGCAAAGCAGGAAAATAGATTATATGATTATATCATAAATGATTCCGGTGACACAAAATTACCACCCGAAACTTTTGACATTGCCACGGCCTTTGAGTTTCTTGAGCATGTTGAGGATTATGAAAAAATAATCAAAGAAGCTTGCCGCTTACTTAAAAAAGGAGGTTATTTTATTATATCTGTTCCATATGATGTTACCTTCAGTATGTGGAAACCTCTTTTCTTTTTACAGGTACTTTTGCAGGGATATATTTTCGGCAATCCTTACTATAAAGCAAGATGTGGCCACATAAATCATTTTTCTCCGGATATGATTCGAAAAGCCTTTATGAAGCATGGATTTAACATCGAACTTATATTTGACATGAGAAGATTTACTATTTTTCTGTGTGCACAAAAAGGCAATACAAACAGAGAGCCTCAGGGGTCATATAGTGATATTACCATTATTTTGCCGACATTAAATGAGGAACGAAACATATCAAAGGTTATTAATAGCATCGTAAGTTGTTACAAAGATTGCCACATCATCGTATCGGACGACGGTTCAAAAGATAATACAAAACAGAAAGTAATGGATATTCAGTATAAAAACCTAAAATTTCTCGACAGAGGAAAAGAACAAATACACGGCTTAACGGTGAGTGTATTAGATGCGATCGAATTGGTAGAATCAAAACATTTCATCGTTATGGATGCAGACGGACAACACCCTTACGAGAAAATCGAAGACATAGCTAATATGCTTAGGAATAAGGGAGGTCTTGTAATAGCATCACGTGTTGAAGTCGAAAAGGAGTGGTCCTTTTTACGAAAATTACTTTCTTTTATCGGAACAGCTATTGCAAAAAGTTCACTGCTTTTCAGGAGAAAAAACTATTTAAGTTATGATGTGCTTGGAGGTTTTTTCGGTTGCGATTTTAAAAGCTGGAAAAATTGTGTCTCCAGCGATTCCGACATAAAACGCTTTATGCCGAAAGGATATAAAGTATTATTCGATTTTTTAAAAATAGCACCGAGAGAATTAAAGCTGGAAGAGATTTACTATAAATTTGCCACTCGACGTGCAGACGTCTCAAAAATCAATATTAAGATATATTTTGAGTTTCTAAAATCCTGTTTTTTGCCTTAGCTGAACATGTGATTATAATAAAACCATCCTTTTATTATGAATTAGAAGATATAGCAGCGGATTTTATTATACAATTCCGAAACAATTACAATGTCCATTAAGAACTTCTTTCGAGTATCTGGTAAAAACTTTTATAAAGAAAAATACAGAATTGTTTCTGAATTTATAAAGTTTTCCCTGATTGGCGGAATAGGAATGTTCATCGACTTGTCAATAACTTACATTGCAAAAGATATATGCATGCTTCCTTTCTACATTGCACGAACAGCCGGTTTCGCTTTCGCTCTTACAAATAATTTTATATTAAATCGACGTTTTACTTTTGCGAATGCTAGAGAAGGAAATATCGCAAAACAATATGTATCATTTTTCGTTATATCCATTATTGGTTTTTCCATTAACTGGACAATATCCGTTTGCCTTTATAATAATGTGCCCTTTTTTAACACGCATTATTTGCTTGCTTCTTTTCTGGGCATTATCGGAGGTCTTACAGTCAATTTTCTGGGAAACAAATTCTTCACATTTAATAAATTATGTCTCAGAGCTTATAAACACTAACAAATCGTACAATAAAAGCATTTATTCTTGATAGGAATTGAAAAAAACAAGGAACCTATTTATATCGTTCATATATTTTAATATCGATATTCTTCGCCAGATCGACCGAATTAATAAACTTGAAATTATCCTTTAATAAATTTTCGATTTCCTGTATGTCATTCTGGTTATACATCTGGATTCTTATTGACCTGACATAAAATATCTTATTTGAACCATCGGCTATTGATGAAGCAGTCTGGAATGCATTCTGCCGGGGTATAGAATACTGGTTTAATTTTTCGGTTTGATCATAATACCGTAGAAGCAGGCTTGCTCCTTCGTGGATAATTATGGCGCCATCGTTATCTGTCATATTGTCATTCAGATATTTGACCACGGAACGAAAATCGATCTTCGAATATTCGGCCTTAAAATAATGGTTAAATATAGAAAACACGGAGAAAAACAACATAAAACATAAAATTGTCCGTCTTTGCCATTTTCTAAATCTCTCCAGAGCCGTCGACAGTAATATGATATAGAATGGCAAAGCACATAATATGTATCTAATATTAAAAGTAAGAGAATTCGAAAAAACTGTAAGTCCAAAAATTATCAACAAGGGAATGAACAACATCACAAGAAGGAAAAGGTTATTCTCGATTTTTCTGTTAATTATAGCTTTATATGTACTATATATGAACATAAATCCATATAGCAACATCGAAGGAATAATCAGAAGACCATATTGTGACAAAATTTTCCAGGCTGCACTTGTCGCCCCAAGCTGCTTCAAAAGAGCACGTATCGTGACTAAAGACGGGCCGAAAGTTGTGCCTACATTAAAAACATAAAATGCATAAAGAAAATCAAATATTGTTGTCTTTCTTGCACTTCCTATTGTAGAGATTATAGAATCATGCCCCTTGGTTAACCAAGGCATAATGCCAGGAAGATAACTCGCGAAAACTATGAACATACATACACAGTAAAAACACAACTGCCTTTTATACTTCTTAATAGATATGAGAAGATACAAACCGAGCGATAAAAAAACAAATATAGAATTAAGAAAAGCCCAGATCGAAAGAGATGCAAAAACCGTAAATAATATCCATAACCAGAACTTTTCGGCCTTCAATATTTTAATGAATAACAATACAGTAAATAAAATAAGCATTATCCATAACGAATACATACGAGCTTCCTGTGAATACCAGACATGTACAGGAGAAAATGCCATCAAGATAGAAGAATACAGCGCAACACGATTATTTTTCAACGCCTCTGCGATTTTATAAACTAATACAACAGAAACAGTGCCGTAAATTGCCGAAGGCATTCGCAATGCCCATTCACTATATCCAAATAACTGAGAGAAAAGATAATTCAAAATATGAAAAAGAGGGCCTATATGCCCCACTTGGCCAAATACTTTAGAATATACAAGAAAAACGCTATCAACCTTAGTTTGCAAATATATTGTTGCCTCGTCTATCCACAAACTTTGGTTGCCTAACATAAAAATTCTCAACAAAAACGCTATTATTGTGATTACTAGAATATGAACATTATTCCAGTTTTTATTAATTGGCTTCATAGTTATTACCTTTATCAAATGCCATAACTATTAAACTGGCTTAACATACAAAAGAATTACTCGAGAAATTTCCGTAACATTACCAGAACCAATCTCTCAAAGCAACAGGATAATGACATAACAATGCCGGAGAATTTTACGAGTGATAATACAAACATTGAAAATAGTAAATGTAAATATATGTAACAATAAGCAACAACTAAGAAAAGGAGGCAAAATCTTATATTTCCCATTTGGATCGCCATAGTTTTTGTCTCGGGGGTACTGGTTTATTTCGGTGTACCTGTGATTCATAGAGAGTACGCCCGGCATATTCTTAGAAAAAAGGCCGTTCAATACAACGCCATTGCCATAACCTTCGATGACGGACCGGGAGACAGAGTAACACTTGAAATAATACGTTTGTTCGACGAAAAAGACGCCAAGGCCACTTTCTTCCTTTCCGGCAGAAGCATTCCAGGCCGCGAAGAAATAGTAAGGCAAATACAGGAACAAGGTCACCAAATATGCTCTCACGGTTACAACCATCTAAATTACTGGAGGGTATCGCCCCTTCGCGCCATAGCGGATATACGGCAAGGATGGGAAACCATCGATGCCGCATTAGAACATAAGCAGAAAAAATACCCGTTCCGTCCCCCCTACGGCAAACTAAACGCCATTTGCCTGCTGTATCTGCTGATAAAAAAGGTGCCGATTATTTATTGGACGAACGATTCAGGTGATTCATGGAAAATAAAACCAGACCGTGGAAAAATTGCAAACGAAGTGGCTCAAAACGGTGGAATGGTGATTCTGGCGCACGATTATAACCGCAAAGATAAAACTAAAGAACCCTGGATACTTGAATCTGTTCGACTTGCCCTTGAGGCGGCGGCGGAAAAAGGATTGCGGGCAATAACCATCTCAGAACTGTTTAGCGGCGGAAAATAAAATAAGATTAAATTTCACCAAATACAAAATCAGGATTTTCTATTTTGTCAGGAATTCATGAAATAGCGTTGGAGAGCCGGATATGAAATTGTTAGGTGTTAAAACATTGCAAATTCAAGCCGTAAAAATAATCAGGTACGCCCGTTTCTGCGACCACCGGGGATACTTCACGGAAAGTTTCAGAAGAAGTGACCTTAAAAACAACAAGGCAACAGAATTTATGAAAGATGTGGAATTCGTACAGTGTAATGAAAGTTACTCTAAAAAAAGCACTGTGCGAGGTCTGCACTTTCAGTGGAATCCTTATATGGGAAAGATGGTACGCACACTTCGGGGCAGAATGATTGATATGGTTCTGGACATAAGAAAAGGCTCCCCGACATTCGGCAAAATACTCCTTTATGACATGCCGACCGACCACGAAGCGGATTATAACGAGTGGATTTGGGTTCCACCGGGATTTGCACATGGATTTTTCTTTACCGAGGATAGCACCATCGAATACTTATGTTCCGGCGAATACAGTTCCAACTGCGAGGCTTGTATATCACCCCTGGCAAAAGATATCGACTGGGAACTATGCGAACCCGAGCTTAAGCAGTTATTCGATAGTATAGTGCCTTCAACAACATTAATCACCGACAAAGATAAAGACGGCTACACCGTTGCAGACTGGGAAAGCCGCACAGAGTCCGGCAATTTCCTATACGGCCAATTGTAAAACTATCACAGGAAGGATTAGGCAGAAGTGATAAATCAGTCGCATATCATTTTCACGGGAGGAAGCGGATTATTAGGTTCGGAATTCAGGAAAATATTACCCGATATCGACTACCCTTCCTCGAAAGAATTTGACGTTACGAACTACAATCAAATGAAAAAGTACGTTGAAAAAAACAGTTGCGAGCTGATTGTTCATGCCGCTGCACTTTCTTCGCCGCCGCAGGTCGATAAAGACCCGAAAAAAGCACTTGAAGTGAATATTATCGGCACTTCCAACGTCGTAAAATTATGTATGGAATCCGGCATAAAGTTAATTTATATCTCTTCCGACTATGTCTTCAAAGGCGATAAGGGCAACTACAAAGAAACCGACCCGGTTTATCCTGTTAATAAATATGCATGGTCAAAACTCGGCGGAGAATGTGCCGTGAGAATGTTGGAGAATTCTTTGATAATCAGAACAACATTCGGGCCAAACATTTTTCCATACGACAAGGCTTTTATCGATCAATGGACAAGCAGACAAAGTGTATCAGTAATAGCCAGGAAGATCGGCAATTTACTCGATAAAGACGTAAAAGGAATCATACACATCGGCGGCAAAAGAAAAACCGTATTTGAATATGCGAAGAGTCTGGACCGGACAAAAGTTATAGGAAAGTTATCTATCAATGATGTCCCTTTTAATGTACCTGTAGATACTTCGCTTAATTGCGATAAGTACGACAAATTAACGGAAACATGGCCTGAGTGATTTTCCACTCTGCCATCGGACAGGATTTGAGATTCAGCCTGAAGATTTTATATTGGATAAAAAATGAGAGGAATGAAAATGAAAGCCGTAGTTTTAGCCTATCATAATATAGGATGCGCCGGCATCGAAACACTTTTGAAAAACGGATTCGAAATTGCCGCTGTTTTCACCCATACCGACGACCCCGAGGAAAACATTTGGTTCGGGTCCGTATCTGAACTTGCCGCAACTAAAAATATTCCTGTTTTTGCTCCTAAAGATATTAATAATCCGATATGGACTCGAAAGATAAAAGAGATTAATCCGGATATTATCTTTTCTTTCCACTACCGCAGAAACATCCCGCAATCGATCCTTGAGATACCCCCGGCCGGATGTCTCAGTCTAAGGGCCTCACTTTTACCTCAGTACCGCGGCAAATGCCCTATAAACTGGGTACTGGTCAACGGCGAAAAGGAAACCGGCGTCACACTGCATTACCTGACAACCAATCTGGACGATGGAGATATTATCTGTCAGGAGAAGATTAAAATCTCAGATACCGATACTGCTAAAACGCTCCATGAAAAGGCGGAAGCAACATCGAGAAAGTTACTTGACAAGATTCTGCCGCAAATAATCGACGGCACAGCACCACGCGTACCCCAGGATCCTTCAAAGGCGACGAGCTTCGGCCCGCGTACTCCGGAAGACGGCGAAATCGACTGGAGCATGAACGCGACCGCAATCAGTAACCTAGTCCGAGCCGTGACTCACCCGTATCCGGGAGCCTTCAGCTATGTTGGAGAGAAAAAATATTACTTCTGGCAGGTCACGCAGTTGCCTGACTCAGAATTCGGACTTAACGATTGCAAAAAACGCCCGTTTCCGGGAACCATAATTTCAACAAATCCCCTTGTGGTCGTATGCGGACAGGGGGCTTTGCGAATGGATTTCGGCCAGTTGGACGGGGGCATATATATGAATGGTGCACAGCTTGCACAGGAATTCAAGCTCATAAAGGGTACTATGTTCGGATTATGTGAGAGCGAAAAGATTGAAGCAACCAGAAAGAAAAGTGTCCTCATACTGGGAGTCAACGGATTCATCGGTAACGCATTGAGCAAAAGGCTGCTGGAATCCGGCAAATACCAGGTGCACGGCCTGGACTTACGCTCGAACTATATTCAACACCTGCTGGACAGCCCCGACTTTTACTTTGATGAGGGAGACATATCCATCCACCGCGAATGGATTGAGTATCACATCCGAAAGTGTGATATTGTCGTTCCTCTCGTGGCCATAGCTACACCAATCGAATATACAAGAAATCCCCTCGGGGTTTTTAAGCTTGATTTTGAAGAAAACCTGCGCATCGTGCGCTATTGTGCCAAGTATAAAAAACGTATCATCTTCCCATCCACTTCGGAAGTTTACGGAATGTGCGAAGATGAGACTTTCGATGAAGATAATTCCAGGCTGGTGCAGGGCCCTATCCGGATGCAGCGATGGATATACTCCTGCTGCAAACAATTGCTCGACAGGGTCATCTGGGCCCACGGGCAACAGGAAGGACTTCATTTTACATTATTCAGGCCTTTTAACTGGATTGGACCGAGACTCGACAGTCTGACATCCGCACGGATCGGAAGCTCGCGTGTTATAACTCAGTTTATCCTGAACCTTGTTGAGGGAAATCCGATACAACTTATCGACGGCGGATGCCAGCAAAGATGTTTTACGGATGTATCGGACGGCATCGAATGCCTCTACAGGATCATCGAGAACAAGGAAGGGATTTGTGATGGAAAGATTATTAATATCGGCAATCCTGAAAATCAAATCAGCATCCGAGAATTAGCGGAAATGCTTGTGGAAAAATTTCACCAGCATCCTCTGCATACGAATTTCCCGCCTTTCGCCGGATTCCGGGAAATAGAAAGTGGAACATACTACGGCACCGGTTACCAGGACGTTCAACGACGCAGACCAAGTATCAAAAATGCGCAGAAATATCTGGACTGGACTCCAAAAGTCGGTCTCGAACACTCGATAGAAAGTACGCTCGATTTCTTTTTACATGAAGCCGTCAATTCCAAGTTGTTGATATATAAAACTGATTAGATCTTTCGGCACGTAGTCCATGCCGGCAAACATCCCTAAAGTATAAGGAGACGGGATTTTGAAAGACGTATCCATCATCATTGTTGCCTGGAATGTCCGGGATTTATTATACGATTGCCTGGATTCAATCTATAAACAGACAAAAGGCATAGAATACGAGATTATCTATGTCGACAACGCTTCGAAAGATGGAAGTGTTGAAATGGTCAAAGAGCATTTCCCCGAGACCATAATCATACAGAATACCGATAATAAGGGATTCGTACTGGCTAATAATCAGGGACTGGAAATCGCAAAGGGACGATATGCCCTGCTGCTTAACTCGGATACGGTGGTATTGGATAATGCGATAGCAAAAACGATTGAATTTGCCGACACTCACCCGGAAGCGGCAGTTGTTGGCTGTAGAACTCTCAATCCGGACAAAACCTTACAACCAACATGCTTCATGTTTCCATCGATATTAAATCTTTTATTATCCAGTACGTATTTATACAAAATTTTCCCGAAGAGCAGATTTTTCGGACGCGAGTTCATGACATGGTGGGACAGGAATGACGTCCGAGAGGTCAGCTCAGTAACCGGCTGTTATATGCTGGTTCGCAAAGAGGCGATTGAACAGGTGGGTTTTCTGGACGAACGGTATTTCATTTACGCCGAAGAAACAGACTGGTGTTATCGCTTCAGAAAAAACGGCTGGAAGGTTCTGTTTACGCCGGCGGCGGAAATAATTCATTACGGCGGCCAAACTACGAGACAAATGTCTAAGGAATTTAAATTGCAATTATACGGTAGCATTTTAATCTTTATGAAACTCCACAGAAGCAAATTCACATTTCCCTTTGCCCGCTTTATTGTATCGCTCTTTTTCTTCATTCGGGTACCTTATTGGCTGGTAAAGGCTTTACTTGATAAAAATGACAGTAAAAATTCAATCGATACGGCAAAAACTTATCTGGCCGGAAGTTTTTACTGCCTTACCAACTGGAAGAAACTGCTGATGAACAAAGAAGTTGTAAAAGATAAGCTTTATAAACACGAAACTACACAGGTAAAAGGAAGCGTTGGTAAAGCGAGATGATTTTTTTAACGGTCGGAACACAATTTCCTTTCGATCGGCTGGTAAAAGCCGTCGATGAAGCAATCGGGCAAAAACTCATCGAGGAGGAAATATGGGCTCAGACGGGACAAAGCTCTTACCGGCCCCAAAACTTCGAGAAATACACCGACTTTTTGGAAAAAAAAGAATTCGACCAATGGATGAAAAAAGCGTCGAAAGTCATAAGTCACGCCGGCATAGGCTCTATAACAATGGCTCTGGATGAGGCAAAGCCGCTTCTGGTTATGCCAAGACTTCGAAAATACGGCGAAGTAGTAAACGACCACCAGGTGGACATCGTGAACAAGTTCGAGCTGTCCGGTTATCTTTTAGCGGCGTACGATGTCAGCGAGCTGGTGGAAAAAATTGAAGCCCTAAAATCATTCAAGCCTAAAAAGCGAAATACACAGGCCGAGAAAGTTGCCGAGCGAATTTCAAAATTTCTTAACGAGCTTGCATCAAAAAAAAGGAGAGGCTTTTCTTTAAAAAGCCCTGTGATTAGCAATGACTGATATTCGAGATGCGGCAAAAATCGATGTACTATGTTTCGGCGGCGAGGACTGGTGGTATCATAACCGCGGGCATATCGATATGCAGTTAATGCGGCGTTTTGCCCAAAAAGGCAAGGCGCTTTATATAAACTCTATCGTCATGCAAAAACTTAATATCGGTCAGGGTCGAAAATTCATTCAGAGATTCGCACGAAAAGCGAAAAGTATCTTCAACGGACTTAAAAAACCGAGTGAGAATTTTTGGGTCTATAGCCCGTTTTCTCTGCCGGTCCAGCATATCGGCTGGGCGAAACCAATCAACGAATTGCTCCTGCGTTCTCAAATCGGATGCGTCAAACGCAGAATAGGAATGGATGTGTCCGTCGTTTGGGTGGCCTGCCCGCCGGCCTGCGATATGGCGATAAAAATGAAAAAGAAAAAAATGGTTTATCAGCGGACCGACCGCTTCGAAGATTTCCCCGGCGTAGATATCGAGAAGGTCAAAAGCTTCGACCGGGAACTTAAAACCAAAGCCGACCTTACAATTTTTGTGAACCAAAAGTTATACGAAGAGGAAGCCGGCCAGTGTAAGAAAGCTTTCTATCTCGATCATGGAGTCGATTTCGAAATGTTCGCCTCGCCGTCACAAAACACCGCCGGGCTTTCCGATATCTCCGACATCCCGAAACCCATTATAGGCTTTATCGGCAGCATTGACGAATGCAATCCTGATATCGAATTTCTGGGCAAAGTAGCGGACCTTTTGCCGCACATGTCTTTTGTTATTATTGGAAGAGAACAAACCGATTGCTCCGCCCTCAGAGCACGGAAAAACGTCCGGATGTTGGGGCAGAAAGCTTATGAACTTATACCCGATTACGGCAGAAAATTCGACGTGGCACTTTTACCATTGAGACAGAGTCGATGGGCCGAGGCGGTTAATCCCTTAAAATTGAAAGAATATCTGGCCATGGGAAAACCGGTGGTCAGCACGCCGTTTCCTCAACTAAACGATTATCTCGAAATTGTTTACGAAGCAAAAACGCCGGAAAGTTTCGCCGCATGTATCGAAAGAGCAATTTCCGAAGACAATCCTGAACTTATGGATAAAAGAAGAGAGAAAGTCAAAGATTCTTCCTGGGACAGCAAGGCCGAACTCGTCCTGAACGAATTATTTGAAAATAAACAATCCGACAAAAATGAACAGGCAATTGCATAAAGATAAAAACTTAAAAATCTGCCTCGTCGCCTCGGGCGGCGGGCATTTAACGGAACTGCTGAGGCTCTCGGAAAGCTGGAAACAATTTCAGACACATTTTATTACCACGGTTCCGGTCGTACAGGAAAAACTTCAGTCATCCGGAAATGTTTATGTCGTCGGAGAATGCAATCGGCAACAGCCGATACAGGTGCTGAAGGTATTTCTCAGGTGCTTGAAAATAATATTCAGGGAAAAACCCAATGTTGTCATAAGCACCGGCGCTGCGGCAGGTTGTATGATGTGCTTTCTTGCAAAACTAAACGGGGCGAGAATCGTTTGGATTGATAGTATCACGAACGTCCGGAAAATTTCGCTTTCCGGCAGAATGGTCAGATACATCGCCGATTTGTTCCTGGTGCAGTGGCCCGAGCTTGTAAAAAAATACAATAATGTAGAGTTCATCGGCGCAGTGATATAAACATGTCGATTTTATCTGGAATAATATATTAGTATAAAAAACACTAATGAATAAAAATACTCTAACACAATCACCCGCAGAATTTCAAATGTCCGGAAGTCGAGATATAACAGGAATCTGGAATTCCAACTTTTTTCTTTTGATATTTCTGGGACTTTTGGTCTTGATAACCCACGGCGACGCATTAACGTTCGGATTCGCTCGTGAGGATATAAGATTACTCAAAGGTATCGGCAACTGGAGTTTCTGGGATCAGTACTTCTACTATTGGCGCCCCACATGGACCCTCTGGCTTTCACTACAATACACTATATTTGGTCTGAATCCCCATGCAATGCATACTGTCAGTCTTATCTTATACGTGGCAAATGCCTGGCTGGCGTCTATTGTAATCTCGGCAACGGGAATCAAAAGATCTATCGCTGTTGCGACGGTGTCTCTGTGGATCCTTATGGCCGGTAACACGTACTCATGTATCTGGATCAGCGAATGTAACGACCTTCTTGCCATGTTATTCCTGCTCCTTGCGACCCTCGCATGGATATTTCTTCTAAAAAACAAAAAATATTCGCTTGTTTTTGCGGTATTAGCATGTATATCCTGGTCCGTTTCTACAATGGCGAAAGAAGTCGGAATGTTATGGCCGATCGGCGCGGCGGCAATTACCGCTTATCAATATAAACGCTCAGGGCAAAAAATCTGCCGCTCATGGAAAAACTGCGTTGCCATCTTTTTGCCTCTGATTTTTTTGATAAGTTATATATCTCTAAAAATACTCGCCCAGGGCCCTACGGCGGGAATTGATTTATTCCCGTATAACAGCAATGATAAAATCGTTTATAGCTGCCCGTTAATGATAAAACTCATAAAGATGATGATGCACTACATCGAGGGCATATTTTATAGTTATTTACCTTTGGAACTGTTTCTTTCCTGGACGGGTCTTATTGTGGGAACGCTCGTGGGAGCGAGTTTGATTCTGTCTCTTGCAATCCGTAATAAAGGTCGCTTCCGGCCAAATAAACCATTCCTGTCGGGTGGACTAATCTGGATACTACTTTTCTCCGTACATACTGCTTTTAATCCATCTGTTCGCACCGAATACATAGCGACCCTCGGAACGGCATTTATTATCTGTTTTCTGCTAATTTCAACAGAGACAAAAAAATGCCTGGTTTTGGCAATTCTTCTTCTTGCCGCTTATACCGGTATGCATGTCTGTTTAGGAAAACAGGTAACAGAATACTTCTCACCTTCGAGCCCCGCATTAATATCATGTCACTCAAGGATGATCGATATTCCCGACCTATCACAGGAAAAGAAAATCTATCTGAAAAATAAGCTATGGTACGTGGATACCGATATGATGGCGAAGCAGAAGGATTATATGTATATTGAAAAAGGCCCATGGAAGAAATTCACAAAAGTTTTTTTCAGGAAAACCGTTCTTAATAACTTTACAGAAAATTCGGAAAAACAAATTCCTCTTAAATAGAAAACAGACTTCTTAATATAACCGCACAACTTTTATTTTCCGGTTTTTTGTTCAGGAGCATTATTTTTGGAAAATCCAAACCTGAAATTTAGTGATATCAGTTTGGGTATCGTATGCCCGATGGCCAACGAGCGGCAAACTTCCGTCAAATTCGTAAATCTTGTATTGGAACAGTGCGGCGAATTCAAACAGGTGACTTTCTTTGCCGTGTTTGACAATGCCTGCAAGGACGGAACCATAGATTTACTCAAAGATTTGGCCGGACAACTGCCTCAACTTAAAGTTATCTGGGCGCCGGAAAACAAATGCGTGGTTGACGCCTACGTTCGAGGCTACAACGAAGCTTTGGACGCCGGCTGCGACTGGATACTCGAAATCGATGCCGGTTTCAGCCACGAGCCGTCTGAAATACCGCGATTGTTCGAGAAAATGCTTCAGGGCTATGACTGTGTTTTCGGCAGCAGATTCTGCAAAGGCGGCGAAATGCTGGACGCCCCGTTAAAGCGTCGTATTATAAGCCGGGGCGGCACTATTCTTGTTAATATTCTGCTCGGAACAAAGCTTAAAGACATGACCAGCGGCTTTGAGATGTTCACTCGCGCGGGCCTTGAGACCATCCTGAAAAAAGGGATAAAATCCAGGGGCCATTTTTTCCAAACCGAAATAAAAGTCCACTGCCGCAAGTTTCGTATAACAGAAGTTCCAATCCGTTATCGCACACCGAGTGACAGTGTTAATGCGATTGTACTAAAGGACGCTTTCAAAAATCTTTTCCGACTATTTAAATTGCGCTTGCTCGGTAATTTATAAGCCGTCAAGCCAATAAGGACTATATATGGACGAACATATTGCTGTGGTCATAACATCCGTCTCAGCTCCAAATCGAGCTATGACCGAAATTGCCGAAGGCTGTAAACAAAAAGGATATCGATTCATTGTTATAGGCGACGAATCCAGTCCTTCGGACTTTTACATCGACGGATGTGACTTCTACAATCTCGAAGATCAGATTAAAACCGGCTTCGAATTCGCACAGATGTGTCCCAGAAAACATTATGCCAGAAAGAACATCGGCTATCTTATAGCCATCAAAAACGGCGCCTCAATCATAGTCGAAACCGATGACGATAACATACCCTACGATACTTTCTGGCGGCAGCGCAGGCGAAACCTGAGGGTCAAAACGGTCGAAAAACCGGGCTGGGTGAATATCTATCGCTATTTTACCGATGCGAACATCTGGCCGCGGGGAATACCACTTGAAGAAATTAACAACGAGCCGATATCGTTGGAATCTCTTAATGTCAGAGACATGGACTGCCCTATCCAGCAGGGACTGGCCGACGAAAATCCGGACGTCGATGCTATTTACCGTCTAATTCTGCCGCTGCCGCAATCATTTTTCAAAGACAGATATGTAGCGATTTCAAAAGAGACATGGTGCCCGTTCAACAGCCAGAACACTACATGGTGGCGCGATGCATTCGCATTGCTTTATCTGCCGTCTTACTGTTCGTTTCGTATGACGGATATCTGGCGAGGATTCGTTGCCCAGCGAATCGCGAAGGTTAACGGCTGGGGGATTCTTTTCCATGAACCTTCCGTGTGGCAGCAACGCAACGAACACAACCTGATGCGTGACTTCAGGGACGAAATACCGGGCTATCTTAACAACGCCGAAATATGCCGTGAATTCGAGCGTCTCGATCTTGAGCCCGGCGCAGACAAAATCGCCGCAAATCTCAGGCTATGTTACGAAATACTTGTCGCCAAAGACCGGGTTGACCGGCGGGAGCTCGAACTGCTTGATATGTGGAATAATCATATCAACGAACTATCGGAGAACAGGCAGAAGCATTAATGCACATATATTCTTATCTATCTCGATGATACGAAAAATTATCAAAAAACTGATGCGGCACAAAATCCCGGTTTTGCGGCCTCTGAAGATGGAAAATTCCCTAAAAAAGAAAGCATAAGGATTACTTCTAATTGAGCAATCAATCTAAAACAGGCAGAATAAAGGCAATCATACTGTCCGGCAATCGTGACTTCGGACGGTATCCGCTCGCAACACGTTTGCCGAGAGCCTTGTGGCCGGTGGCCGAACATACGGCAATAGAACATTTGCTGACTCATTTGGCGAATCAGGGGATACAGCAGGTCTCAATTTGCTACAGCGAGGACATGTATTCGCTTCGCAATTCAATACATGCGGATCCCCGTCTTGAGCTGAAGTTTCCCGATGAGCCGTTGCCGGTCGGACCGGCCGGATGTATTCGAAACGCCGCCGGTGACGACAAAGATTCGCTACTGCTTGTTTTCCCGGCCGCAATAATCAATCCTCCGGAAATCGACGAGCTTATCAACGCTCATCACGAAGGCAGGGCCGAGCTGACCGTATTTTTAAATCCCAATCCGAGCGGCAAAAAAAACAGAGGACAAACCTGCGGCATCTACGTCTGCAATCCGGCTGTTTTAGAATACATACCGAAAAATGGCTTCTCCGACATCAAGGAAGGCCTGATTCCAAAAATGCTCCGTGCAGGCAAAAAAGTCCATGCAGTGACATTGAAAAAACATGCCGGAAATTTCAGGAACCGGCAGGAATATCTGTATGCCGTCGGTGATTATCTCAACAGAATTTCAGAGCCGCGCCCGGAACAGGTTCCGGGACAACATATCGGCCGACAAAGGACCGTGCCGGCCGATAAAACAAACGTTGAGCCGGGCGCGAGAATTTGCGGGCCGGTAAAAATCTTAAAAGGTGCCGGCATATCGAACGGTGCGGTTATAATCGGACCGACCATAATAGGAAATAATGTTACCATCGGCGAAAATACCGTCGTGGTCAACAGCGTCCTTTGGGACGGAGCACGAATCGAAAAAAATTGTCAGGTACAACGATGCGTAATGGATTACAATACAATTCTAAAATCGAACACAGCGGCACGGGATAAAAGTATTGCCTGCAGCTCCCAAAAAGTTCCGAAACTTTCGCCGGCCCGTTCATCAAAAACGATAAAAGATAGTGCGACAAAATTACAACAAACAATGCAGCCGCGCATAAGCAAAATTTCAAAAATATTGCCGGCCCGGGCGCTATCCGGCTCCGGGGATATCTTTCGCTACTTCCTGCTAAGCATGGTCTTATGTGCTTTTCTCTGGTCTTACTGGCCCGACCTTGTCAACCTGTGGAAAATATGGATGAGAAGCGACGAATACTCCTCCGGAACACTGGTTCCTTTACTGGCCATCTATATTCTATGGACCAGAAAAGAGACAATTTCAAAATGTCCGATTAAGCCCTCGGTTATCGGGGTATTCATATTCCTCCTGGCACAGTTGCTAAGACTTGCCGGACAAATATTCGTGTACGGCTCGGCTGAAAGATTATCCATCGCTTTGAGCATCGCGGCATTAGTGCTGCTTCTTTTCGGTTGGCAACTTTTCAAAAAGGTTGCGACTACATTATTGTTCTTATGTCTTATGTTGCCCTGGCCCAACAGAGTTCAGGCGGCTCTGTCACTGCCCCTGCAACGCTGGGCAACTTCATCGGCGGTTTTTTTGCTCGAATTGACCGGCTATGAAATAATACGGGAAGGCAACATTATTCATATCGGCCAGTCAACCGTTGCCGTAGCCGAAGCCTGTAACGGTCTGAGAATGATTACTGCCTTTTTCGTAATTACCGGATTGGTCGTACTGTTGGCCAAACGGGCATGGTGGGAAAAACTAATCCTGTTAATTTCAAGCCTGCCTATCGCCCTGCTGTGCAACACCATACGTCTGGCAATTACGGCCGTGTTTTTCACAATACTCGAAGGAGAGCAATGGGAGAAATTATTCCACGATTTCGGCGGGTACGCGATGATGCCGCTGGCCGTTGCGGCGGTTATAGCGGAACTATGGCTTCTGGAAAAACTAACCACCCCTCCGGAAACGAAGGAAGAAATAATAATCACCCGACACAATCAGTGAGTTTTACGCCGGTGTTCTTAATTGTTCTGCGAAAACTCTTCAAAGATTATTTCTGAAAAAGATGAAAAATAAAACTCAATTCGCGATAAATGTTACAAATCAAAACTTAAGGAGCATAAAAAATGAATGATCTGGAAAAAATCTACGACCAGACAGCCGGGCAAGAAATCGTAAATCTTGAAAATCCGCCGGAGTCGGAAGCCGAATCTCCAAAATTGGCGGCTGGAATATTGCGGCGATGGTATATTGCCTTGCTGATATTCATAGTAGTATGCGCGCTCGGTCTGCCTGCTATATGGTTCCTGATTAAACCTGTTTATGTGGTAACCGGACAAATACACATCGCCCCCATAGTGGTGGATATCCTGACCGATACGAGGGACCGGGGTGACATTTCAGATTATCAAAGCTTTATTAATACCCAGGCCGAAATGGTCACCAGCAGCAGGGTTGTACAAAGAGTAGCGGACAATCTGAAAGGCAGAAATCTCGCTTTCTTTAATAACGAACAGGCCGATTATATCACAAAAATAAAGCAAAGATTTATGGGCAAAAAAACCCCTGATCCGGCGGAATTCGTGAAACAGGCTTTGCTCAGTCAAACTGTCACAGTCAAGGCCCCCCGCGGCAGGGAGTTAATAGAAATATCCATGTACAGCGACAACTATAACGACGCCATGCAGGTTGTAAATGCTTTTATCAACGCATATATGGATGTCGGAGTCGATAGCTCTACACAGGACGCGGACCAAAAGCTTACGGCTCTGGAAAACGAACGCAAAGTCAAAGCCGAAGAAATGGAAAAGCTAAGAACACAGATATACCAGTTGGCGCAGGAATACGGAACGGCGACATTAAGCGGCCGACAGGATATGATGCTGCGGAACGTATCGAGTCTGAATGCCCGTCTCACCGACTTGGAGGCCTCTAAAATGAACATTAAGGCCCAGATACAGCTACTCGAACGAGTCAAGGAAGAACATCTATCTCCGGACGAGCTGTTAAAGATGCGCCAACAATATATTAACAGAGACACGTCGGTGGTTTCCATAACCGAACGCATCGCAAAATTAGAACAATCGCTTATCGTTGCCCGTGAGACATTAACACCGACGAATTCCGAGGTCATAGTTCAAACAAAACTTTTGAAAACAATGAAAGAGCATCTTGTGCAGCGAAAGGAAGAAGCCAGCAAAGAATTCGACGAGTTATTATCCGAAGAGGTCGCCAAGGCAGGTGAGGCAAAACTCCTGAATGCACGCAACCTGCTGGAACAAACCGAAGTGTATGAAAAAATTCTTCGCGATACAATTGAGAAAGCAGACAGCGAAACTATCAGACTCGGCCGAATACAGCTTAACATCCAGGACCTGCAGGACAAGTTGACCATGACAAAAGAAAGATACGACACAGTCTTAAAGCGCATTCAAGACCTGCAAATGCAGAGAAAACGCCAGCCAAGAATCTCCGTGCACGATTATGCACATATTGCTTCAATCCGTGACAGACGTACGAAACTGTCTTTCGGCATAATCCTTGCAGGGCTGGCATGTGGAATGTGGCTGGCTTATATCCGGGATAAAGCCGACCAGAGATTACGGACGCCGGAGGACGTAGCAAAGCGCATAGGAATAAGAATCATAGGAACTACAACAAGTATGGATACCGTCAAACGCTCGCTCCTTCCGGAACATATCATCGAAGATTACCAGACAATACGGGCAAATATCGGGCTCCTCGGCGACGAGGGAATTCCAAAGAAGCTCGTAATCACCAGTCCTGGGATGAAAGAGGGTAAGACTACTTTCGCGATTAACCTGGCGACAAGTCTTGCCGACGCCGGCAAAAAAGTTCTGCTTATAGACGGCGACCTGAGAAAGCCCGACGTTGCGAGGCTTTTAAATCTACCAAAAGACTCGAGAGGATTACAGGATGTGCTTAGTGGAATCAAGCTGGAACGAGCCGTTCAATCGCTGGCTTCGAACGGGCTGGACGTGCTTGCCGCCGATTTTCGTGACGCCGCCGATGCATACGAGCTGCTGGCTCTGTCATCCACAACCGAGCGAATAAACGAAATAAGCAAACAATATGACCACATAATCATAGATACACCTCCCGTGCTGGCGTTTCCAGATGCCATGATGTGGGCCAAAGTCGGAAACGCCGTTATATTGACAAGCTTCGCCGGGCATACCACCCTGCCCGAACTGCGAGAAGCAAAGGAAAGACTGATGCAAATTAATGTCAGAGTTCTCGGTACCGTCATCAGCAGTGTAGGCTCCGAACACAGTTACTATCGACAAGATAACAGTTACTATGCAAAAAGCGCCAAGACCAGACGCATGAAAAGAAAAACTCTGCTTCAGAAAACAGATTAGTCAATAATTTCAATCGGCGTTAAAACCGCCGCAAGAAAATTTATGAACCTGATTATTATACATAAGGACAGTATAACAAAAAGCAGCGAAAGCAATATGCTTCAATTCGCAATGTCCGACAAACTTATCACCGACATTGTTCTCGATGGTTTAGGTAAATACTTATACGATAATAACGGCAAAAAAACTATTCCGAACCTTATCGACAGACTCCGTTCCGCCGATACGATATACGCCGTTCCGAAACAATCTGGTATTACCGCCGGCGCAATCGTACGACAGGAAAAAGATTCGCGACCGTCTTTTGAGACTATAATACACTACGAAGAAAGCATAAAAATGACGGCCGATGTAATCGAAGGAACAGGACAAGGCAATTCTCCGCCGCTGTGGTCGGTTATAACAAACGGACAATTTGCCGCTCGGCTCAACAATGAGCTTCTCGCAAGCATACTGGCCGATATCCGGGCGGATATAGTGGCGGTCAACGCAGAGCCGGCATTACTCGATAAAAATGATAAAATCCGATTAACAACGGAAAACAACGTTGCGGGTTTTCGCCGGTTATACTCGGATTCGGCGGAACTTGTCCCCTGCCCCGACAACTGGCCTCACTATCTTTTTATTAAAACCGGCGTATTAAAAAAACTTGTATCCGACGGCTTTTTGCCGGAATCTTTTCCGGCATTTATCGAAAAATGCAGAAAATACTCTATCACTCCGGCAGCGACCAACATCGGCGGAACAGTACTGGATTTGTGCACTGAAAACGGATTGCTCGAATTTTGCAGGGAAAGACTCGAGACGGACGAAAAAGTGGAATTCGGAACTCGATATTCAAATATGATTCCCGAAAATTCGAGATGCATTGGAAACGTACTCTTCGACAATCATGCGCAAATAGGCGAAAACGTAATAATCGCCGGACCAACCATTATCGGCGAAAACGCAATTATCGAACAGGGAGCAATTATAAATTCATCCATCATCGGCCCGGGAGTGCGAGTGCCGCAAAACCGGTTTGTCAACAATACAATCATTCAAAAGACGCGAGACGAGACGAAAAAGCAGGATGTATATTTCGTGCAAAAGAATTTTTCTCCGGTCGATACCAGCCCGAGTAAAGACACCGAGACGACTTATCGATGCTGGTCGAGACTTTCTTATGCAAGATGTCTGAAACGAATCGCTGATTTCATATTCGCGGTAATTGTCCTGATCCTGTTCATCCCTCTGATACCATTAATTGCTCTTGCAATAAAAATAAACTCTCCCGGCCCGGTATTCTTTAAAGACAAACGCCAGGGACTTCACGGACGGGAATTCAATTGCCTGAAATTCAGGACAATGGTCACCGGGGCGGACAAGATACAGGAAAAATTGAAATATGCCAGTCAGGTGGACGGTCCGCAATTTAAAATGGCAAACGACCCCCGAATAAGTGCCGTCGGCGTGTTTCTAAGAGAGACATACATCGATGAAATCCCGCAATTCTTTAACGTGCTCCTCGGACAGATGAGCGTAGTAGGACCAAGACCTTCCCCGGAATCGGAAAATATTTTATGTCCGTCGTGGCGGGATGCGCGTCTATCGGTCAGACCGGGAATCACGGGACTTTGGCAGATTCGCAGAACACGCGTGCCCACGAAGGATTTTCAGGAATGGATCCGCTATGACACCGAATACGTCAGGGAGTTATCGTTCAGAACCGACATTCGGATATGTTGGGATACAGTAAAAAAACTGGTTAATGATTTTATAAACCAGTTCTGATTCTCCATGAAAACCAAAATGATACTCAATTTCTACGCTGAGTTTGTGGCAAAAAAAACATGAAAGGGTGAAAAAAATGTCAACAAGATACTTTAACTGGAAATTAGCTATAATCCTGATAATCAGCCTGGGAGTTATAGGCCTGACATTTGCAGGAATTTATGCATTTCGGCTTTCTCAGAAAGAAAGAAACAGTAAACAGGGCCTGATTCTCGGTAATAAGGCGTACGAAGAACAAAAATGGGAAGATGCCGCAAAGCAGCTGGGTATTTATCTTCTAAGAAATCAGGACGACGTAGAAATACTGATTAAATACGCCAAGGCGCAAATGAATACAAGACCTCGCAACAGGAATAATATTCAACGTGCGATCTCAGCGTATCGAACCGCTTTAAGAATAGATGAAAATCAGTTGGAAGCGGCACAACATCTCATCGAAATATATTTAATGGTGGGATTGCCAGGTGAAGCAGAATTAATCGCCGAAAGACAGCTCGAGATACATAAAGATCCCAAAATCCGCAGGATGCTGGCAATCGCGCTCTCGCAGCAACGTAACTTCGGTGAAGCGGCAGCCGAATTAAAAGCCATCTGCGCCGAACATCCGGATCAGATTCTGGCTTATGAATCTTTGGGCCAGCTCACAGAACAACACCCGGAAGAATTTACCGAACAAGCCTCTGTCTGGTTTGACGAAGCCGTTAAAAACAATCCTTCTTCCGCCCTGGCATACCTGGTCCGCGCCGCTTTCTATATGAGAAATAACGACCGTTCGAAAGCCCTGGAAGATATAAACAAAGCCGAGCAACAGGATTTATCGGATACGTCTGTACGCATGAGACTTGCAATGGAATTAATAAATGTCAATCTTCTTGATAGAGCGGAACAACAACTCGCCGCCATTGAAAAGCTGACTCCGGCGGACCAGAATCTGTGGCAATTATGGGCACAGCTCGCTCTGCGATCTCAATCAGGAGAAAAAATGTCGAATATTGCCCAGATGGGTTTGAAGGAGCTTTCCTCTCAGCCCTGGGATTTTATGCCCGTGGCCACCGAATTATTCATAAGATCCGGCCGGACCGAACGTGCCGCTGAGTGTATCGCACAACTGCGGCAAAAAGATATTCCCGTCGGGGTAATCAACAATCTGGAAGCTCTTTTAGCGGCAAACAAAGGAAATTATACAGAGGCCATAAAATACTGGAAACAGTCGGTCGAATCGGGCAATAAGTCCGCGCAGATTCGACTGGCACTATCAGCGGCCCTGGCCCTGATAGGCGACAGACAGTCTGCGTTAAATCAGTTATACAGCCTCGTCGCGGAAAATCCCAATTCTTTCGAAGGACATTTGAGTCTGGCCAGGATGCTGGCCCAAAGCGCAGATTGGGCGGATGTGGAGGAACACGCCGAAAAGGCAATGCGGCTGGCGCCGTCGAATCCCGAACCTGTAATTCTTTTTCTACAGGCCAGAATGCAACTTGCGGCAAGAAATCCCGCCGCTATAAAAAACCAGATTCTACAGGAAATAGAAAGGCAATTGTCAACACTGGATAAATCGGCTCCCGGGAACCTGGAACTTGGTCTTATGCAATTACAGCTCAAGATAGAACAAGGTAAACTCGACGAAGCCGCGGAGATAATAAACAGACTTAAACAGGAACACGCCTCCGAGACTGTTACTATTACGTTGGCCGAAGTCGAACTGCTCGCCGCACAGGATAAAACGACCGAAGGAATATCAAAGCTCAATGAGACGATTGAGAAATTCCCGCAAGACTCAAAGCTGGTTCGATATCTTGCGATTCTACTGTTTAGAGAAGGTCAAGATGCGGAATGTGAAGCCGTTCTGAAGGATGCTTTAGCACGTATAGAGCAGCCCGCCGTACAGCGTGAATTAGGATTAATGCTCGCACAGTTTTACCTGCGCTGGAATCGAACGAACGATGCATACCAATATCTTGCCGCACTTTCTCAAAAGCTGCCCGACGATATCCCGATAATACGCCAGCTTATGTTGTGTGAGCAGGTATTCAACGACCAGAAAAAAACCCAACAACTAATAGACAAGATAAAGTCTCTCGAAGGTGAAGACGGCTGGCAATGGCGCTTTGAACAGGCCAAAGTTTTATTTACCGCCGAAAATTTCGATAACAACTACCCGAAAATCATATCGCTGCTACAGGAAAATTTACTGGCAAATCCTAACGACCAGGCAAGCCGTATGCTGCTGGCCAGGGCGTACGATAAGGCCGGTGAGCTCCAACTTGCAATCTCGACATATCGAGACGCACTGAACAGGTCACCCGACGATCTCCGCATAATAACTCCTACCATAGCGGCACTTTATAAAGCCAAAGAATACGAGCAGGCTGAGGAGCTTCTGAATCTTGCTTCCCGGGACAAAAACATGGACATTCGACTTCAGAAGCTGCAGTTGCAAAACTTCCTAAGACGCGGACAACTGGATTCGGCCTCGGATATTCTGCAGGATTTAGTGGAAAGTGACCCGAACAACCAGAATGCCAGTTTCTCCCTCGCATTACTGAAAATGCAACAGGGTGAATTTGAAGAATCGGAAGAAATACTGGCGAAACTAAAAGCTCAGGATCCCAACTCAATTGCCGTTATTGCAACGCAAATTCAGTTGTATCTGCGTCAGAACAAACAGGAACAGGCCCTCGAAATTTGCAACGAAATGGTAAATCATCTCAACAACGCATCCGCTTATATACTAAGTGCCAGAACTTACGCCACTCTGGGACGATATGACAAGGCGCTGGAAGATATTAATCGGGCGGTTTCTCTCGAACCTGAAAACATGGAAGTATGGATTGCACGAAGTGACTTCTTCCGTTCCGTAGGTCAAATCGACAAAGCAGCCGACGACATCAAGCACGCTTTGTCTCTGTCTCCGGACGATCTAAAAATCCTGAAGCGGGTCGTTTCGCTGTTCTTTGCATCGAGGCAGCCCGATATGGTTCGTGAAGGCAAGAACTTCCTCGACAGAGCTCTTGAATTATACCCGGGTGATACCGAACTGAAGATGTTCAAAGCAAATTCATTGCTAATCGAAGGAACGGCCCCGGCAATTGAAAGTGCAAAACAAATACTTCAAAAACTGACTGAAGAAGAGCCTGAAATAAGTGAGGCATGGCTCTTGCTGGGCGAGCTGCTGTTAAAGCAGGGACTACCCGGACAGGCGGTGGACATTTCCATGAGCGGTCTTGCTTACAAGCCCAACGACAAAAAACTTATGCTCCTAAAAGCTCGTGCCGAGGCCGTAAAATCGCCCGTCTTAGCGGTTCCGACCCTAAAAGAGCTCCGCGAACTGGACCCTAACGATCTGGATGTGCTTACACTTTTGACCAATACATATATCGACATAGGAGAACCGCAAAAAGCGGTCGATATGCTTAGAAAACATCTGACAACTTGTGATATTTCAGCCCTCTACCAATGCCGTCTTACGCTGGCTGTCGCCTTATACAAAGCAGGTGACAAAGAAGAGGCTCAAAAACAGTTCGATTCACTGGTTGAATCCGAACCGAATAACCCGCTGCCTTTAATAACACAAACACAGCTATTGAAAAAAGAAAAACTCTGGAATCAATTGAACCAAAAAGTAGTTGAATGGTATCAAAAATACCCCAACGATACTCGTACGCCCGTTTTTATCGCCGGAAACCTGATATCTGTTGACAGCAATGAAGCCAGGCAGGCCGCGGAAGAGATACTTCGTCTTATCCTTCAAAAAGAAACCTCTTCGACCGGCGCCATGAATACTCTGGCTCTTCTTCTGGAAATGACCGGCCGGTCCGACGAATCGGCAGAGCTTTATCGGAGGGTAATCGAGCTGGAGCCGGGGAACATAATCGCCCTCAACAATCTGGCCTGGATTACATCCGAAAAGAAAGGCCAATACCAGGAGGCGCTGGAGCTCGCCCAGAAAGGACTGGCGCTGTCACCGGATTATTTAGACCTTATTGAGACCCGCGGCGTCGTGTATTATCGCCTGGGCGAATTGAACAATGCCGTCCAGGACCTGACAAAGTGTGTGGAATTTTATCCGAACTCGACTCCGCAATACGTAGCGGCGAATTTTCATCTGGCAAGAGTCCTCAATGCGCTCGGAAAAAACAACGACGCGATCAAATATCTAAATGAAGCTCTCAGCCTGGAAGGCAAAATTGGCGGGCTGTCAAATGAGGAGCTGACCGAGGCAAAACGTCTGTTTATAAAGTTACAGGAGGGTAAATAAACATGCTTCAAGTCCCTAAACCAAAATCTTCCGTCGAGAATTTTATTGTGAACGAGCAATCCAAAAAATCAAAACTGATACTGCTTGATAAAAAACAATGGTCTTATGTGCAAAACCTGTATAATCTGACACCACGCGAGCGGGAAATAGCAGAACAGATTTGCCAGGGTCTTGGAAACGGAGGCATAGCCAGAAACCTGCGTATAAGACCCGGCACGGTAAAAACTCACACAAGAAACATTTACAGGAAGGTACGCGTCAAAAATAAAATCGCTATGCTCTTAAGATTCCTGGCCGATGTAAGAAATTTTTCCACGGATTACGGACAAATGCAATCATTTCCTACGGCCGAATAAAACGTTTCATCATATACCCTCCTTCAAAATGCAATTCTTTCCCGCATAGACCTGCGGCACAAGATACCCGATTTTGATATTTAAAAGCTGCTTGAAAAAAATCAAGACACCCACAATGTATTGATTGCGTCAGGAAATCGGATAATCTACTTTTAAACAGAGTCTGTTTCGTAATCGGTTCGACATTTCCGGGAAAAAACTCACCGCCGTTCCAATACCATCAAACTGGTATTGAAGCCTAAATTAAACACCTATATCACATCCTCTATCCGCCGTTTCTTAAAAAGCCAATCCCCAAATCATTGACACTGCCCTGCCCAGTTATTCCAATTTGCTCATCCGGCTTACTGATTGGTTTTTTCATCAACCGTCCAGGAATTTTAGGCTTTTAAATCCAATTTAAATAGATAGAAAGCAAAACCTGTGGCAAAAATTTTTAGAGCGGATACCCCTGAATATATACTACTAAAGTAGTATAAAATAACAGTTTTTCATTAATCTTACCATTCCAGCAATTATTCTCACCCACTTTTTAATACACAATCCTCAATAAAACAGAACATTACTTTATTCAAAAAATATATTTAAACCTGCCAAAACAATAGCAAAAAAAACGCTATCTCATTCCTTGAAAAGCACTTAAGTCAAAATTCACATCGAATTTATTCAATAATTCCCTATCTGCGTAAAATCATCCGTTATCACTATCATATTGCCGTGGAAAATCTCCACGAGGTATTCGTACAGGCAGTTTTGTTCAATAAAGATATTTTTATTATTTTTTTATTTTTTCGTGGACATAAACGGCGTTTTTTGATAAACTGGGTAAATTAGGTAGCACCTCAAAGGAGGAGGTCCGTACCTTAGATATTTTAGTCAATAGGATTTTCAGTTCGTTTTTTTGGTAAAAACGAACTGATTTGTGAGTAAATGGAGGAGTGGGATTTAAGAAAAACAGCAGGATAGGATTGATTCTTCGCCAATTAGCCGAAGTATTCTAATTTTACACTGCTGTCATTCATACCGCTTTCCTCTACATTAACTCAAAGGTGCTTTTGTATAACTTATTTAATAAAGTGAAAGGAACAAGGTAAAGAGCACATGAACACGAAATTATGTATTTTGATTATGGTCCTTGCTTTAGGAACAACCCCTGCTTTTGCCGCTATTTATACATTAAACCCGGTCGATGTATCTTTGCCGAGAGTAAATGATGCCGGAGACGGTATAAGTCAAATCGGTGTGGATCAGGCCTGGTTCGCGTTCGATCTATCGAGTATACCGGACTCTGAATCGATTGTCTCTGCTACCTTCTCCGCTTATATGCGAGACTTTGACGGCAGCTCAAGCCAAAGAACTCTCTGGTATTCGTCAGATGACAGTTGGATTGTCACTACCACGCCCAACATGAGTGATCCTGGGAATGCTTCGGCGGACAACATCGTCGGGACGGTTTATTTCAACGACCAGCCTTACACATGGATAACTATCAATATTACACACGACTGGACAAATGATATTTCGGATGATTACGTTACATTGATGCTTACAGGACCGACAAGTACATTTTATGCCGGTGGTGCAGTCGGTATCAAAACTTTAGAAAGCGACGGCATATTCGCCGATCCTGAATTATCAATAGTAACTGTTCCGGCTCCGGGTGCGATTTTACTGGGTAGCTTAGGTGTAGGGATTGTCGGCTGGATGCGAAGACGACGAACGCTCTGAAAGAGAAATATATAATAAAATTCAATAGGATTAAGAAGGACCTTTGTCTTAATAAAGAAATACGGAGTTATAACTTGTATCAACCATTAGAAATTAGATAAGAAAGGAAAGGATGATGAAAAAGATTTTGTTTTTTGGATTAGCCTGTGCAATCCTGGCATTCTGCGGCAACGCTTTTGCGCTGACTACCGTTGATATCCAGGATTCAACGAACCATGGTGACTGGTTTCTGCCGCCCTCTGCCTCGCCTCAGCCGGGACAATCCGGCTTTAGCCTTTCGCCCTACTACCGGCAATACAACGAAGACTGGGGATGGACACACACAGTATCATTCAGTATCCCGTCACCAATCATCGTTTCGGCGACCCTGGAGATTGAAGCATGGGACGTGGATGCCGGTGGTGACAGACCGGACGAGATCGACTTAATTAAAGCCGACGGGCTCACTTTGGGAAACCTGGATACCGGTTATACCAAAGCCTGGCACACCACTGTGTTCAACCTCGATGCGGCGGCATTGGCGGCTCTGGCGGACGGAACCCTAAATATGTTTATGGATATCGACTCACTGGGTACCGAGTTCTGGCTGGTAACATTAAGAAGCTCCAAACTCACCGTCGATTATGTCCCAGCTCCGGGCGCGATTCTTCTCGGTAGTCTGGGTGTCGGACTTGTCGGTTGGTTACGAAGACGTCGGGCGTTATAAGATAACGTAAATATAATAAAAGCGTTACGAAAACGGAAATGGTCGTCCAGTCTCTGGTCATTTGATTATCAAATGACGGATTAGTTGTTATGTTTTGAGGCGGAGACTGGAAAGGACCATTGGTCTGGTAAAGAACCACCAGTTAAAACTGGTGGCATTGCCGGTTTCAGGCTTTGCCTGTCCGCCTTCGGCGGCTGTTTCCATCCACCAGTTGAAACTGGTGGTATTGAAATCGGAAGAATAAACTTGGTCTATATACTAAATCAGGCAAAGAAAAAAGCCAGAGGGCTTTTTTTCTAACCTGATTTTTTACTTTTGATTAATCCCAAACTCTTTCGAAGTCTATTCGCAGCTTTGCATACGGCAAAATCTGCACTTCCAAGGCTATGTCACCCTTTCATTCGACCAATGAAGGGACTTCGCCAGCTACCGATGCCGTCCCACCAAAAGGCAATATAATCTACAATGTCACTTTTATTATATCGGTCTCGACAGATAGCCAGTGCCATCTCGCGGAGCTCTCTCATACAGCTCAATCCACCGGCCTGCCAGGCTTCGGCGCCTATTTCCGCCGCTTCGTATTCGGCATGTTCGTAATCATTCCCTTCGACAACCAATAACGACGCGAGTTTTTCCGCATGCGGCCTCATTAGTTCCCGCCACCGGTTACGATCGGAACTTTCGTTTGCCGATATCTCAGCTAAAATAAGCCGATTATTCCTCTGTTTTTGTTCGCGTTCGGCTTTCGTTCGGGCTATGCGCTGAATTTTATGCCTATGGCTTGCAGGCAGGAAAGTCTCAAAAAGACCAACTAAAGGATCGACAATAATCCAGACAAAAAATGTTGTGGCCAGAGTTCCGAGTGAGATTCCCAGCAGTAACTGACCGACCGTATCGACACCTATCATCCCAAGAAAACCGGCAATCGCTCCCAAAAAAGGTGTTGCCACATAGAAAAATCCGTATTGTGTTGTGCAGGTTAGCGGGTGTTCGACTTTTAATTTTTGATTGCTGCTGATTCCCCTGAAAATCGCAAAAAGATACAGACTCATTAACACCAGGGCGATTAATATACCATGTCCGGAAAGGGAAAATAAAATCCACCACTTGACACCCGCCTGCCGCAATGCAAGGATACCAATATAGCCAACACATAGAATAAACCAGGCCGTACTGAAGAAATGAACTGATGCGAGCTTTCTGCGTATGGGCATGGTTATACTCTCAGTTAAAACTCACCATCTTTTTAAACATCCGGCATTTCAATATACATCAATAATAACGATCACCTTCAACACCGCGTCTAACAGTATATACTCCGCTGAAAGCCCTCGCTATCGGCCTTATCGCCTCTTCGACTTTCAGCGCCATCCAACCCAAAATGGTCGGCGGAACGTAGATGATATCGCCTTCTTCCAACAGAACATTCTTACTTGTATCGCCGTGTGCCATTAAACGGTCGAAGTTCAATTCAAAAACTTTTGCTTCGGCGCTTCCATCTTTCGGCGGCCTTATAATCTGGATGCGTTCGATCCAGGCCATAGGATTGGGTTGCGCGAGAGCTATGGCCGTTAAAGCCGAATCACGGCCGGTGTAAATCCGGGGCCCGGGGTCATAGACCTGCCCCAGCACATAATACACCTTACTCTGAAACGAAAATACCCGGATATCGATAGCATCCTCGTCGACATGTTCCGGCTTATAAATATTCAATACCTTCACTCGCAAATCATCTGCAAGCTGTTCCGGAGTTTTGCCGGCCGCCTCCAGCTCACCTATACCTTCAAAGCTTATTTTGCCGTCCGGACGAATCTTCTGCCGCTGTTCGTGAATTTGCGGAACTTTCGCACAAAAAACAATTACCTCGTCGGGCGGCTGCAAAATATACTTATCGGTAGTTGTGTTGACGGCATACGGCTTCGAAAAGGCCATTATATTCTCCGGGCTGGAAGAAAAACAACCCGACAGACTGATCGACGCTAATAACAAAACAAATACCATGATAAAACGCTTAAAAATCATTATACATCTCCCTTTATTAATACTGCGGGACATTTCGCCGAAACAGGAATTATCAGCCATCTTTAAAGTTCCTATAATACATCCAAACGCCGCCGAATATTACTGTTTCATCTATTTTCAATAACAACTTTGAGTCTTATGTTTTATCGGCATATAAATGCACCGGCTCAACGTTACTTGCACAAAATTAACAAAAAAACCGCTCGAAATTCGGACCTGCCGCAAAATTCATACCTCATATCCGGACCCGTATATGTTTCGGATTTTCCGTGCAGCCCGGCGACTTTGCCGCTGCCGGGCGATAAGGTCGCACTGCGGCAATTATTTACTTGATTTAACCTCCTCAATTTGATAAAATGTTCTCTAAGGGACATGGAGGTGCCGTATGAGGGTAGAAAATGAATCCGTGGCTTGAAATTTTTGGTATTATCCTGATCATTACATTGAGTGTTATGATCGGCAGGTCCTTTTCCGGTCTGCGAAGACCGTACTGGATGTTCGGTTATTTTTTGCCCTGCATACTTATCGCCGTTCTGGTCGCCGCCCGTTTTTACAACGATTTCTACTTCATCCGTCCCTTCTCCTGGATAACCGCCGGTCGATTCAGATACGTCATCTTATCGATGGCCGTCTCCATGGGACTGAGTGTCCTGGTGCCGCGCCTGCCGCGAAGGTGGGAAAAGGTCGTAGTCTGCATTTTGCTGTTAGTGTTTGTCACCTGGTCCTCGATTGTGCCGTTTCTCGCTCCGGCCCTGATAAAAGGCCGCCTCGCGAACCTGACAACAAGATTCGACGAAAACGGCATCTGCCGCCAGACTACGGATTACACCTGCGGCCCCGCCGCGGCGGTTACTGCCCTTGGAAAGCTTGGCTTATCAGCGGATGAAGGTGAAATCGCCGTCTTATCACACACGAGTCCGATTGCGGGCACTTTGCCGGCACTGCTCTGTGCGGCACTGGAAGACCGCTACTCCGCCGATGGTCTCAAATGCAAATACCGCCGCTTCGATTCCATCGAACAGCTAAGAAAAGCCGGCGTGACATTAGCGGTCGTAAAAGACGCCTTCCTCGTCGACCACTGCCTCGTAGTACTCGAAGTTCTGGACAATGCCGTCGCCGTGGCCGACCCGGTGACAGGCGTGGAGATAATGCCGTACGAAAAGTTCGAGAAAATATGGCGATTCTCCGGCATAGTCCTGGAACGAAATTCCGCTCAAAACATCTAATTCGTCGCCTCACTTTTTGCCGGCTAATCTATGCGTTTTCTATAGAGCCTGGTTTGCAGTGCGTTTATCCAAGAGGTCCAGCTCGAATCGCTCTGCTCCTCGTCAATCGCCGACTCCACCATATTGATTTTGGCGTCAAGGTCATCGACAAAATAAACCATAAAGGCCTCGGGCATCGCCGGCAGCTTCGGCGAGCCGTACTCGTATTCGCCGTGATGAGAAAGAATAATATGCGAGATGGAATCCACTACCTCCCGCTCGATTTGTGTCCCCCCGGCCCTCAGGGCCTCGACCTTCTGATTGACCATCACGACGCTTTTTACAATATGGCCGATGAGCTGGCCCGAGTCGGTATATGTAAATGCCATATCGTACGTGAGCTCCTCGGTCTTGCCGATATCGTGCAGAAAAATTCCCGCCAGGACCAAATCGGCCTGAACGTTCGGATACAAAGGCAAAATCACCGCCGCCACCCGCAGCATATTATGCACATGTTCCAGCAGCCCGCCGATATAATCATGATGCAGCTTCATCCCGCCGGGCGCGTTGCGGAATTTTTCCATCAGCTCTTCGTCCGCCAGAAACGCCTGCACTATCGCCTGAAGCTGTGGATTCTTTATCCGCCCGACAATCGCCGTGACCTCCTCGAACATCCGCCCCACATCTTTTTTCGTCCGGGCGAGAAAATCATCGATGCAAACCTTGCTGATATCGACCACGCTGATATTATTGATAATAATCTGAAGGTTGTTCTGGTAAAGCTCACTGCGGCCCTGTACGCGAACGAATCCCGGCTTCGGCAGAGACTTATAAACCGTCTCGCTCGCCTGCCACATCCGCCCGTTAACCTGCCCGCTGCGATCCAGCAGGTACATCGCGATATAAAGATCGCCGCGTGTCGTGCTCCTGAGAATCGGGTCACGAACCATATAAACATCGTTAATGGTCTCGCCCGGCTCTATCGTATTTATGAATTTATGCGCCATTTTCCTTTCCAATTCCTGTTTTCTGATATTCGGATATAACTGCGGCAATAATACCAGCTCCACGGCCTTGCCGCAAGCGCCATCTGCAATTCCGGCGGCAATTTCATCCCCGGCAAATTCGCCGAGTGACTAAAAAACCGAGGCGGGTTTTCACTTCGGCTGCTCTTCCCGGCCTTTTTTGAGGTGTTTATTGAAAAATTCCAGTACCATCTTATCGACTTCCGGGTCCCGGAATCCGTGCCCGCCGCCCTTGACCGTATGGAAAGTAACATCGACACCGGCTTTTTTCAAAGCCGCTTCGAGAAGCTCGCTCTGATTGATAGGAACCAGATTGTCCTTATCGCCGTGACAAATCAGAAACGGCGGATCATCCTTGCTGATATATGTGATGGGATTTGCCTTTTTACATGCCTCTTTATTTTCCTGCACCGGCCCGCCGATTAATTTAGCCTCGGGTGCGTCCGGAGCATCATGGTCCATAGTACTCTCGAAATCGCGCATTTTCGTAAAGTCCGTCGGCCCGAAAAAATCGCACACCGCCTGCACCTTGCTGGAAACATTCAGGTTCGGCCCTTTGTCGAAATCGTTCACATCGCCGGTCGTCCCGAGCAGAGCGACTAAATGTCCCCCGGCGGACGAGCCCCATACGCCGATTCGGTTCGGATCGATATTGTACTTGTCCGCATTGGCGCGCAGGAATCGGACAGCGGCCTTGCAGTCCTCGATTTGTGCCGGAAATATCGCATGCTGGCTGAGCCGGTAATTAGCACTGGCCACAACGTAGCCTTCCTTTAAGAATGATGTCGCCGGGCACATGTCCTTGCTTCCTCCCAGCCACGCCCCGCCGTGAATCCAGACAATAAGCGGCAAAGCGGCCGAATCCTCTCTCGGAGGCGGGATATACAAATCCAGTTTCTGCCGCTCATGGCCGTCCGGAACATATTCCACATCTCGCAGGATACGATTTATCTGCGGGATACGGGTTTTCACAGGCTGTTCTTTTTCGGCTTCGTTTGCTTGCACGAAAATCGTCGCGGCAAAAATCGAAACAAAGAAAACTACCGCCGTCCGCGCGACTTTTCGCCTCTTATTAGCATTATGAATTTTTATGGACATTGCAAATCCTCCTTTTCGCCGGTTTCAAACTTTTATTCATATATGACAACTAAAAATTATATCGCCCCGCCGCTCCGGCCGCAAGCAGCTTGTTTTTTGGTGTTAAAAATCCCATTTTTGCTTAAATTTACACTTTTATAAAATTTTTTTAAAAATTCCAAAAAAAGCAATCAATGTTTCAGTTCTCAATATCGCCTTATCTATAGAAAGCAACGATGCGCCCGGATTGTGTTATTTTTAAAGGGCCTGACGCCGCCCCGGCAAAACAAAAGGCGACGCCGGAACTTCCATGATGCGAATTAATACAAATTCAAAGATATTTTTTGTGTTTGAAAACAGATTTAATCTGTAGAGAGAATTAGTAAATGCTATAATTAGTGCTATCACTACTGCGGATGAGCATTCTCGTGAGCAACTTCAAAGATTCTTAAAGAAGTGCCGGTATAAAAACCTTCTATTAATAGGGAGGTGCCGTCATGGAAAAATTAAAAGGATTTACCTTAATCGAATTGCTGGTTGTTATCGCCATCATAATACTCTTGTTGGCGATTTTGCTTCCGGCGGTCCAAAAAATCCAAAGCCAGGCAAAGGCCGTCGTCTGCCAGTCTAATCTCAAACAGTGGGGCACAATCTTTTTTATGTACACGGAGGATAACGAAGGAAAGTTTTTATATGACGGCGGAATGGCCTTGTGGTTTATTCGCGGTTCATACCTGCCGGAAGGCGATCCCAACAAACCCCCAATTTACACCTATGTTAACGCTAAAGGCATCTCATGCTGTCCAATGGCAGTTAGAGCTGGGAATAATGGGGAATTTTCATCAGCTTCTGTTGTTAATGGTGTATTGAAGTATCAGGTAAAGGGAACGGGGGGAACAACATTCGAAGCCTGGGAAGCAACAAGCCCACTACCTAAGTTTCGGTGCAGTTATGGTTTCAACGACAGGTTGTTTTCTCCCCGTCAATGGAATCTTTACCAATCCACGCGATCAGATAATTGGAAGGGATTAGACATTTCATCCGTAAAGAGCCGGGATGAAATCCCGACATTTCTCGATGCCACTTATAGCAGCCCTACATTGAACGAACGCGGAGGCCCGCTCGAACATGGCTTTTGCATCAATCGTCATAATGGATTCGTTAACGGTCTTTTCCTTGACTTCTCGTTCAGAAAAATCGGCCTCAAGGAGCTTTGGACATTGAAGTGGTCCGATGATTTCGATACGGCAGGGCCGTTGACCACGGCTGGCGGAGTCCAACCCGAAGACTGGCCCGAATGGATGCAGGGCTTCAAAGATTACTAAAGACCTTAGAGAACATTTCAAGCATATACATTATCACAAAAATCAACCGGCATTTCGTCCCATGTTCTGCCGTCCAGAAGCCTGCCTGTTTTCTTTTTGTTTACGCCGCCCCATTGCTTGAAGAAAAAGGGTACATTACGATTAATACATTGCTCTCTTATATTCCTGGCCCACTCGATTTTCATCGGTCTCGCTCCAGGCCCGGATTCTCCGCCTGCTATCACCCAGTCGATACCATCAAGGTCCAGCTCTCCGATATCGCTTAACAATGGCTCGAATGATAAAAACTTTATATGAGCCGAGGCATATTTAAGGTAATCGATTCTATCCTTATAATCCGCCGACTCGACGGTTACTCCCATCCATATATTTTTCCGCCATGGCAATACAGGAGAAAGCTTCGCAAGCTGTTCGGCCCTTTTGGTTAGAATCTGATATTGATGCTGTCGTGCCTGCTGCATCGTTGAAAAAATATCCAGTATAAAGTCATCCGGCACATCCTTATGAAAAAGATCACTCATCGAATTAACAAAAACCATCTGAGGCTTTTTCCATTTCATAGGTATATCAAGCGTATGACGGTGACATGTAACCTTAAAACCGTTACGATAATTGGGCTGGCCCATGGCTTTCAGTCTCAGGGCCATCCGTTCGGCGTAGCAATTCTGACAGCCGGAACTGATCTTAGTACAACCCGTAACAGGATTCCACGTCGATTCCGTCCATTCTATCGCAGATTTTTCAGCCACTATACCAATCCTGAATTTTTATATTTGTTAAACATCTCTTTGACAATTCTGCTACCTGTCTTATTAGGCGATGCGAAAAAATGGACCTAATGATATTTCAGAAGAGACTACTTAAGTCAGTTCCAACAAAAAAACAATCAAAAAAAGAGGCTCTTGAGGTGGCATATCCTACAAAGTATAAGCGTACATCTTTAAGTCCCAAGATCTCCTCAGAAATCCTCTTAATCGGCAAATTAACTTTAATCAAACATTTACAATATTTCGTCACTTTGATATCTACTCATTTGAGGTTCAATCCAATCTAAAGCTCTGTGATAATCATCGAAGCCCATCGTCCAATTAAGAAAGAATTCTTCAAGATTTTCATCGTTTATCACATGTGGTTTAAAGGTTTCCGCCCATTTTCGTGCTCTCTCTCCAATACAATTATTTTCATACAATTCCTGAACAATTAACTCCCAAATAACCATATCTGCTACTATGTTGTGTGTGATCCAATTCTTATAGCAGAGGTCTTGAGTACTAATTTCATCACCGTGAACGATGCGACTCCTAAGATTATAGAAGTCCCAAGCCCAACAAGCTGCTTTGATATATATGCGTTGATTATTATTGTATATTCGTTTATCAAGAACTGATTCATCTCTTTTAAGCCTTTTTTCTATTTGATTTACAAAATACTTCTTTTTCTCTCTTTTCTTTGAAAAATCCAACAAAATCTCAAATGCAGTTGACATCATAACTAGTTTTGAAGGCTCCGAAACCTGATCAGCCTCGGTATGGGCAAATCTAAACCACTCAAGACTACGAAATATCCGTTTGCGAATGATTGAAGGAAAACTCTGTTTAAATACTTTATCAAATGCTCTGATTATTTCCTGATTTGGTCCGATTCTAAAGGCCCCTCCGAGGCTCCATGGTTGAGATATGTGGACCTTTTCAATTTCATCGACGCTAAGTGTACTCCCAGCTTTGATGTGTATGTTTGGATTTCCTAGTATAAGATGTTGTCCAATCACTTGATACCTGTCAGTTGTTGGTGGCCCAGCACTATAAGTGTTGCCACATACGGCCAGTCTGGTTTGAGGTGCGATTATTGAAAAAATCAACACATCAATAGCTACACGTATCTCGTCATATTCGTATTGCTCTAACAATTCGAAGTTCTTTTCGCGGTGTGAACAAATAGTAATTGTTTTTACTGGTGTGCCGTAGTGATCCACAAAACATTTGAAATAGCGTTTCAATTGTTGTCTGACATCTGTATCTGGGACTTTTCTCTCATCCCAAGGCCAAAACCTTACAGGTCCCACGTTTACTTCTTGGCGTAAGCCAGCCCAAGGCATTATGCATATTGCTATTTGGCCCTTTCGTTTAGGATTTCCCACTTATAATTGTTCAGCTATACTGCTGAGCCTCATTTTCAATATAACTTTTATAGAGATGTTTACGTATTTATGTTATCTATTTATGTTTTTTCACCTTCGTTATTTAAAGCCTGCTTTTTTTCTTTGCATCTTGGGTCTGATCTTGTTTTAGCTCATACTACTGCTCATAGCCCTACTACAGTTGAACGAAACTTTAAAAAATATAAACGTCCTAATTTGATAGATGCTCATCAGAACATTGCAGCAAGATCCATTTAACTGTGTTCTATACCCTTACTTTTCCCTTGCCGCCGCAAACTGGACACGTCTTGGACCCAAGAAATCCTCCAAGGACTTCAATATCTCCGCTCCCACCACAACGCGCACATTTGACAATTGTCCCTCTATCCTTGTTGTTCTGCTGGTTCCGTCCGCACTTCATGCAGAAGTTTGCATCAATTGGGATATCTTCGCCACAACCAACACACGTTTTCGTTTCCATGCTCTATTCTCCATTATCAGCAAGCACTTAATGTTTATTATGGTTTCTGTATAAATATAAAAAATAAAACTATTCATATAATGCCTGATGGTTGTTAACATCTATAAATAGTACAATTCTTGAACGTTCATAGACATTGTGGTAACTACGTAATTTTAAGAGATAACGTATAGCGTTCAGGAATTTTGACCGGCGTTCCAAATACCAATGACTAAAGACTAAAGCGCTCGTCTCGGCGAAGACGGCCGAGTCGTAGCCGGAAGCCGCCACCTTATGCGCCGAATGCTGTACGCTGCACACTGTACTATATATAAGGCGAATCTCATGAGCCGAATATTGATTGTTTTTCGTGAAAAAAATGAAAAAAGGATAAAAAGTTTGTCATTGCTAATTTACTGAAGCAATCTTCGATGAATAAAATAATTATTGGAAGATTGCCACGGCCCTTCGGGCCTCGCAAAGACATGATTGAATGGATTCCTCGACTCCGCTTCGCTGCGCTCGGAATGACGTCGAATTTAGGGTGTCCGGTACATTTTTCCATAAAAGCGGGGATTTTGTTTGAATTTCGGCCGGTTCGCGATATGATAGTTTTTAGTTTTGAATTTTGAGTTTTAAGTTATAAATGGGGGAGGCAAGAATCAAATCAAAGTGTAAAAATCAAATCGTAAAACTACAATGCAAATAGCAAAAATTAAGCCTATCGGCAATATAAGGTTTCACCAGATTGCGGGATTCATTTTTTTGCTTCCGGTCGAATTCTTCTTTGTCATGCTGAGCCGGAGGTGAAGCATCTGGCCAGCGAAAAGGAAGTCGGTAACTTTACGCCAATAATATCCGCGAGCCAGATCCTTCACTGCGTTCAGGATAACAAGGAGAGATAAAACGTAAATGCTTACAGAACAAGTCTATGTGTAAAAATGTTTTTGCGACATACTACATACGATATACGATATACGACCGACAAAGCTATTTGAAAAAACGAACCCAATTGAAACGGCAGAATACAGGAGACAGGAAACAGGAAACAGAAGAAAAAAATCGAAAACGAACCCAATTTTTGCCGGGGAGAGGATTTTGCCGGGAAAAAAACTAAAAAATGACAAAAAAAATCTCTCTGGTGCAGATTTTTTGGAAATTCTGCTGCTTTTTCGTATTTTAATAGGCTTGAAAATCTTATGACATAACTACATATAGTATATTTCCTAATTGCCCCAAACAGACTTGCCGGAGGCGCCTTGATATTAATATGGGTTCGGATATATCGCTGTTTCCAGTGTTAATAGGCGGAATTCCGCCAAAAATCGGTTAAATTTCGGGCTTTTGGCGGGTCGCCGAAATGCCGAACTTTTTTAAAGTTTTGCTAGCGTTGTTGTCGATAGCAATATTGTAAGGTAGTTTAGGATCTCGGAAAGGATTTCCGGGATACACAAGATATAGTGGTTACCGCCTTGGGAGCAAAAAAAGGGATTTTTCGCTCTTAAGCCAACAAATAAGGTATTTTTAATGCCAGATTTTGATTCTACAAGCTGTTTTGATAGCCGGAATCATCGGCTGAACCCCCTCGGGGCGAAACTCGTTCCAAATAAAGACATGATAATGGAACAGATTCTCGAAAATCTCAATAACACCCCCATTGGCCAGGTGTTACAAAAGATCGCTTCCCTGCCGGAAGTCCGAAGAGATAAGATTCTGGACGTCCGCCGGCAGCTTACTGACGGCAAATATGACCTGAATGAGCGTTTGGATATCGCTCTGGACAAGGTCCTTGAAGACCTTACCGCACAGTAGGAGAATTCCTTTCACTACGAAACTATTTCAGGAACATCGTCGTCCGGCTCATCCATATCCACTGGTTTATAGCCCGGCTTTTTCGATTTCTCCATCTCCTCCTTAAAAGCGGCAATAACTTTTTCCTGAATTCTTTTCCGGCATTCGGCGTTAATAGGATGGGCGATATCGGCGTGCATTTTTACTCTGCCCTTGAAGTCCTTTTTCGCCCGGTTTTCATGGAGAGCCGTGCCGCAATTATTGCAAAATTTGGCTCTGAGGTGGTTTTTGCCTCCACATTTGTCGCAATGGTCGCTCATTTTCCTTGACGGCATGGCAACGAAATGACCATTTGAACCTTCGATTACTTTGATATCACGAACTACAAATTCGCCGTCCATTGTGATTGAGCAAAATGCTTTGAGCCTGTCATCTTTGTTGTTCACCAACTTTACTCTCACCTCACTGATCTTCATTTTTTACCTCGCTTTTAAAGTTTACCATCTGTTGTTACGTATAATCATGCTTGTGCAGTCAACTTTTTCCCCTATTTTGCTTTTAT
>JAFGBG010000119.1 GCA_016933295.1 Sedimentisphaerales bacterium | reverse complement strand
GAGTATCGACTCAATCGATACACGACTTAAATATGCCTGTTTTCTTACGTATGCTGTTGATCCTCCCAAAAACAATGAATTGTTACAGTAACTAGCGAAACGTTACTTCAATCACCCACTCAAACAACTTATTAATAAAAGGTTTCCAATTCTAAAGTCCGAAAAAGATTCTACTAAGCTTTCTACAAAAGCCCCATATATGTCCAACCAAAATATATAAAATAAAAATGACGATGCAAAATTGCTAAAGATGAAAATATAAAAACTTCGCAGAATGACGCATACTATCCGCACTGTGCCACTTTAAAAAGGCTATCTTACGGCCAAGGGACAATCAGATATTCTTTAAAATTTAATATACTTGGGTACGTTTTCGATATGTATAACTCGCGAGCTTCGTCCACCGTGTTCAAGAGTTATGCGGATGTAATCCAAAGTTTCCAAAGCGGATTCTATTTTATCGGCCCACTCTATCAGAACAACCGATTGCTGATAACAGTAATCATCGAAACCCAGCATCTCGAATTCGGCGACTGAATTGAGCCGGTAGGCATCTATGTGATAAATATCCAACATTCCGAGATATTCATTGACTATTACAAAGGTAGGACTATTCACAGCTCTTCCGTCTTCGGCTCCCGCACCCGCGGCAATTCCCTTGATAAGATGTGTTTTGCCGCTGCCCAAAGGTCCGTATAAGGCAATTACCTCGCCGCCTTGCAACCTGGAACCGATTTTCCGACCAAGCTCTATCGTTTCAGCCGGTGAATTTGTCACGAAATTCAAATCACTATCCATAATTTAACTCAAATGATCATACCCCTTTGCCTCAAGCTCATATAAACGTCCGTCCTGCATTTTTATCTGAATTTTGCCGGTAACGTTCATTGTACCAATTTCGCTGATCGGCAGCGGCAGATCCCATTTATCAAATAATTTCTTGCAGTCACTCGACGAAAGAGTAAAAAGCAGCTCGAAATCTTCGCCGTCGTTCAAAGCCCGCTCGAGTAGATTACCGGTTTGCCGGGCAGCATCAGAAATAGGAATTTTTGCCGCTTCTACTACGGCGCCGAGACCGCTCTGCCGACAGATTCGATTCAAATCGCTGCTCAGCCCGTCACTAAGGTCTATCATTGAATTCACTTTTACCATTTGGGATATTTTTAACGCCTCTCTGACTCTTGGCTCGAATTCCAGATGTTTTCCGAATCCGGAGCCGCCGAGCGAGCCTGTTACACATATTTTATCATCGACCTTCGCACCGGATCTTTTTACCGGTTCGTTTTCCGCCCGTTTGCTCAGCATCGCCACACTTATAGCAAACCGACTTTTGCCTTTCCATCTCGTAATGTCACCGCCGACAAGCGAGCAGTTGAATCTGTCTCCGGCACAAACAATTCCGGAATGAAGTTCCTTGAGCTGTTCCTGACCGAAGCCTTCGGGTAAAGCTACAGAAACCACTGCGGCAACAGGTATAGTCGCCATTGCGGCACAATCACTGAGACTTACCGCCATTGCTTTATACCCGATTTGCTTCAATGAGGCATGCTCCAAATCGAAATGCACGCCGTCCAGCAACATATCAGTGGTAACAAAAACTGACTCTCCACCGAATCGAATCTGCGCCATATCATCACCGATCCCGATAGGAAAATCTTCCGGAGATAACCTGCTTTGGTCGGCGAACCAGCCTGTTATTTCATCTTCGGTCGCGCTCATCGCTGCCCCAATTGCTTCGTCCAGTACTCAATCTGCCTTTTCGCCTGTTTGGGTCCTGCGGCTCCTTCGGTAACATATTTATCAGCAACTTTCGTCGCACCGAGACTTTCATAGACATCGGCCTCAACCCCGGCACATTGTCGTTTCAATTCATCCAAAGTAAGCTCGCTCAGTTTTTTATTCTGCTTCTCACATTCGGCGACCAAAGAACCGACAATGCCATGCGCCTGCCGAAAAGCAATCCCCCTGCCGACCAAATACTCAGCCAACGCAGTGGCATCCAGAAAACCTTCATCCAAACCGGCGGAAATTTCCCTTGTTTCGAATCTGCTGTGCGAGATAATTGCACAGGCCATATCCAAAGAAGCTTCGATGGTATCGGCAGCGGCAAAAATATGGACCTTGTCTTCCTGAAGGTCGCGGTTATATCCCGACGGCTGAGCCTTTAGAACCGTCAGCATCGCCATTAAAGAACCGTAAACGCTACCGGTTTTGCCGCGAATAAGTTCCGCCACGTCGAGATTGCGTTTCTGTGGCATCATGCTCGAAGATGTACAATAGGCGTCATCAACCCACAGGAATCCGAATTCGTTGGAACAATACAAAATCAAATCTTCGGCCAGACCGGACAGGTGTGTTGCTATCATCGCGCAATCGAAAATAAACTCGGCACAGAAATCTCTGTCACTGACGGCATCGATGCTGTTGTAGGTAATATCGGAAAAACCCAATTGCTCTTTTGTGTTCGACCGATCCAGCGGCAGTGTCGAGCCGGCAAGCGCTCCGCTGCCCAACGGCGAAAGATTCAACAGAGTTTTACAATTTTTCAGCCGAATAAAATCACGCTCGAATCGTTCCACAAAACTAAGCAGATATGAGGCGATGGAAACCGGTTGGGCGCGCTGGAGGTGGGTGTAACCCGGCATAATATCTTCGGTGTGTTTTGCCGCTAATTTAACAAATGCTTTTTGAAGAAGCGTAATCTTTGCCTGAACAATCTCGATTTCATCACGCATCCAGAGTCGAATATCGGTCGCCACCTGGTCGTTGCGGCTTCTGCCGGTATGAAGTTTTTTCCCGGCCTCGCCGATTTTTTCAATCAGTGCCGCCTCGATCGCCATGTGAATATCTTCGTACTTTTTCTCGAATACGAATCGCCCCGCCGCAATTTCCTCGCTGATCTGGATAAGACCATCTCTAATCTGTTTGAATTCGTCTTTTGTAATCAGCTTCTTCTCTGCCAGCATCTGCGCATGGGCGATTGAGCCTACTATATCATATTTATACAGGCGTTTGTCTATCGAGAGCGACTCTACAAAATCAACCGTCATCTCAACCGGCTTACCGGTTAATCGCTTTTCCCAACTTTTCTCTACTTCGTTCATCTTTATTACTCCAGGAATAAATCTCTTTACGGCAAATCATACGCCGCACAAGGAACCGTGTCAACCTTCCTCATTTTTACATACATTGTCGGAAAGATATGAAAGGAATGGGTAATCCTGGGAAAAGCGGGAAAACAAAAAAAATGGGAGAGCCAAACGACTCTCCCTTGATTCATGTGACTCTTTCCGTATATTGTTTAGCTCTTGCTCATTTTGCCCGGATTACGATCTGACTTGTGAGCAATTACAAAGAATAGGCAAAATAAGTTCAAACTAACATGGCCGGTTTGGTCATTTCTTAGAGCCACTAATTTGCTTATATCAATACTAAGAATCGGCGTTTTATGTCCGAATTCTTGAACATTTTTCAGAGCTTGATATTAGCCTCTGCCATTTCGGAACTTACGCCAAAAACAATTTGAAGGTCTGCTGTTTAGGCTGTATTATGTCATACAAATCGAAAAGAAATTCAGACTTTTTTATTTAGAAAAGGTAATCATTATGGGCATAAAAGTGCTTGGAATCTCGTCAAGCCCGAGAATCGGGGGCAACAGCGATACTCTTTTACGGCGGGCTTTGGAAGGCGCTGAAGCGGCAGGTGCCCAAACCGAGTATATCCGTTTAACCGACTACAATATAGGCCCTTGTATAGAATGCAATGCCTGCTATTCCACAGGTAAATGCATAATTGAGGACGATTATCAACAGATTCTGGAAAAAATAATCAATACCGACCGCCTGATTTTTGCCACACCTATATTTTTCATGACCGTCTGCGCCCAGGCGAAAATGCTCATAGACCGCGGGCAATGCCTATGGGCATACAAATACGTGCTAAAAAAACAGCTTTTCAATCCCAAACGCGACCGGCGGGCTATGATTATCGCCGTAGGAGGCTCAAAAGGAGTTAAGCAATTCGACTCTATCCGTAGAACGATGAAGGTATATTTTGATTGCCTCGATATGCATTATTTCGGTGGTTTATTCGTAAATCAAGTCGATAATCGCGGCGATATCAAGAAACATCCTTCCGCCCTCGAAGAAGCTTATCGACTCGGCACTGCTTTATCAGATCCCAACATCCCGGCTCCGGATAAACCGGACGATGTTGAATTGATCTGATTTTCCGCCCCCAAAGAGTTCTATGACCGAAGGTTATCGTGTATCTTCTGGTAAATAAGTCTCGATTTGGTTTCGCTGCCGAAATATCCTATCCTTATGGATATTTTGGTCGTCTGCTCCGCCGTGTTTTTAAGTGTTATTTTAATCTTTTTATCCTGAGCATCACGAGCATTAATCGTGGCGGTCAGCGCATCTTTCGATTTGCTAATGACCCGCAGATCAAGCTCATCAACCGCTTTGACGGCCGCTTCGTACACGGCATCAAGGTTTTCCGACTCTACTGCCTCCAAATCACCCCTGACGTAAGCAACAGTCCCGGCGGCACCTATACCAACTGCCGCGGCAACACATCCCTGGCTGAACGCAGCTATCCCAATCAGAAGAACTATTAGTAGAATTCGTCCGGCTCGCATATTAACACTCCTTTTGTTTTTAAATATTTCCCGTTTACACAATTTAGTTACACCAAAACGAAACATCTGTCAAGATATTCTCGGGGATTTTCTCAGCAAAGGTTGAATCTATACAAACAATACTTTTACTTATCACGGCACGAGCCGCAATGTTTTTACATTCGGATTCTTCCGCTGAAAATCTTGAATAGCTCGAACGCTGAATGCATAATCAGAGGTCAATTCTATCCGGGAAAGAGACGGCAGACCATTGAGATAATCCAGTGCCCTGTCGGTAAAATGACCGTCTTTGATATAAAGCCGGTTTAGCTTGTGCATATTTGTCACGTATTTGAGTGCTTCATCGTTTATTCTTTTTTCGCCCGGGCATATAATATTCAAAAATTCTAGATTTCTCAGGCTGGAAAGGTGTTTAATTCCTTCATTACTTATTCCAACTCCGGTAATCTGCAGTGTTTTGAGTTCGGTAAGATTAGCCAGGCATGCCCAGTCTTCGTCTTTAAATGAATCGGATATCAACAAACGGCCCTTGCGTTGCTTGTGAAGTTTAAAAGTAAGATCTTCCAGGCTTGTTAATCCGGATATATCCATAGCAGATGAATTATCCTGATAGATGTCGTTAAGACTGAGTTTTTTGAGATTTTTAAGATTATTCAAGGATTTCAATCCGGAAATTGATATACTTGGGCCGCTACCAATACCTAAGTATGTCAATGATTTCAATGCTGACAATTCCGCCAGAGCATCGTCTGTTAATCGTTTACTGCCGGAGATAGAAAGTTGTCTCAGTTTGTCCAATTTTGCTATATGTTTTGTCCCCTCAGAACTGAAACCTGACCCGCGCGTATGAAGCTCTTCAAGATTCTTTAGTGTACTTATATATTGTAGTGACTTGTCGGTTAAAGGAGACGATGAGTGGGTTGCAACCCATAGATATCTTAAATTTTGTAATTGTGTAATATGCTCGACGCCGGCATCAGTGATACCTATATCGGGAAGAGTCAGATTTTCAAGCGTTTTAATTTTCGCCAGATGTATAAGACCTTTATCGGTAACTTTTGCGTTCTTAATATCGAGCATCGTTAGAAATTTCAATTTTGTCAGATGGATTATCCCCGCATTAGTAATATTTGGACTCGAGTGAAAACAGATACGTTCGAGTTGTGGAATTTCAGATAGATGTATCACTGCTTCATCAGTCAATTGGTTCAGATACCCAAGGTTAAGAATTCTAAGCGATGGGCAATTTTTAAGATGAGCTATGCCGTTATCCGTGAAGTTTTCGCCCCCAAGCATCAGGTAACTCAGACGAGGTAATTTCGCCAGATGAATAAGTCCGGCATCATTAACACGGCCTCTGCCGGCCAAATCAAGTTCCTCGAGTAACGGCAATTTTGCAAGATTAGCCAGATCGGCGTTTGTCAGGTTATGACTTCCGATATATAATGCCTTCAGCGAGGATAAACTCGCTATTTCACTCAAACCATCATTTGTAAGTCCTCCCGGTGCGTACAATTGTTCCAGCGAATTTAGTGTGGTAAGGAATTTAAGACCTCGGCTTGTGATACCGTCTTCAGACAGATTCAAAATCCTCAATCCTCTCAGATGTGCAACATAAGGCATACATTCGTCACTTGGGCTTTTTATTCCTGAAGACCATCTTGGGCTGAGAATCAGTGAATAGATATCATCCGGCTGCAATAGCCTTAATGCGGATAAAATCTGTGGATTCTGCCATGTCCATGATTCGAGGATAAGCCGGACTTTTTTATCCGAAGGTATTTTAACATCTCCCTGAGCCTCACCGAGATATTCCCACTTGGTGTCCCCTGCATTTGACCAGTAAAAAAATGTTTGAATGTTTCTTACTACATTGAAATCCTGAATCATTATTTGACCGAAAGACCGTTCCTTCGGAAAATGAAGAACACGTTCTGAAATCGCCGGTTCGGCCGATTCAGTAGTTTTAACCTGGGCTTTACGAATCAAGTCCCACGTATTGGGCTGCTTTTCTGCAGAAGTTTCACTTTTTGTTCCAGCACAGGTGACCGACACAAAACCCGCATAAAGCGTTATTGCGATTAGATATGAATTATTATTTTTTCGCATCGTTATTTTCTCTCTCATGTGTTCTCTTAGTACAATCGACAATGATTTTCCCATTCGAATCCAGAACTTTACCATCCTGCCAAATGTAGCTAATACCCCGCAAACCAATGATTTGAACGGGTGAGCCGTTCCTTATAAAATTCGGCTCAAATGAGCCTAAAGTATCATGATCCGGATTAAGTTCAAAATGTGTTATCCTAATATGACAATCTTCTTTTTCAAAGCCATTTTGAATTACTTTTCTGTTGAAGCCATAATACCCCTCAATCGGCACCCATGTTTCTCCAAATTTTTTAAATTTAACATTTCTTATATAACCAGATACAGATATCTCTTCGGGTTTCCCAAAATTAGGACATTCTTCACCTCTTAACACCGTCGCTCGAGCAATATTATATCCATGCTGCGGATCTATCCAAATTTTATATTTACTGTCTTTTGTAGCGGCATTTAATACATAGCATTGTGAACCATTTATTTCCTCCGTTTGCGGTAGAACAAAAATTGTATCCGCATTTTTCAGCTCGGCATCAACTCGCTTATAGGGTATTCGTGTGTAAGTGTCCTCTAACACACCCCATAGTTTATTAACGTATTCAGCTTTTCCAAGACTATCTATCTCAGGTTTATAATCTTCAGCATTTACTAAATAAACTTTGTCTCTATCCGCTTCTTCTTTAGAACGTTGATATTGATAACGATTCTCGCCATTCCACATTTCGCAAGAATAACGAGGATCTTTTTCAACCATATCTTTGGTTTGCGCCAGATCAGGACGAGCATTACCCCATACTTTCCTTAAAAAAAGATGCCTCTTGCCATCCGAACGGAATTCACCAATATATCCTCCCTTACTGCTGCCCTCTCGCCCGATATGGGGAAGTTTAATTGTCCCAGCATATTCACAGTCAAATTTCAGGATAAACGATTTGAACTTTTCCTGCCCCTCCGTGTATTCTTGTAAAATTTCCTTAGCAGAAGGTATCTTGTCAGCAGAAATACTCGCGGTTATAAGACTGATATATACAATAATTGACACAGTTTTCATCATTTGTGCTTCCCTTCTTTCTTTCAGTCTACAAAGCCAAATTGTGTGTAATATTTCACATTATTGATGCTGTTAACGACCAGTATTTTCGGCCTCCTTTTCATCCTTCGTAGTTGTATTACGGAGAATGGAGATTTTTTTATCCAGCTCGTCAAGTCCAAATCCTTCGTTGGAAACAACATGCCCGGCATCCGTTAAAATCAACCACGGCAGAGATTTCACGCCCCAGCTCTGCTTGAGTATAAGCAGGCGGGATCTGCTGATTCCTACCGGCGGTTCAATTCGATTCTCCTTAAGCCAGGCAATGAGTTTCTTCTGGTCAATCTGTTCGGCCTGGACAAAAACCATATAGACATCTCTATCTAATAATTCCTGTGCTCTTTTGTTTAAGGTTTGGATGTAATCACGGCTGGGCCTCTGATTCATATCCCAGAAGCAAACAAGAACCATTTTATCTTTAATTAACTCGGGATTGAGCCTGACGTTGAATTCCGCCAGTGACGGCAGAGCTTTTCTCATAAGCGACGGCGGTTTCAAAGTCTTAAGGTCAACTTCGATCCCATCACTATCTATGATTTTACCTTCTTGCCATGTAAAGCGGATTCCAGGGAGAAATCCAATAATATCAACCAATGCACCATTTCTAATGAAATTTGGCTCGAATGAACCTAAAGCATCGTGGTCCGGATTGCGTAAAAATTCAACTATCTTATAATGTTCATTTGATATCTCATAGCCCCCATCTGCATATTTTATATTGTAACCGTAGTCGTACTCTGCAGTTAACCAGACATCATCAATCTTTTTAAAACTTACATTCGTCAAATCTACTTCAGTATTACCTTTTGGTGGATTGTTATAATCCTTCGGATCGCCAGCAGTTGTCCAACCTCTTTTAATAATTGCCTTTGAGATATTATAATCATGTTCCGGATCTATCCATATCGAATATTCACAGCCCTTTGCTTTTGCATCAATGACAAAACATTTCGATCCGTTTATTTCCTCTGTTTCAGGCCGAACTGTTAAACTATCAGCCCGCCTGAGTTCGGCATCTATTCTTTCACTGCTGCCGAGAAAAAAACCTACTGTTTCTGAGTCGCGAATACGTTCCTGAGGTAAAGTTATATTATCTTTTCGTGTCAAAAAAAGCATACCATTTTTTCTAGACGATGTTGCGGGCCTATCAGGGGAATAAAGATACTGATAACGATATATACCATCCCAAAGATTATAATTGTAATTAGAATGTTCTTCGGTAGTTGGTTCTCTGCCGGCATTGTCTCCCCATCTTTTTACAAAAGAATAGTGCCTGTTGCCATCGGAGCGGATTTCACGCTTTCTATTCACCTCATATAGCGTACCTTTTTTGTACTGTGGCCTGAGACGATTTAAAACCTGGAATTTTGATATGATTTCAGACTTGCTGATAAATGAAGTTCTAAGCTTGTCTTGAGTAGCTATGTATTTATCGAGCAGTTCCAAGGCTTTGAGGCGATTTTCTTCTTCTTTACTTTGTATGATCCATGCCAGGCAAATATGCTCAAAAACTACACAAATTAGAATTGTAATCAAAATTATTTTTTTAGAGTTCCGCATCTTTGGTTCCCCTTTTTCTTTGAATTAGAGTTATAGACCGAGAATCCTGCCGGAATGAAAAACCTGTTCTGCATATAATTCTCAAGCCTCCATTTAAAATATTAAACAGAGAGTTTTTCTACCTGGCTTCCCGTAATTAAGACGTGGTTTTTAACAATATGTTACTATTTTTTTCGCTTTTTTACCAAAAATTCGCCGGTATCTATTACTTTCTCGCACTCTCATAGAGCCGAACGGTCGATGATATCATTTCGCTAACGGAGCAATTTTTTCTTAAATTCTCCTGCGCGTTTTTAGCTATTTTACGCGTTAATTCCTGTCTGCCGAGCAGACGCTGCATGGTTCCGACGATACTAAGCTCGTCATCCGGATCAAAAATCAACGCAGTTTCATTCTCTATAATTAGATCGTCAACACCCCCTTTACAGCCTGCCACAACGGCCCCAACAGCCATTGCCTCCAATAAAAAAATATCATAACGTGTATTGGGCTGAGGCCGTATGAAAATGTCACCTGCGTTAAGAACCATTCTTGCCGGAGTCTGCCTCGGGACAATAGTCACAATTTGCAACATAGCCAGCGCAGCCAGCAGTTTCCATAGCTGCCTTTCCGCCCTGCCGCCCCCTATAACAACAACCAGGAACTCGTGGCCTTCGATTCGTAAATGCCGCAGAGCACCAAAAAGCTTCTCATATTCTTCGGAATTATCAAACGGATGAGAGATTATAATTGTTGGGATCCTGGAAGAAGTGGAAAAACAACGACAGGTTTGTGCCGCAAAAGTACCGATATTAATTTGATGAACAATCTCTCCGAAACGCGGGTAAGTTGCTGTAATATTCTGTGCAATGCTCCGGGCAGGCACAACGATACTTGCGCATCGTTTGACTGAAACGACCAGCCGGTCCCATCGCTCCTGTAAGGAATTTACCATCAGCACATAAGGTAATTCCAGCCGGCGGGCCAACTGACGCACAAGCGGCGCCATGCTTTCACAAAGGCAGTGCAATATGGTAGGTTTAAATTTCATAAGACTATCAGTGAGTAGCCTTTTATTAAAATGTGCTATGAAAGGTAAATCCAAAGACGAATACCTTATAATCTCTGCGGCACCGAGAATTATGGAATCCAGATTACTGCATTCCGGACAGACTAAAGCCACTGGAATCGATTCATCGGCCAAGCCAATCAAAAGATGCCCTAAGAACGTTCCGTATTCGGTCACCGTATGCTCAGAAACAATCAATGCTATTCGATGAGATTTTTTTTTCGTACTTTCCGACGCCAAAATAACCGACTCCTATTAACTCAAAATTATGAGACAATGGGAAATATATTATCGTTAAAACACGTTTATATCCATCTTGAAATAAATTATTAGTCTTCATTCATCTAATTTTATAGTTAATACAAATCACGTAATATTCAGGTATTTCGCACCCAAAAAAGCAACTTTGGCCCTTTTGTATTGTTAATTCGTATTTATCCCTTGCGATTATCTTGTGGTTTGGTATAAACAAATTTTGAAATAAGGAAATGAAGATGGGTCGATTGATTGTTATTGCCAACAGATTGCCGTTCAGTATAACAAAAAGAGAAGGAGAGTTTTATTTTCGCTCCAGCGCGGGAGGACTGGCCGTAGGATTATCATCTCTGCCGGAATCCTACGAGCGCCTCTGGATAGGTTGGCCCGGCATAACAAATGAAAAGCTGACTAACCACGATAAAAAACAAATAAAAGAAAAACTGGCCGAAGAAAACTGCCTCCCTGTATTTCTTTCCGAAAAGCAAATAGAACAATATTATCTCGGATTCAGTAACAAGACGATCTGGCCTCTCTTTCACTATTTTCCCACGAGAACCGTATGGGAGGACCGTTTCTGGAAAACATATCAACAGGTAAATCAGACTTTCTTAAAAACAGTAACTGATATAATCGAGCCGGGCGATTGCGTTTGGGTTCACGATTATCAATTAATGCTTCTGCCGCAGATGCTGAGAGAAAATTTCCCTGATTTGGAAATCGGATTTTTCCTGCACATACCGTGGCCGTCGTTTGAATTATTCAGACTTTTGCCGTGGCGAGAGGAAATTCTCAACGGCATACTCGGAGCAGATCTAATAGGTTTTCACACTTACGATTATGTCCGGCACTTTCTCAGTAGTGTCTGCAGAATCATGGGACTTGAACATACCCTCGGCCAGGTCAGGATAGGTAACCGTATTATTAAAATAGACGCGTTTCCCATGGGTATCGATTATGAAAAATATTCCCAGGCCATAGAAAATCCCGGCACAAAAAACGAAGTTGACAAAATACTTCAAACAGTCGGCAAACGTAAAATCATCATATCCATCGACAGGCTGGACTACACAAAGGGTATTATCCAGCGGTTGGAAGCTTTTGATTTATTCTTATCTGAAAATCCCGAATATAAGGGTAAAGTTACACTGATAATGGTTGCCGTTCCATCACGTACAGACGTCGAGGATTATCAGGCGCTCAGAAACAGACTTGAGCAGCTTGTCGGGAGAATAAACGGCGAACACGGCGCAATCGGTTATATTCCCGTCTGGTATCTGTACCGTTTTATGCCGTTCAATAAAATTGCCGCATTATATAACGTCGCCGATGTGGCGTTAGTTACTCCTCTCAGAGACGGAATGAACCTGATTGCGAAAGAATTTATCGCAAGTAAAACCGACGGCAAAGGGATCCTTATCCTCAGCGAGATGACCGGAGCGGCCAGCGAGCTGGGAGAAGCTCTGATAGTCAATTCAAACAATAAAGGGGCCATAGTGCAGGCAATCAAAAACGCCCTCGAAATGCCTTTATCAGAGCAAATCGAACGTAACAGGCTCATGCAGGAGAGAATTGCCAGATACGATGTATCGAGATGGAGCAGTGATTTTATTCATGCTTTATCGGATATTAAGAAAAAACAGAGAGAACTTTATGTGCGAAAACTTTCCGGGGCCGAAAGGCAGAAATTAATAGCGGATTACGGCAAAAGCGAGAAAAGATTATTATTACTGGATTATGACGGGACACTGGTCGGTTTCAAAGGCAAACCGGCACAAGCAGGACCGGATGATGAAATTATAAATTTATTGGAATCTTTATCGAGTAACGACAAAAACTGTATCGTCATAATCAGCGGCAGAGATAAAAAAACACTGGACGAATGGCTCGGCAATCTAAAAGTATCGTTAGTGGCCGAACACGGAGCGTGGATCAAACAGATAAATAAACAATGGCAATGTACTCAGCCACACCCCACTCGCTGGAAAGACAATATAAGACCGATCCTCGAGCTTTATTCAGACAGAACGCCGGGTTCCTCTGTTGAAGAAAAGGATTTCGCATTGGTCTGGCATTACCGGAGAGCCGACGCCGAGCTTGCCAATATTCGCGGTCAGGAACTTAGAGATGCCTTGCTGAACATGACCGAGAACCTCGATGTCGGCGTATTTGAAGGCAATAAAATCATCGAAATAAAAAGTGTCGGCGTAAACAAAGGCCTCGCCGTGGAATTTTGGGCCACTAATCAGGAATGGGATTTTTTATTGGCGGCCGGTGACGATTATACCGATGAAGAAATGTTTCGTGCCCTGCCCGACGGGGCTTATTCGATTAAAGTAGGATTGAGTGTCTCAAACGCAAGGTTTCAGGTGGATACTCTGAATGAAATTAGGTTGTTACTAAAAGAATTGGCGAGGAATTAGTATGTTAAGTCTTGAAGAATTCCGTGGGATTGTACCGGATAAAACATTAGCCGAAATTTATGCCAGAGCCAGAGGTCTCTACGGCAAACATATTGTGCATGTAAACAGCACATACATGGGTGGCGGCGTGGCTGAGATACTCTATTCATTGGTTATGCTGATGAACGATGTAGGTATCGATACCGGCTGGAGAATTCTGCACGGCACGCCGGATTTCTTCGAGATTACAAAGAGCTTTCATAACGCCCTACAGGGAGCCAACATAAATCTCACGGAACAAAAGAAGGAATTATACCTTCAGGTAAACGGAAATTATTCGAGATTTACTCATTTCGACCACGATTGCGTGATTGTGCACGATCCCCAGCCGCTCGCGCTGATAAGGTCATACAGAAAACGCCAGCCCTGGATATGGCGCTGCCATATAGATCTGACGGAACCAAATCCGCAATTATGGGATTTCCTTACCGGCTTTCTGCTGAAATATGACCAGATTGTCGTATCAAGCGAAAAATACTATAAAGACGAGCTGCCGATAGACCAAAGGTTGATATGCCCGGCGATTAATCCTCTCAATCACAAGAACATAGATTTGCCGGAAAAGACCGTAATGGAATACATTAAAAAAGCCGGCATACCCACGGACAAACCGATAATTACCCAGGTCTCACGGCTCGATCCGTGGAAGGACCCCGAAGGTGTCATCGAGGTATTCAAGCTGGTAAAGGAAAAGGTCGATTGCCGGCTGGTCTTCTGCTACAATCTTGCCGGCGACGACCCTGAAGGCGTCCAAATGTACAACAGGACATTCCGGAAAGCGAAGAAATACGTCGATAAAGGTGACATAATGTTCGTCGTTGGCAATAACGATTTCCTGGTCAACGCGATTCAGAAATTCTCAAACGTAATTATACAAAAATCCACCAAGGAAGGCTTCTGCCTTTCTGTCACGGAGGCGCTCTGGAAAGAAACGCCGGTTGTCGCCTCTAATGTCGGCGGTATCCCCGTCCAAATCGATGATGGCGAGAGCGGATACCTGCTGCCCCCTTATGATATCGAGGGTTTTGCCGAAAGAATTATCCATATACTCAAGAATCCCAACGAAGCCGAAGCTATGGGCAAAAAAGCGAAAGAAAAAGTCCGGAACGAGTTTCTGATTACTCGACTGCTTTCCGATTATCTCGACATGCTAAACGCCGTGATAAACAGAAACAATTGATTTTATTTTTCGTTTTGTTTACCTTCGAATTTTTCGGCAAGGTCG
>JAFGBG010000118.1 GCA_016933295.1 Sedimentisphaerales bacterium | reverse complement strand
TTTGCCGTTTTTAGCGCTTACATACGCGGCCAATACCAAAGGATGCAGATGAATCACGCATTTATCGAGACACGCATGAAGATGCGATTCGACCGATGGCCTGGCGCCGCTTGTCACGTTGTCGTCACAGGCATTCAGCAAACGGTCAACAACCTCCGGCTCACGTATCGATGCATCCAGCTTCGCCAGGTCTTTATCCTTAATAATCGCCAGCACCGGCTCCAGATGCATTCTCCGCCAGCCCCTTTTCGAATCCATATCCTTCAGGGCCGTGCCGCTGGCCTTTATGTACATGAATTTGCCGTCGGCGGTCTTTACCGAGGTATTACCTCCACCGCCCGCGACAAGAGTCGAATCCTTGCCGGTAACGTTCGATATCCGAATCAGCTCAGCCAATGCCTTATCCATTTACTTATTTTTCCCCATGATTTTATCTTCCAAATGCCAGGCCAGGATAGTATTGGCCGCAAACCAAACAATCGTCGCTATAAGCATCGTTGTTTTAACCTGATTAAGCTCCATTTTGCCGGCCAGATACAACATCGACGGCACAATCAAAACGATAATAGAAATATAGCCTATTAATTGAATTAATGTCTTCATCGCATATCTCCTTTTATGCCGCAGGGCGGATTTTTTTCTGATAAATCTTGCTAACTACAATGTACAGAATTGCCGCTACAAACCAGCCGGGCAGACTCACAAAATAAATCTGAATACCGGCATATTTGACCAGGACCAGACATATTCCAAGCGTTACAAGCCATGCGGCACCAGCGGCCCAGTTGAATAGTTTCCCACTTGCCTCGGCATAAGAACTTTGCAGACCGAATTTCTTTATCAACCAGAAGTCCACAAAAATCACCGCTCCCATCGGCATCAGCAACATTCCGTAAATTGCCACAAAATCCAGCAGCTTCATCGCAAACGCCGGGAACATACCGGCAATTGTTGCTATCATACCAGTAACCAGTGTCACTTTGAACCGCGATACTTTTGGTATAATGGCCTGGAACGCCAGGCCTGCTCTATATATCGTCGGATTCGCGGTCGTCCACCCGGCAATGATTACACACAAAAGCCCTACCCATCCAGCCGCATTATGTGCCAAAGGTCCCGGTAGCGGCGTCGGAACTTTAATCAGCTTTTCCGGAATTACTCCGTCTTCAAAAAGCTTGTTCTCTATATCCATCGCCTCTTTTATCAGCTCCGGTGTTAAAGAAGCCGACTCCAAATACTCCTGCGTATATTTTCCCTCGGTATTGTTTATCAAAAGCTCGGACATATACTGGTCGGGTTTTGTCACATGCAATTGAAGTGCAAACAACATCGCGGCTGCAATCCATGCCATGAAGTGTCCCACATACATACCTGAGCCTGATGCCACGCCGTACCACGACTTTTTGGCAAACCTGAACACCGACAAATCGCTCATTCCGATATGCATCGCCATATTACAGAACCAGCCGAAGAAAGTCACATGCCAGAAGGTAAATTTCACCTGACCCGGCAACGGTTCTCCCCCCTTCCAAATGCTCGTGTTTGCCAACGTCCAAAGATCACCAGCTGATTTTATATGGGTATCGGTCACATCGATAAACTGCTTCAAACCCACAAAACCGAACGCCAGGAAAACAAGAACCATCCATGGTGATGCGATATTAGCAAACTTAGCTACAGTGTTATATCCATACGCAGCTACAATCGCAATTAAACCGCCACAGACCAATACGGCAATAACCCAACCGACGCTGTTAGGGTACATATCATTAAGGCCGGGCATATCGAATTTGAACCATACCCCCAAGGCCGTCGCCGAGACCGTCACCATCGCACCGGCAAGAAAGCAGAACATCACTCCGTTTGTAAGATTGTAAAGCGTAACCAAACGCCGGCCGCAAATCTTCTCCAGCTGATAATACAATGTCAGCCTTGCCCGCGTGGCAATCGGTGCACACATCAGAGTCCAGCTCAGCACAGCCAGTGCATTTCCGAGAATCAATCCTACGATAAGATCGAAGGCACTTACTCCCGCCGCCACAAATAGCGGCCCCAGCATCAATTCCGTCCCGGCACAGTGTTCACCGGCATACATGCCGATGAAACTCTTGAAACCCAAAAGTGCTCTCTTCGGCACAGGTTCACGTTCATATTCCGTCCCCGGTTGCGTCGTTTGGTTTTGCTCTTCACTCATGCTTTTGCCCTTCATACGTTTTTATTCTTTTAGATAAGCTCTTATGGGCGCGTCCAATCCCACAGATCCATTTACCTTTTACATACGTTTTCCAGTGACATCAGCCTCGTACTTTTTGACTTCGTCAAGCCACTGCTTTCCGACAGGCACATCGGCCTTAAGGCAGTAATAATCCCACACTGCACCGAAAGGCTGTGTTTTCAACTCTTCGAGTATAGCCAGACGAGAAGTATAATCGCCGCTTTGCTCGTTTGCACGAAGTTTTTCCGCCGGTTCCAGCAGCGCCAGAAGCAGCGCCTTTATCATACATCGCGTTCCGATGACCCATGCGGCCACACGATTTATGCTCGCGTCGAAAAAGTCCAGCCCTATATGAACTTTATCGAGTTTGCCGCTACGAATTAATTCCTGAGCAATGGCACATAACTCATCGTTGAGAATCACGACATGGTCGCTGTCCCACCGCACCGGACGGCTTACGTGTAAAAGTAATTCCGGCACAAACATCAGCACCGAAGATATTTTATCGGAAATCACCTCCGTCGGATGATAATGCCCCGCGTCCAGACAGAGAAGTTTCTGCCGGGATACGGCGTAGCCCATATAAAATTCATGCGAGCCGACCGTGTAACTTTCGGCCCCGATACCGAAGAGCTTGGATTCGACCGCATCCAGGTGAATTTTCGAATCGAGCTTCTCGGCGAAAATCTTATCGAGCGAATCGACCAATCGCACCCTCGGCCCCCAGCGGTCAACTGGAATATCCTTATATCCATCCGGTATCCATACGTTCGTGACTGTTGTGCTGCCGAGCTGCTTTCCCATCTGGGCCCCGATTTTTCGGCAGGCGATACCGTGTTCGATCCAGAAATCTCGAATCCCCTTATCGGCATGGCTGAGCGTGAAACCATCGGCGGCTTTTTCATGTGAAAAATACGTAGGATTAAAATCCATCCCCAGGCCGTTCGCATTCGCCCAGTCAATCCAGCTCTGGAAATGCTCGACTGTTATCTCGTTGCGGTCCACAAACTTTCCGCCGTTATCCAGGTAGCAGGCATGAAGATTCAGGCGATGTTTGCCGGGAATCATAGACAGCGCCGTTTCTATATCGGCTCGCAATTCGTCTATCGTCCGGGCCTTGCCGGGATAGTTCCCCGTGGCTTGTATTCCTCCACCGGAAAGCTCCGCTCCGGCAGTTTCGAAGCCACCGACATCGTCACCCTGCCAGCAATGCAGCGATATGGCAATCGTCTTCAATTGTTTCATCACCTTATCAGTATCAACACCCAACTCGCCATATCGTTGCTTTGCAATTTCATAAGCTTGTTCAATATTTTTCATAATAACGATTTCGCTCCAATCTGAATTAGTTATTTATTGAAAATGATCATTTTTTTGTCATACCTGCGAAAGCAGGTATCCAAGAACCAATTCGAAGGTATAGATTCCCGCTTGTGCGGGAATGACAAACTATAATACCTTATACTCTTCTAAAAGTTTTTGCTCGGCCTGTTTTGTCCAGAGCCCGTGATTAAGACAGGCCGCGACTTCCGGCATTTTCCGCGCCATTTCACTTAGCGGCACCAATCCCAGAGTCCTGCAGGCCGGATAAACTATTATTTTACCCGCTATGGACCGATTTTCAACCGCGCGTATTCCATCGGTAGCGCCGACAAAGCCGCTAACCGCAGCCACGCTCAGGTTCGTATCGAGCCTGCCGGTCTCGACTTTTTCCAGCATCCGTTTCATATCTTCCAGCGTCGAACCGCTTGTGCCGATGAAAAAAAGCTTTTTCTCGATATACGCATCCAGGTCTATTTGTGCCGTCACCGTAGCCGGGATGCCGGCGAAAATATTTATCAGGCCGCCGGGTGCGGCATCTTTTATCGCCGCAACAACCAAAGCCGGTATCGGCGCCATCAAGGCGGCATAGTCGAAAGTTTCGGTGATTTCCTCTTTTGTAGGATTATACGTATGATACTTAACGGAATTTTTTTTTGCCAAAGGCTCGGCGATTTTTGTCAGAGCAGCCAGCCTGTCGTCGTCCACGTCACCGGCAAAAACACTCACTCCTTCGACGCCCTGGCAGATATTTCGGACAACGTGCATCAAGCCCATCGGTCCGCCTGCGCCTATTACGTTAATCTTGTCAGCCGGTCGTATTTCATCGGTATCGGGTATTGTTTCCATGGACTCGGCCGGGTCGTGACCTTTGGTGCCGATTATTCGAATACCGCCGTAATGAACTCTCCCGACCGGGGTGATAATTTCTCTGCCGAAATTTCCACCACAAAGCACGATATTCAGCAGGCCGCCGGTCCCTATCTTTGCAAATAAAGACTCGACCATCCCGGCGTCACTTCCGAAATAAATCACATCATCAAATCCGGCATCTGGCAAATTCGCAATTTCCGCCGCTCGTTGTATAGGCACGTCGAATCCGTCCGGCGGCAAAATCCGGCCCATCCAGGTTATCTGGCCGGGCTTGCCGAAACGGGCGAACAGATTTTCTAAAAGGTCTTCGGACACATCTTTATCGGCGATAACGAGCATCTTACCGCCGGTTTTTATACCGGTGCGTTCTTTGGAGGCGTAGGCATCTTCGACGCAGGCCCACGGTTCAACCAGTGCGACCGCCGAGCAGGATAATTCCTCACCGACCGGTATAAGCATCGATTCGCCGTCGGGCGAGGTGATGACTCTCGTATCCATCAGGACGTATTCCTGAAGAGCTCCCTCGAAGTTATAACCGAAGGCGGCATTGCTTCGGGTTGCCGTAGGGAGCCAGCGATAATCCGTCTGAACAAGATAACGCTGTCCAGGCTCAAAATCGCCCACGTCCTCGCCAACAGCCTCGATTCTTACAACTGCCTCGTGTCCCGGGACAGTCGGAGCATCGCCGGGGACATAGGAGGGTATTTCATCAAGAACTCCGGAATCTATACCGGATATGATTTGACTTTTACGAACGTGACCGGAGAATTGCTTTAGTAATTTCAAGTCGGAAAAACAAAGCCCGACCGCCTCCACACGGCAGAGAACTTGATACTTTCCCGGCCTGAAAACTTCCTTGGACTCATTCAGGACAAGCTCGTCCGGCCCGACAAGCTGAACAGCGTATTGCCTATCCGGCAGATTCTGCATTTTTCATTCCTTGTAACTTCTTAAGTTCTACTTCTCAAAAATATCTAATATTTGCCTGGCTGTCGAATCTTGACTTAATCCGGCAAGTTTATCTTCGTCCTTCGGCTGAAGCGAACTACCGAGCGTACGGAAAAATTCGTTCTTTTCAGCAACGCTTTCGAAATTCTTCGCGGCCCATTTGCTCGTGTATCCAAAGCCGCATTGCTGTTGAAGAACCGAATGTGCGTAAACGATATAGGCGCCTTTCAAAAATACAGGCACAAGCTCGGCCAACTCCTCTGTATCGAAACTATCCACGAATTTCTGTCCGGGACTGTTCATCTCCGTCCCGACAACAACCGGCAGATGTCGTTTTTCCGCGATTTCCACAACGGCGTAAAGATTCTCGAGCTTCACGTCTTTTGCGCCGGGAGTGTAATTACGGTCCGGGATAATATTCAATGCCACCGACCCCGTGCTCATCGAAACATCGAGCAATTCTTCTATGGCCTTTTCTCCGTCACTTGTCCCGTCCAGCCACGTATGCACGGGCATTCCACCGGCGGCAAGGATAAATTTATTCGTATCGGCCATCAGCGGAAACGAGCCTGTGTCCGGCTGGATGTATCCGACTCCGCCGCGTTTCATTGTTTTCGCACGAATCGTATTGAGAATCTCTCTGCTTTCGGGCAGCTCCGATAGTTTTACTTCAACACCGAGCTTTTTACTCCAGAAATCACCCAAGGCCTGTCCGGTGCCGAATATTTCCGCCGCTTTGCGTGCATAAGCAAGACTGATATGTCGTTCGGTCGCATTACCGGCCGGCGTCAAAACCAGCACATCTTTTTCATAATCCAGCTCGGCGGGTTTAAGATGCCGATTGACCCTGCCCATCAGGTCCCGATTCCTCTTTTGGGCAGTTTTTCGAAGGTTCAGCAAAAACTCTTTCTGCCCGCCTTCCAATTGTGCTTTCGGAAATCCCATCCCCATGTGATATGTAATGCCCGGCTCGCCCGGTGAGGTCATTACCCTCGTTGAAAATTCCGGCACAAAAACCCGCGTTTCAAGTCCGGCACATCCCTTGAGACCAAGAAGCTTTGCCGCTTCGAGAAATTCTTCCAAGGCATCCAGGACATCAAAATCCACAACTCCCGCTACGGCCAATCCTGACTTGCGTGCCAGGTACGCAAACTTGCTCGGCGAATAGCCGTAACTGTTATAAGAAAAGAAAGTATGACAATGCAGATTAACGTCCGTCCCCGGCTCGGGTAAATCTATTTGGTCGGTTCTAACCAGTTCACATAGTTTTAAAAGCGCATCTTTTCGCTGTGCTGAATCAAAACTATCGAGTTGATTCTCAAGTTGTTCGATTGAATTATTTTTCTCGTCTTTAGCTGTTAGCTTTGTCATACTGCTCTTGCCACAATGCTACATTCTCAGGTTGATATTCTTTTAGATCGAAGGAATTGCGAACTATTTCCCGGGCCTGAGACAAAGTTTTAACCTGACCGGCGGCTTTTGCCTGCATCAGGATATTGCCGCTTGCGGTCGCCTCGATAGGCCCTGTGATAACTTTTTTACCGGTTGCATTGGCGGTGAACTGGCACAGCAGCTCATTTTTAATCCCGCCACCGACGATATGCAGAATATCTATAGTATTACCTGTAATATCCTCGATCGCGTCCATTACCCGTCTGTATTTAAGAGCCAGGCTTTCCATAATGATTCTGTTGAGCTGTCCCTTATCCTGCGTTGTTCTTTGGCCGGTGCGTTCGAGATACTCGTTGATTCTTTTAGGCATATCCCCCGGTGCGAGAAATGCGTTATCGTCCACATTCAGCAGGCCGGCAAACGGCTCGGCCTTTTCCGCCATCTCGGTAAGTTCGTCATAAGACAGCTCCGTCCCTTCTTTCTGCCATTGCCTGCGACATTCCTGCATGAGCCAGAGTCCCATGATATTCTTCAACAACCGGATAGTATTTTCAACTCCGCCTTCGTTTGTAAATTCATATTCGAAAGTCTTGTCGTTTATAATCGCTTCAGGTATCTCTACACCCATAAGGCTCCAGGTCCCCGAAGACAAATACGCCCAGTTGCCGTTTCCGGCCGGCACACCGGCAATCGCCGAAGCGGTATCGTGTGAACCAATCGCAATCACCGGGATCGGACCGCAGCCAAGGTTTCTTTGAAGCTCAGGGGTCAACTTTCCTACTATCGTTCCCGGTTTAACAACTTCGGGCAAAATATCAATCGGCAGAGAAAGTCTCTCTAAAACCTCCTGTGACCAGCGAGAAGTTCTCATATCCATAAACTGGGAAGTGCTCGCAAGGCTGTATTCGGCGAAAATTTCGCCGCATAAAAAGTAGCTGACCAAATCGGCTATAAAAACCAGGTTCTTCGCCCCGGCCAGAGCGGATGAATTGGCCATGCGCATCGCAAGCAATTGATAAACGCTGTTAAGCTGCATGAACTGAAGGCCGGTATTTTCGTAAATCTCCCTTTTGCTCAAAAGCTCGAACGCTTTTTCCATCATTCCATTGGTTCGGCTGTCGCGGTAATGATAAGGATTTTCAATAAGTTCGCCGGAATCATCGAGCAGGCCGAAATCAACACCCCAGCTATCTACGCCAATTCCTGTAATATCGCCGCCGGCAACTTTTGCCGCTTTGCCTATACCGGTTTTTATCTCGTAAATGAGCTTCTTAAAATCCCACTTCAGGGAACCATCTTCTTCAATAGGCCCGTTACTGAAACGATGAATTTCCTCCAAAACAAGCTTATCATCCGAAATCGTTCCAATCATTACCCTGCCGCTCTCGGCGCCAAGGTCAACGGCAATGTATTTTTTCTCATCTGCCATACCTAACTCCTTATTGCCTGCTTTTAATACTGAAATCAGAGATTTTTTAACCCAGATTTCGTCTTATTGCAAATTGAAAATGGTTCAAGACAGAAATTTAGCGGTTAATTCCCGCGAGGAGCAATAGAAATTAAGGTCTGAAATAGAAGTTAAGATATGCGGGAAGAAAATTAAACGCCTACAACTGCCGCTGTCGGCTGGAAACGCATTTTCGCCTGACCGATGAGATAGAAACTGCCGGTAATGCAAATCAAATCTTCCCTGCTGACGGCACTTTTAGCGATTTGTAAAGCCGGGCCCAAGCTGGGCGCGCTCTGGCACATTTTGCCGCATAATTCCGTGTACATCTCCGCCAAATCATCCGGTGAAATCGCCTTGGCGGAGTTGCTCCGGGTAAAAATCACCTTATCGGCCCCGTACTGCAATTCCTGCAGCATTCCCATAATGTCTTTATCGTTATTACAACCGAAAATCACTACCATAGAATCATAGGGGATATTCTGACCGATCGCATGAATAAGCGCACGAATGCTTGCCGCATTGTGAGCGGCATCAATCATAACTCTCGGATCATGCGAGATCATCTCCATTCGACCCGGCAATGAAACTTTTTGAAGCCCTTCGGAGACTTTTTCATTATCGATTTTATAACCCATCGATTTCAGCTTATCCAGCATCGCCAGAGCCAGGCCGCAGTTAATTGCCTGGTGTTTGCCGTGCAGGGGCACTTTCAGGTGCTCGAATTTGCTCGTCGGAGTTGTCAGGCAGATTCTCGTATGCGGACCATGCTCACGTGAAGTCTCGAACCGATGTGAAAAATCGATATCGCTGCCTGTTACACTCAAAGGCGCCTTGAGGGCGAGGGCCTGCGATTTGAGAACACTCATCGCCGCCGGTTCCTGCTGAACGGTAATAATCGGAACACCCTGCTTTAATACACCGGCTTTTTCTGAGGCTATAAGGTCGATTGTTTCGCCGAGCTGTTGTTGATGGTCGATACTCAAACTTGTTATGCCGATAATCTCAGGTTTAATAACATTGGTGCTGTCCAATCTTCCGCCCAATCCTGTCTCAATAACGGCGATATCGACCGCCTTATCGACAAAATACATAAAAGCCAAAGCCGTCATAATCTCGAAAAAAGTGGGAGGATCCGTCTTCGACATCTTTTCAACCGGAGCATAAATGCGATTAATCAAGTCTCGCATTTGTGCTTCGTCGATCATTTCCGAATTAACTGAAATCCGCTCATGCAAATGCAATACGTGGGGGGAAGTGTATAATCCGACACGATAATCATTCGCTTCGAGCATTTTGGCCAGCATTGTAGCGGTTGAGCCTTTTCCTTTTGTGCCGGCTATATGGACTGTAGGAATTTTAACGTGCGGATCACCTAACAACGACAGCAGTTTTTCCATTCTCTCCAAGCTGAACGTCGTTACATTATAGCGCAGAGTCTCTTCCTTCTCGTAATCCGTCCTCTTAAACAAATAGTCAATAGCTTGCTGATAGCTTCTAAAAGCCTTTTTACTCTTGACTCTGGCAGTTTTGGAGGAGGATTTTTTTGTCCGTTTCTTTCCGGTTGTTCTTACTGCTTTAGTCATAAAAAATTGATTATAACCATCAATATACCTTTAGTCAATGTAATATTCCAAAGAACCACCCGGCACGCATCTAATTACTGAATATAAAATATTATATATAAAGGATTTACAGGCTTATATGTGCAGTATCTTTATTTATTATAACCCCTATTTAATATCAGATAAACTAAACATTCTATAATATTATCTTATACTCTCGCGATTCAAAAAGCCTCTTTACCTTATCTTCCTTCGGGAATTTACTGTGGTCTTTGCCGATTAATCCATATATAATGGCTCACGTGGTTAGGAAAAGGCAAAATCAAACTCTTGCCCGCATAAAAGAAGTCGCAGGTTTTACCCTTCAGGGCACAAATCAGCTTCTATGGCCTGCGGTCTGCACGAATTGCGGCGAAAACATCTGTGAAACAGATAACGGCCTGTGTAAAAACTGCTGGAATCAGCTTATAGTTTGCACCGGTGCAGATTATTGCCGGCGATGCGGTCGAGATGCCGGCAGAGCCTCTCAAATAGAAGGAGTTTGCCCCGACTGCCAGGGCAAAGAAATACATTTCGACCAAATAGCTCGTGCCGGTCTTTACGCCCAAAGCCTGCAAAAAATGATAGTGGATTTTAAAAACGGCAAGACAGAACTGGATACAATCCTCGGTTTTTTAGCAGATTCAGCTTTACAGGGCAGTGTTTTTCGCGGTGAAATAGAAATTTTTGTTCCCGTTCCACTACACTGGTCCCGTCGATTAGTTCGTGGATTCAACCAATCACACATGATAATTAAAAAACTTAAACATCCATCAGTCAAAACCAGCACAGACTTTGTCCGAATTCGCCGAACTAAAATGCAGACGGGAATGGTAAGCCCCCAGGCCCGTGCAAAAAATGTTGCCGGAGCTTTCGCAGTTCGCAAAGGGCATAGATTAAGCGGCAGGAAAATATGCCTTGTCGATGATATAAAAACAACAGGAGCTACGCTGAACGAATGCGCAAAAACACTAAAAGAAGCCGGTGCGGTAAAAATATTCGCGTTGGTCTTAGCCGTCGCCGGTCAAAAAATGTAGTAAGAGAAAAAACGACTGATTGAAAAAACAGATATATTTTTCATCCTTTAATTGGCACTGCCCGCGGCCTTAGCGGCTTTGCGTGCACGTTCTTTGGCCTTGCGCGGGGCATTAGCCTTACGCGTTTTTATTTGTTTTTCCCGTCTTTTATTCCGTCTATCTCTGCGCCTTCCCATAAAAATATCCTTTAACTAATTCTGCCCAATCTGTTCGGTCGTGTCAGGTTTCAGGGCATTTAAAGCATTTTCTGAATTATTAAGCCTGCCTATTAAATAAATAGCCACGGATTCTATACGTAAAACATGGCAAAAGCAATGAACTTTTGTTAAAAATGTATCCTTAACCAACTGGCTTTTATTGGCCAAAACTAAACTTACGATTGTATGGAATTTCCGAATATATTTGAGATTCTTCTTTCCATATATGCCCCCTAAACATTTTATTTTCGCGGGAAAAAAATATAAGGTAATTGCCAAAGTTTTTTACAGAGCAAATCCGAAGAAGAACCTGCCGTAAAAACCTACAGTTGTTCGTACCTTATTATGGCACGATACAAACCGTTGATGCGTTGTCCTTCAATGATTGACGGAGGATATTTATCATTTCTCGGTTGAAGACGTATCTTGTCCTTCTTCTCGAAAAACACCCTCTTAAAGGTCGTCTCGTGAGGCATTGCAAAACGAACGAAGCAATCGTCGCCGTTTTTAACATCGGCCGCAGGCGAGAAAATAACAATATCGCCCTCACAGAATTTCGGCTCCATCGAATCGCCGACCACCCGAACGGCAAAGGCATTTGGATCGTGCAAATCCGGACAGCGAACATAATCGTCGGCAATGCCCACCGGGTAATCCAAATCATTGAAATCGGTTGGATAACCGGCGGAAACTTTGTTAATTATCGGCACCAATCTGCCGGCGGCTATGGATAGCTTGTCGTCCTTAATCTTCAGTTTGCTTTTAGTCAAAAGCTTGCCGAGACGACTTGGTTTATTTTTATTATCGAGAAGATTTTGAACAACCTTCCTCCATTTCTTGTTTTCAGCTTCGGCCGATTCGTACTCGTGCCGAATGTCGGACGGCAAAGCCTCGACATGAGCGATATGCAACAACTGGCCGGCTTCGAACTGGAGCATCTTCTCGAGCTTGGTCAGCAGCTCGTCGCTGGGTGGATTTTTGACCTTGCCGGTTTCTATAGTCGATAGATAAGGCTTGGAAAAACCGATACGATTGCTAACTTCGTCCAGCGTCAAATTCAACTGCTCACGTTTTTGCCTGATAATCTGTCCAAGAGACATCTCTTAACCTCGCAATTATTTTATATTTCTAATTTATTTCGATAAGCTCGTAACTGCTATTTCCCAAACCGATGCGCTCGGCGTGCTCAATCTGGCATCTCGGATCTATTTCTTTGCTTTTCAATACTTCCTGGAGCTTACGGCCAGCCATTTCTTCCAACAAATCCAATGCCGCTTTATCCACGGCAACGGGGTCTCTCGAAGCTGCTATGCCGATATCTCCGACTATTTTAAGCATATCAGGTGTACTAAAACAATCACAATCTTTGGTAACAGACAACAAAAAATTGAAAAAAATTGCCTTATTTTCTTTCCCTGCAAGCGTTCCGAGTGCATATTCGGCGATATTTTCCTGCAATTGAGCGGTTTCCTGGCCCCAATTCCACTTCACGGCCTCAAACCGGCAATGCGCCATACATTCTGCACAGCCTATACATTTATCCTGATTGATGCTTGCTTTTTTTCTACCAAGGCTAATCGCATCGACCGGGCAATGCTTCAGGCATTCGCCGCAAAGGGTACATTTATCGCCGATACTGAGCTTGAGAGCGGCATGTTGTTTGAGCTTGCCCTTTTTGCTTGCGCAGCCCATGCCCAAAGTTTTCAGCGTGGCTCCCAAACCCGATGCCATGTGGCCCGTAACGTGAGCAATAGAAAGAATCGACTGACACATTGCAATATCTCTTGCAACAAAGACTTCTTTATTATGCTTGCCGTCGATCTTCACCGCCGTTTCGGACGTACCCAACAATCCGTCGGAGACGATGAACGGTATTCCAAGTTCGGCAGAATTAAAACCGTGTTCTGCGGCCAGAACCGTATGGTTGATAGCGTTGTTTCTTCGCCCGACATATAAAGTTGTGGTATCGGTTACAAAGGGCCTGGTTTTTAATTCTATCAGCTTATCCACCAATCCCTTAATGTACGGCGCTTTTATATACGTATTATTGCCGCCTTCGCCGACATGGATTTTAACCGCCGTAAAATCGTTATCTTTGAAGCAATCCCCGAAACCGCCGGCCTCGAACAAACGCCGTGCTTTCTCGGATATAACCTGCTGCCCGTCGTCGACGGATGCTTTGATAAAATAAACTTCGGAATCCATTCAAACTACCATCCATACTTCAATTAGCCACATCATATTTCGTATATTTTCTAACTTTAAACGCACGAGCCTTATTATACAGTTTTTCCTTATCGCCGCAAGGGTATCGATTCCGCTTGCAATAGACAAAGCAGGCAAAACAAGCATGTTAAAGGGATTAGGGTTATTCGCGAGCTCGGTCATAATAAACGATATATAAATCATTTTGCCATCTGCTCCTTCAGAAGCTGACAGGACAGCCTATTGATTTCTCAAATGAGAGGAGATACCAATAAACCGGAAGGAAATATAATAAGCGGCAGAATTATGGTTTCCGGAAGCTTTTACTTGCTATAACCGGAAATTTTCCTGTATCATATCAAGGTAATGAAAGCTCCAGGATTTATCTTCAATAAATTTTAGTAATCAAATGACAAGAAGGAATTCAATTGTGAGAAAAAAACATATTACACAGGTTCTTTTACTTGCTGTTCTGTCGATCCATTCCAATATCACCTTCGCCGATAATTCGCCGGACAGTATGCGAGTCAAATTTAATTTCAATTCCCGGTGGAAAGTGCTTGTCGGTGACCCGAACTGCGCACAAGCGGCCGATTTTGACGACTCGGCATGGAAACCAGTCACTCTTCCATACGCATGGAACGAAGATGAGGCCTTCAGAAAAGATATCCACAACCTGACAACCGGAATTGCCTGGTATCGCAAACACTTTAAGATTCCTTCCAAATATGCAGACCGAAAAGTTTTCCTGGAATTCGAGGGAATACGTCAGGGCGGCGAATTTTACGTTAACGGCCAGCATATCGGCAGGCACGAGAACGGAGCCATGGCGTGCGGCTTCGATATTACCGAGTTGGTCAAGTTCGGGACCGAAGAAAACGTGCTGGCTGTCAGAACCGATAGTTCATGGGACTACCGAGAGATAGCGACGGGCCAGCGATATCAGTGGGCCGACAGAAATTTCAATGCCAACTACGGCGGTATTCCCAAGAACGTTTATCTGCATACGACCGACAAGCTGTATCAGACACTGCCGCTGTACTCCAATCTGGGCACGACCGGGGTGTATATCTACGCACAGAATATCAATATCCCTGACAGAACAGCAACAATTACGGCAGAATCTCAGGTAAAAAATAAACATGCAGACACCAAAACTTTCGATTATGAGGTCATTATAGAAGATATGGACGGCAAAGTTATCAAGACGTTTTCCGGCGGGCCGACGGAAGCAGCACCGGGCCGGACAGTAACCGTCAAGGCGTCGTCACAAGTTGAGGGATTGAATTTCTGGAGCTGGGGATACGGTTATCTCTATAACGTCTATACTATTCTGAAAGCGGACGGTGAGCCTGTAGATGTAGTCAAAACACGCACCGGTTTTCGCAAGGTCGAGTTGGGAAAAGGCATGGTAAAATTAAACGACCGTGTAATTCAATTCAAGGGTTATGGGCAAAGAACATCCAACGAATGGCCCGCGGTCGGTATGTCCGTCCCGCCGTGGCTGAGTGATTTCAGTAACCGTATGATTGTTGAAGGCAACGGCAATATCATACGCTGGATGCACATCACACCGTGGAAACAGGATGTCGAGTCCTGCGACCGCGTGGGACTGATCCAGATGATGCCGGCCGGTGACGCCGAAAGTGACGCAAGAGGTCGGCAGTGGGAACAACGCGTCGAACTGATGCGGGATGCGATTATTTACAACCGCAACAATCCGAGCATAGTATTCTACGAAGGCGGCAACGAGGCCATCAGCGAAGCCCACATGCAGGAGCTGAAAGACCTGCGAGACAAGTATGACCCGCACGGCGGCCGCTATGTCGGTGCCCGTGAAATGCTCGACAGCGAGGTTGCCGAGTACGGCGGCGAAATGTTATATATCAATAAAAGCGCCGACCAGCCCATGTGGGCGACCGAGTACTCGCGCGACGAGGGATTGCGCAAATACTGGGACAATTTCTCTCCGCCTTATCACAAGGATGGAGACGGGCCGCTTTATCGTAACGCACCGGCCAGGGAGTATAATCGCAATCAGGATTCACATGCTATCGAGGATATCATTCGCTGGTATGACTACTGGCGCGAGCGTCCGGGCACGGGAGAACGCGTAAGCAGCGGCGGAGCGAATATTATTTTCTCCGATACCAACACACACTATCGCGGCGCAGAGAATTACCGGCGCAGCGGTGAAGTCGATCCGCTTCGTATTCCGAAAGACGGCTTTTGGGCACACAAGGTCATGTGGGACTGCTGGGTCGATATTGAAAAACCTGCCGCACATATACTGGGTCACTGGAATTACGCCCCAGGCGTTACGAAAAACATATACGTAGTATCCACTGCCGAGAAGGTTGAGTTGTGTGTCAACGGCCGATCCAAAGGCTTCGGTAAGCAGGATTATAGATTCCTGTTCACATTCGAGAATATCGAATGGCAACCGGGCACGATAAAAGCCATCGGCTATGATAGCTCCGGCAACAAAACCTGCGAAGCCCAACATACCACTGCAGGAGGACCGGTAGCCGTGAAACTGTCGAAGCTGGGGCCACAAACGCTGCGTGCCGACGGAGCGGATATGGCGATTTTCCAGGTTGAGGTCGTCGATGCGAACGGGCAACGCTGCCCTACCGCATTGAATATGATTAACTTCGAGCTGAAAGGACCCGCCGAATGGAGAGGCGGAATTGCACAGGGACCGGATAATTACATTCTTTCAAAAAAACTGCCGGTGGAATGCGGTTTGAATCGGGTACTTATCCGCTCGAAAACCGAGGCGGGCAAAATCATCCTTACAGCGGATTCAGAAGGGCTCAAACCGACCGTCGTCGAGATTGTTTCCGAACCGGTGAAGGTTGTCGATGGACTGTCACGGGAAATTCCTAGCGCTACAATGCCTTCTTATCTCGGTCGAGGGCCGACACCGAAAGGGCCTTCTTATACAGTTTCCCGTGTGCCGGTGCGTATAAGCGGCACAACCGCCGGCGCCAATTCGGACGAAGCCGACAAAAGTTATGATGATAACGAACTGACCAGCTGGTCAAACGACGGAAATCTCACTTCAGGATGGATTAAATACAACTTCGCCCGGCCGGCTACCGTGAGCGAGGTGGTTATGAAACTGTCCAGGTGGCGTACCACCAGCTATCCCATACGGATTTCGGTGGACGACAAAGAAGTTTATCAGGGCAACACCGGTCGCAATCTCGGATATGTCACCATCTCGTTCGATGCGACCTCCGGTACGAGTCTTACTGTAGCACTACAGGGTGCCGGTCAAGATAAAGATGCCTTTAATATCGTGGAGCTTAACGGTCAAAGAGACCAGGCAGACAACGACAGGGGCAACCGGGCCCGAAGAGGCAACAGAAGCAACCTCAGCATTGTCGAGATAGAAATTTACGAAAAAGTCGATAGCAATATATAACGAAATAATATAACGAAAGGTAATTATAAGAGGGTTTTCACCGGATAATTCCCTTTTCCAATGGTATGGGTTGATGTCAGGAAAAAAGTGTTTCAAAAATCAATGTAATTTTTGCTGCCTTATGCAAAGAAGATTTAATCCGTGACTAACCGCAGAATAGTATTTTTACACCGAGAGCAATCAGGACCAGACCACCGACCACTTCTATTTTGTTCTCGAAAAGATGCCCGAACTTTTTGCCGATCATAACTCCGGCATAAGACATCAAAAATGTCACCAAGCCAATCACGATAACCGCCGCGACAATCGAAGCCGCAACCAGAGAAAGAGTAATACCGACCGCAAGGGCGTCGATACTGGTCGCAACAGACAAAGCAAGCAAGACAAGGAGGTTGGAGGGATTATGGGTCTTCTCGGCTTCGGTGATCTTAAACGACTCATAAATCATTTTTCCGCCGACCACTGCCAAAATAAAAAAAGCAACCCAATGGTCATAAGCCGCGATATACTCTTTAATACTCAATCCGGCCAAGGCGCCGACCAACGGCATAAACGCCTGAAAACCGCCGAAGAAAAGGGCTATTCGCAGGGTATGGCCGATTTTCAAATACCGGTACGTCGCCCCGCTGGCGATAGAAACCGCAAAGGCATCCATCGCTAATACGACAGCTATAACTAAAATTGTCAAGAAATTCATCAGTTTTTCGGGCCGATATCGAAGACGGCTATTTCCGGCCTGACAAGAAAACGCACCGGTGGCCCCGGGAAAGCATCCATACCTACGCCGCGATTAACGTAAAGTTTCATTTCGCCGACAACATACATACCGGACTCGTACTTTTTGCCGCACTTCGACATCGTAATCAACGCTCCATAAAACGGCAGAGCAACCTGACCTCCGTGCGTATGACCGCAAAGAAAAAGGCCAACATTATATCCATCCATTACATCAACCAAATCCGGGCTATGATAGAGAAATATATTAAAACAATCCTCCGACAGATTTTGAAGCATTTTATCGGCAGCCTTAGCTTTATTGTAACTCAAGCCCGAGACGGAGATTTTTTCGCCGCTTTTGTCAAGCACAACTGTTTCGGCTTCGAGCAGCTTAAAATCGGTCTGTGAATAATAGTCGAGACCTACCAGGTGCCCGGTCTCCCAGTTGCCGTAAACGGCAAATTTTCCGACAGAGGCTTTGAGGCTGTTCAGCGTATCTTTAAATCTCGGCAGCGTCTCCGGCGTATTTACAGCATCACCGGTAAAAACAACAACATCCGGCTCTAATTTATTAACCAGCTCGACAACAGCCTTCTCGTTTCGCGGCTTCTTATCACAATGCAGATCGGAAATTTGCACAATACGAAAGCTTGTATGCTTCAGCTTATCCGTGCGTATAGGTATCACCGTGACCTCTATGCGATAAGGCTCAATAAAATAACCGTATAGAAAGCAGATTATGCCGGTTATCGCCAAAATGTGAATGAAGATGGCGAGTTTGGTACGAAAAAAATTTTTGCCGCGTTTCCGCCGAAGCTTCCTGAAAACGAGAACGGCTATATACCTTAGTTCCAAAATAGAAACTGCGGCTAAAATTAGAAGAAAAAAAGCAAGAGTGATTATTTCGCTTGCACGCATATTTTTATTCGGCCTTTATGATGCCTTCATTAGTCAGGTTTTCGCTGATTTTCCGCCCCGGCTCAACAACAAGAAAATCTTGTTGGTCCCAGGGCCCGTCAACAAGTCTCCGGCATAAATCGTCACTGCCCCGAAGCTCTTCATAGTCCCAGCCGAGAAAGTCGGCGCACTTTTTCGTGTATTGTTTATAATATTCGCTATCGCCGAGTCCCCAGTCGATATAGACGGCCCGGCGGTATTTTTTTATCCATTCCTGCTCAAGTTCCATAAGATACTTCGCGTTGTCCCGGCCGTATTTCTGCCTGTACTGCTCGAGCATATTTTCGGCGCGTTCCTTGCCCGGCTGCACGCCGGTCTCTATCCAACCGGGGCTGTACCAGTAAATACCGGGATGAGAATCGAAATACTCCCGATATTTTTCCTTCGAGCCCAGCAATAATGTCACGCAGTCGTGCCCGCGGGGAACTACAATGGGAATCTTCGCCGTAAGACCGACAATCCCGTTGCTGCAAAGTCCGTAACCCAGCAGCGAGGCATCGTAAGGCCTGCCCTGTATGTCGGTGCATTTTTCAAGAGCCTTCTGCACTTGCGTCCTGAGCTTATCCGGCTCGTTATGCAGACCCTGCTCCATCAGAACGACATCGACAATATTTCTGGACCGGGCGGCACAAAAATACGCCTCTCTCTGCATTACCTTACATGCTATAAACTGAAGTCTCATTATTCAAATTCTCTTTGTCTCGAATATCACGGATTACACGATTTGCACGGTCTTTTGCCGGCGTTGATCGCTTCATCGCGGCTGTTGTAAGTGAGACGATTTTCCCCCGAGATATTTTGCGCCCAGCGACAGCCGGGTTTATGAAAAACCTCGCTGTTCTTCGATGCTACATATACATCCCTTGTCACCTGGGTCTGCTGAACCGCTTGAGCCGGTTGATTAACCTCGGCAGCGGCATGCCCTGTCTGAGCATCTTTCTTTTCCCTTAAAGACTTAGTCGCCTGATAATTCCTAAGAAATTGATCGATGTGCCCGGAAACAGAGTTTTCGATAGAATCAGATAATTCATGCTCAGAAACGAATTTTATACCCTGAGTGACCAAAGGAATCGACATAATCAAAATTTGATCGCTTCCGGTTGCCAACAGCATCTGCCGGGCCATGACTGTCTCGATACGAACGGCAAACAGATTCGCATCCGGCACTTTTAACAGCTCGACGTCAACTACAATCTCTACACCTGTCTTTGAATGAGTAATATTTTTATCTGATGAGACATTCAAATCAGCTTCTTTAAGTTTTTGCTCTTGCAGTGTCTTAAGGTCTTCCCAGTAAGACTCTTTGAGTACGGAAACTTCCGACGGATATTTTATAGTTAAAGAAATAACATCGATATTCTCATATTGCGGCTCGGTTTGAAAAGCCAACGCAGCCTGAACACTACCACTGCTCAAAGATAAAAAGCAAAATGCTCCAGCGATAAAAAATAAAATATTCGATTTGAGTTTCATTTGTATCTCTCCCATGCCGCTCTTTTAGTTTATGCAATATCTCAATCCCTTATAATCCTAATTCCCTCCGGTGGATTTTATTACGGATTTAGCCAGATTTACGCAATAAGCGCAAACGCATCAATAACGTCCATACCCTCTTTAATCCCCAGGGATTGGGCTTTCGAGTTTGCTTTTACGACTTTGCGGTCCGGAAAACGTTCCAGTGTACCGATCGGATTATCCGGCGTGCTTTCAACTATGGCACAACCAGCTCCGTACCTTTGACAAACATCGGCATCAAATGCAGGGCAGGCTAAAAAACCTTTTGAACCGGTCACCAACAAAACACCAAAACCGGACCAACTAACCTCAATGCCTTCAACTAAACCATTAGGCGTCTGAAATGTCTTTGTTTGAATTTCCATTTCTTATTCTCCCCTGTCTCTGCACCGCAAGAGGTGACACACCGACAATAAGCATACATACTCCGGTTTTATCAAACCGGCTCGCCCAATAGTCCGGTGATTTCAGAGAGCTTCTCTTCGAGCATTTCTTTATTTTTGGCTTCTAAATTCAATCTCAACAGCGGCTCTGTATTACTAGGCCGGCAGTTAAACCACCAATCCTTATATCCGACCGTAACACCATCAAACCAATCCACCTGGCCGTCGCTGTAACGTTTTGCAAGCTCCTCCATTTTGTCTTGTTTGTTTTCGACCTCGAAGTTCAATTCGCCGCTGGTCGAATACCTTCGCAGAGGTTTTATCAGCTCACTTATCGGCACTTCCGCTTCACTGATGATATTAATCACATGCACCAACGTAATCATCCCCGAATCGGCATAAAAATTATCGCGATAATAAAAATGCCCCGACAGCTCGCCACCGAATACGGCGTGCGAATCGCGCAGGGCCTTTTTCATAAACGCATGGCCGACTCTCTCTCTTCGCGGCGTGCCGCCGTGCTTGATAATCTCTTCCATAACGACCCTGCTGCTGCGCAAATCGTAAACTATGGCGGATTTCGGCTGCTTTTCCAGAAAATACGGCACCATTAACGCCGTCAATAAATCGCATCCGATGGTATTGCCTTTTTCATCGACCATAATCAGCCGGTCCGCATCGCCGTCGAAACATACGCCGAAATCGCACTTGCTCCTTTTGACCGCTGATTTGACCTGAGTCAGATTCGCCTCGACCAGCGGATTAGGCTCGTGCTTAAACTTGCCGGTATGCTGGAAATTCCGACTGACTATCTCAATCGGCAAATCACCGAAAATCGCCGGTACTATTTTGCCGGCCATCCCGTTGGAAGCATCAATGGCAATCTTCAGCTTTTTGGTGTTCGGTTTGAGAAATTTCAGGACATGATTTTTATATTCGGCGGTTAAATCCATCTCCCTGACCGAGCCGTAAGCGGTCCCTTTTGTATGAAGCAGCGCCAACGCGATATGCTCTATATCTTTCAGGCCTGTATCGGCGCCGACCGGCTTGGCCTCCAGTCCGGAGATTTTAAAACCGTTATATTTTGCCGGATTATGCGAAGCGGTCACCTGGACTCCGCCGCATGTGCCTATATGATTGATGGCGAAATACATCTGCGGCGTATCAATCATGCCGATATCGATAACATTCGCTCCCGTCGAATTCATGCCCTCGATAAGAGCCTTGACCAAAGATTCGCTGTGTGTTCGCATATCACGACCGACGCACAGCGACTGGGCGTTCGCCTGGCCTCGTTCATATCCTCGAAGAAGCGACCGTAAAAACTGTGCCGTGGCGGAACCGATTTTCCACGCATCCTCCTCGCTGAGCTGGTCCGGATATATACCTAATACATCATCTATTCTGAAAATCGCAGGATCCATTACATTAACTTCCTTACCAGATCCGAACGTTGATTTCATCACTTCATACAATAATCTAAATGTTTCGGGTATTATTAACCGATAGTAATGAGAATGTCAACAAACAAACCAATAGTTATGTCTTGAATAGAGAAAAATATAAAAGATGTTCAGTACCAGAAATGTGTTCACGCCTATGGTAGAATGCTTGAACGGAAAGGTCAGAAAAATTAATGAGATTATCCAGGAAACAAAAGTTGCTATTTTTTTAAACATACAGAGTTCATTCTTAGGCCTACCTTAGCCCTCTGTGTAGGAAAGCAGTGATTCCAAAATTTGTCTGTGTATATGTCCATTAGAGGCAACAAGAGAGAAATCTTTTTGTGATATAGCAAAATAATCAGGTGATTCACCTGCAAAATTCGTTAATTGCCCCCCTGCTTCTTCAACAATGAGAATCCCTGCGGCAAAATCCCAGATTTTCTGTGCAGGTGCAATTAAACTATCTATCCTTCCACACGCGATGTAACACAATTCCTGTGCACAGGATCCTCCTCCTCTGATTGATCGACACGAAGCTACCAGTTCATCACGTGGTCTTCTGTATTCCGTATCCATTAGAAAACGATGACTGAAGCTAAAAATGCAATCTTGAAGTTTTCTATGGGAAGATACCGTAATTGGCTTGCCATTAAGATACGATCCACCTGCATGAAGAGCAGTGAAAAATTCTGCATTTAATGGGCAGGAAACAATACCAAGAACAGGCTGCCATTGATGCAGCAAAGCGACCGATATTCTGAAAGATTGCAATCCCCGAACATAGTAACTGGAACCATCAAGTGGATCAATTACCCAGGTAAGCTCATCATTCCGTATGATTTGACCATGCTCTTCCGACACGAACGAATATCCAGGCATAGCTTTGTCCTAAGACTCAATGATTTTCCACTTCTTCGTCGTGTTTTTTGATTGATATTAGAAGATATCCCTGATATTAAAGAAAAGACGCACATTTTTCCTTAGTGAGGTAATGTTGAAAAATTTCTACGATTTCTATAATATTCAGTGACATCGATATCGCTGCTCGTCAACCCACATTGATTACGAAAAGAATGGAACACAACCTCAAAGTACCCTAAGCTGTTATCTTTGCTATTGTGACTGATGTAACTCCAATCGCATATCTATGTTGTAAATATCTGTTTGATACCCTCCATATTTCTTAAAACCGTATTTTTCATAAAGTTTTTTAGCGATGATGTTAGTTTCCTGAGTTCCCCCCATAAGTACAATGCTTCTCATGCGTTTCTCTTTCGCATGTTGAATCAAAATCATCATAACCTGACTTGCAAGTCCTTTATTCTGATATTCGTCCAAAATGCATGGTGCAAAAAGAATATCTTGATTCGACTTCAAGTTCACTCCGAATTGCCTGTATCTATTAGCTTCATGAACTGACATTACATATTCCAGAATAAAGTATCCAATAATTTTTCTGTCACATTCAAGAACGAATCTTTCTGCGGTATCACCTGATTCGTTTATGCAGAGCCTTTTTGCATATTCCGGCGTGAGGGGATGTGGAGCAAATCGAGATTTAGTTTCATCAGAGAGTAAACCAAAAAAATATCCAAGTGCTAATCCGTCTTTTTGTTCTATCATCCGAAAGATGCATTTTATTAATCCGTCTTTTGAAATTATTATTTTGGGCTGCATGATTAGCTTCAAAAGATACCGGCTCTATAGAGAGTTGTGACTGTAAAGCCCGGCTTTCCTTTCAGAAATCACCATTCCTAATGCTCATAACTCACGTGAGCCGGCGGAAATATTAAAGCAATTTTCCTTTATTTCAAGAATACGATTATACCTTCCTATGATCGCATTTTGTTTTCAAAGGCATAAAAAACGGAATGTGCATTCGATAAATCATGTTATTCGTCCGGCAGATTGTCTGATTTCTTTGTTCAACTCGCATGTTGCGGCGATAACAAACTTACATCTTTGGTGTTGATCATGAGGCCATTCTAAGGGATTGCCATACTCGTCAGTTACACAAGCTCCAGCCTTAGCAGCAAAATAAGCTCCAGGTGCAAAGTCAAATGGTTTAAAGCCAAGCATCAGGTCAAAATAAGCATCCATTCGGCCGATACCTACCTGGGCCATAGCAAGAATACCAGATGTTGTGTCAATCCAGAAAGCGTCCCGAGTCATTCCTTCTCCGGCAAGCATTTTATTCACACGACTGGCCTTGCCGTAACAAGTTGAGACAAAAGCATCCTTCAATTCAGTAACATTGGTAGGATGCCGTTGCTGCCCGTTATAAAAAGCCCCTTCTTCATCAGCCCAGTAGAGATCACCATTGTAATAATCCCCAATAGCAGCCGAAATGATTTTCCTTTGTGACAAATCTATTACACAGATTCCGGCGCTGGCTCCGGGCAGCTCTCTTATCGCCAAGTAGGTGCAGTCAACAGGATCAAAAAGTACCAGATGAGTAGGATTTAGAGGATTGAGTAAATACTCTTGTTCCTCACTAAACAATGCAATAGAAGAACCGACTTTCCGAATTATGCCGGCTGCGATACCCTCCGCTTTAATCTCTGCCGCGATAGTAGGATCATAATCCGGTTTAATGGAAATGACACACATACCCTCAGGTATCGTAAAAAGGGGCTTAACCTCTTTTATACATCTACGAATGATGTCTTTCAAAATTTCCGTCCACGCTGTTGTATCTATTGATTTTTTCATAAAAGACATTGAACAGATTCTCCTTTAGCAATTAGGCTGGTTGGTAAATTAACAGTCCTCCATTCCGAACTATTTTCTTCACGTTTTTTAAGCATAGCAATCTCTTCAAAGTTATAAGAGCGTCCAGCCACTTTTACCTTAATAATAAGTTGAAAGTCACAACCATAAATGTGCCGATATATACCCTCTATAGTATTGCCCTCAACAAGCCAATCACCCAATAACATTTGTGAGAATGCACGACAGCCTGCCAAGATGCAGATACTTCGGGAACCATCGTGGAATACACTTATGAGACCATAATCTTTGATGTATTTTTTTTGTACCTCACCTCCCACTACTCTTCTACTGACTTTTGCAGCAAAACAAGTTTTTCCATTCCGATCCACGATATCATGGTCATTAGATTCATTATCGCCAAAATGATAAAAAGCATTAAAATCTATGAGAATGTCCTGGGTAAAATCATTTGCCACCGATGATCCAATAAGAATAATATTCTTATTTTTCAATAATCCATTTTGGAGCTGTTGATCAAATTTGAACTTGACTATACCACTATCGATGAGATGTATGAGGCTTGGATGAATACGAAATGAACAATAAACATCATCAAAAGCCGTTTCATATTCATTAAATGGGTAATTTCGGAATCCACTGTCAGAATGACGGTAATTCTTGTATGACGGCATTACGACATCCACTCCGAGATCGATAGTTGTTCGAAAAAAATCCGTCAGAAAAGATTTGGGTGGGCAACGCTTACTCAAAACGAGTCCTTCAGTATTTTTAGTTTTACCAACTCCGCCCGCTACATGATACGGATAGGTAATTAAGGCTATAGTATAGGCGGCTGCAGCCTCTGCTGCAAAAGTACGTTGAGTCGCCTGCCAGTCAGGAGTTAAATTGGTGAAATCAGATACTGCTTTAACCACTAAGAATGGAGTCTTTGCATCCTGACAAGCCGCAGCCACACCCGCCGCTTCCATTTCCACTGATATTGCGTTTGTCTTTTCAATAAGAAGACTTTTAACAAAGGATTCATCAGCTACTACTTTCTCTCCCGAACAAACCGTACCTGTTCGTACTGTTGGTTTAAAATGTTGACTGTCACCGTGGGGGTAAGGTGTACTGATAAGCGATGACAAAGGCTCAATAAAAGGTAAATTGCTCTCACTTTTTTTCTTTTCCGCGAGTAAATAAAGTTTTGATGGAGTATATTTCGTCTCTCCTTCGACAGGACAAAACAGTTCTACACCTCTATGTTCAACTCTGTCGGGCCATAACTTTTGAGGCTCATAATAATATACTTTGTCACTGACTACAATATCGCCAAGACAATAATCAGTCTGTGTTTCAGCAAATCCACCACAAATTCCGACGAGGAAAACTTGACTTGGATGCACCTCGCGTAGAAGTAGGGTAGCAGCTTGCATCGAGGCCAGATTACCCATACGGCCAAGATGCAAAACAACCACGCGCACTATCGGGTAACATTCGTCCCCGTTGCGCTTGATATGGCCGTAATGACAGTCAAACGGTCCAAGCTTGAAGTGGCTTCTATCCATATCGCCGATGGCCTCTAACATGGCCTTGGCTTCAATATCAAGTGCACAAATGATGGCAATATCAGCGATAGGCATGGGCATCCTCCTCAGACATCTGTGTCTGCTTAGCATGCGGTAACACCTTGGTTATCGCGCTGTCGATGTCATCTACTGCCGTTGGATCTATATTGAGATAGTATCCGGGGAACCGAACAGCCCTGTATCTATAAATCCGTTCGGCAGTACAGCATGGAACTTTTGATTCTACCGCGTAGTTTATGAATTGTCGGTCACGTGTACAGTTTAGTGACTGGTTCTGATTCAGTGGTACGTAGCTGCTTGATACGGGAATTCCCAATTCGGCGGACAGAGCTTTCCTAAAAAAAGCAACATTGATGTTTTCATTGACCATAAAACAAATATTATAGAAGGTTTGCAGATCAGTGCCTGGAAGACGTGGCACCAATGTAATATCGGTCATATAATTGAGGTGTTCTCGCAAATTCTCGGCCCGTTCCTCTATCGCTCGTAAATGTTTTGGTAAGGAATCGAGCTGGCCAATCAGTACTGCGGCCTGGAATTCGGAGATCTTACCCATCCGTTGAATTCGTACTGACGATTTGGTAGGAGGACTATCGAAGTCTCGCAGGTAGCGTGCTGTTTCGTAAACCTCAGTTTGGTTGGTGACGAGGCATCCACCTTCTCCACAAGAAAGCGGTTTTTTCTGGTTGAAACTAAAGATTCCAGCATTACCAAAAGTACCAGCGCTATAATTATTTCTGCGAGCGCCCGGAGAATGGGCACAATCCTCAACAACATCAATATTGTTCCGTTTAGCCAGATCAACTATCGGAGGCATATCACATAATGTACAATAGAGGTGTGTGGGGATCACAACACGCGTTTTTTTGCTTAACACCGCTTCGAAAGTTCTGGCACTCATACACCCGGTGTTAGCTTCGACATCACAGATAATGGGAGTAGCGCCACATTCCATTACTGCCATTGCGATTGATGGAAAAGTGAGTGCCGGAATAATTACCTCATCACCAGGCCCGACATCCCTGGCCAGCAGGTATAATTTGAGAGCAGTGGTTGCATTAGTTGTCAGTAAGGCAAAGCGACATCCTAAGAATTCGGACAAGCGACGTTCAAACCGGCGCGCAAAATCACCATTTGACCAGTTTACAGCGTCAAGTGCTGCCATTAGTGCGCACCGTGTGGATTCGTCAGAACGATTTCTCGACGACCACGGTATAGAGCGTATAGGTTGTCCACCTTTTATCGCCAAGGTTTGCTTTGTCATACTCACTTCTCCGAGTAATCGGCTATATTCACCGTTCCTCCTGAATGAATGGCTTGGTAAGCAGCACTAATTAGACGTAGATTGCGGATACCATCAGCAAGCGTTGGTAGCCCATTTCGACGACCATAAATAGCCCCTGCGAAGTTGTTGAACAGCCCTTCGTATTCATGACGAGAATCACTCAGTAGTCGTACCTGATAACAATTATTATATTGAAGCTCAAGAGTATCTTCCTGGCCAACTTCACGCTTATGGCACAAATGCTTAGTTCCTCTCACTGCGTTTAAGCAATATTCCCGTTTTTTACCTCTCCAACTGAGACTGAGGTCGGTGACTGTACCATGATAGTGTACCATATGAAGCCATACGCTGTCATCTATACAACACGTACTATCCCCAAATACGGCTTTGCCGCTGATTTTTAGAATGCTTCCGCATAGAAATTCCGCTAAATCGAGGATATGTGGCCCCAAATCCATCAATACCCCTCCTCCTGCCTTTTCTAACTGGAAGCGCCAAGGTGTCGATGGTTTATTGATTTTCCAGGTGAGTTCTATATGCAGTCCGCCGAGCTCATCATGAAAAAGAGAATTAAAGTGAGGAATCCAATCACCGAAGCGTTTTTTGAGTGCAACTCCAATTGTAAGCCCCGTTGGCACAATAAGAGCGTTCACTTGTGATGACTCATTAGCCAATGGCTTCTCAATTAGTACATGTTTGCCGTATTCCAGAAAACGCCTCGCTATTGATATATGTGTATCTGGGGGAGTTGCTATATATATCGCTGATATCGCTGGCAAATTAAACAACTCGTCTAACCTTTCTTTACGGCATATCGGTGGAATGAGTCCGATTAATTCTTTGGATTTACATTGTACGGCTTGAAGGTCAAAATAAGAATTTTTTCGGATTATAGGTATCGCCTTTTCAGCCGCCTCGCCACCACCAATAACAGCCAAAACCAATTTCTCGCTCAGATTCATGGGAATACCGCTCACCAAAAAAGTTGGCTCAATACCTCGACTCTTATTATGAATGCAAAATTGCATTCATTTCAGATGAAATTAGTCAAAAACCAACCTTAAAATATACTATGATATGTTGAATCTGGTGTCAAGCTTAAAATTAGGCAAAAATTGATTCATAATACATATATGAACATTGTAGATAGATTATTCACAAAACCAAAGTTCCTATGCCATATCGTGCTTATTTTCCGCATTCAAACAGACTATTCGCAACACCAATCTTACTAATGATAAAGAAGTCCTCATTGAGGATAAACGCCAATGCGATGGATTAAGACATCAACTTACTATACGTAATCAGCGTACATCATTCTCCCATTGACTGTCGATGTCCTTATATTTATCCAGTTTCGTCTTGAATATGTCGCGTATGTGCATCATGTCCTGCTCTGTTTTGCCTTCGAAGATAAGCACCAACTCCGGCAGGTTCGAGGAAGCCCGAACCAGGCCCCATCCATTATCAAAGAGCACCCTGGCCCCGTTAATGTCGTTCACACGCGAGCCGTATTCCCTCTTAAAATCGGCCACAAGCCGATCCACCACGTCATACTTGGTCTCGTCAGGACAATGGGCCTTGATTTCAGGTGATGTAATATACTGAGGAAAGGAATTCAGGATTTCAGTGATCGGTTTTTTGACGTGGGATAAATACTCAACCAACTTGGCCGCCGCAAATATAGCGTCGTCGAAACCATAATAATCTTCCCCGCCCACAAAAATATGACCACTTCGTTCTCCAGCTAAATCGGCCTTGGTTTCATGCATTTTGGCCTTGACGAGAGAGTGCCCGGTTTTCCACATGATTGGTTCACCACCGTATTCAGTAATTACTTCGGGAAGCGCCTGTGTGCATTTTACGTCGAAAACTATTTTACCCCCCGGCTTCTTCTCAAGCAACTGCCTCGCCAGAATCATAAGGAGCCTGTCACTCCAAAGGTTTTGTCCATTCTCGTCGATAATCCCGATACGGTCCCCATCTCCATCAAAGCCGATACCTACATCAGCATGGATATATTGATGTGTCACCATCTCGCTCAAGCGGGTTCGTGCTTTGAGATCCGAAGGATTAGGGAAATAATGTGGATAACTTATATCCGGATCACAATATAGCTGGAAAGTAGGGCATCCCAGTCTGTAAAAAACTTCCCAGGCAAAAATCCCGGCTCCGCCGTTTCCGGCTTCAATGACAACACGTGGAACACCGTTTGCGTTCATATTTATCCGGCTCACTATACTATCAATATAGGCATCCCGAACGTCAACTTGTTCGCAACTACCACCGCCCCTTTCAACGAATTCTTCGCTTTCCACAACAGAAAAAAGTTCTTTAATTTCCCGGGGGCCAAGGGTTTTAGAGTAGCCATTGGCGAGTTTAAATCCGCACCAACCATCCGGATTATGACTGGCAGTAATCATAATTGCGGCGGGAGATTTACAGTAGTATTGAGCAAAATAAACCACAGGGCTCAAACTCAGGCCGATGTCAATCACGTGAAATCCACATTGCACCATTGCCTCTTTAGCAATTTCAGAAAATCGGGGTGAATAAGAGCGATTGTCGTAGCCAATAACAACGAGATTGCTCGTCTGATCAAGCTTTCGAAGCCATGTTCCAAATGCCTTTACGATCAACGAGACACTGCTCTTGTTAAGCTCTTCATCGTTCACACGTCCCCGGATATCATATTCACGAAACATATTTTTAAAATTCTGATTCATCTTTAAGCTACCTATCACATTAGATGATAATAAATTTTCCATTGAATCCGGCATTATATCACTCACATATAGAATTGTCCAAAACAATCAAATGTACAATTGAACCAGAATCTCTATTAACTACCAAATCCATATATATAAAGCTAAAGTCTTCTATATTCAGCAGCTTATGTAGCACTCAAAGATTTTATGCTCCGCAATATATAAATCCTTCATGCTTAAATAAACAGCTACGACAAAGTTGGGCACTTTAATAAAACCGCACAAATATTTATTACCGGTCTCCAGTACAATAAAGTATAGGTCAATACATCAAAAGTTCAAAGCTATTGCATTTCGAATCTATCATTCGGTATTTGCGGCTATTTTATGCCCTCAGCCGGATGTGTCAACAATAATGAGCTGTGTGCACAGGAATGTTCGTTAAACGGCGATAAAAAGCAGGTATAGCCCGCCTATTAAAACAAGAATTCCGCAGATTCTTTTAAGAAAAACCGCCCCTTTGGATTTTTCGTTCCAGTTCATATAGCGCTGCACCAATTCGGCGAAAGTTCCCGCAAAAACAATCACCGAACAATGGCCCAAACCATATACCAGCAGCAAAACTACGCCGTAGGCGATATTCGATGAGGCTACCTTGAACGTAATCCCCAGCACGGGAGCCATAAAAGCAAACGTACATGGGCCGATAGCTACACCAAAAACCAATCCGAGAATAAAAGCGGCAAGCATACCCCTGCGTTTTATTCCGACCTGACCGGGGCCGCTGAACGGCATAGGTATTACATCAAGAAGAATAAGACCGACCACGAAAAAAACCGCCGCTACAAAATAATTGCCGTACGGCCCGACATCACCCAACATTCGCCCCGCCGCCGCAGTGATAGCTCCGATGCCGGCGATTGTGATTAAGATACCAACGGAAAACAGACCGGATATACAAAAAGCACGCCGCGTTGTAATCTGTCCCTGCCCGTTGATAAAACCGACTATTAAAGGAATACTCGCCAGGTGGCAGGGACTCAGCAAAACGCTGAGAATCCCCCAGACAAAAGCCGCCGCTACGGCGATTGCGGGTGTACCTTCAACGGCGTGAATTAGGCTTGTGAAAAGCTTTTCCACCTGCTAATTGACTCCAACTTCCGACAACTTCTGCTCGATTTCTTTCTGTGAGTAAAAACCTTCATGGCGGAATACCTCTTTGCCGGTTTTATCATAGAATATCTGGAGAGGAATCACCTCCACGCCGTAACGTGACGCAAGTACAGGCTCTTCACCAACCAACACGACGACGATATTGGCTTTGCCATTATATTTTTCCTGCAGCGTCTCCAGTATCGGAGCCAACATGTCACACGGCACGCAACCTTTGGATCCGAAATCAACCATAGTAGGTTTTCCGTTGTCACGCGCTTTATTAACGGGATTGTCTCGTTCCAAAGCCGCCTGGGCCTTTAGCCATGAAGCGGAAATTTCAATCTTCATTCTATCGCCAATGGTACGAATTCTTTCATTAATAAGTTTCTGCAGGTTCTGCTGGGTAAGGTATTGTTGAATTTGAGGTTTGATTTGTGCCAGAGTAGCATCGCCGAACGAATCTTTATTTGTATTATAGAATTCGAGTATTTCCGCATCGCTGACTTTCACTTTTTCGATCAATGTAGGGAGGTAATCCTGGATAATTTTATCGTCGTCCGTTTCCGTTATCTCCCGGCCGTTTTTTGCCGCTTCTTGTTTGATTTCTATAACCAACAATTTTGGAATGGAGATTTGTTCCAAAACCAATGAAGCATATTTTTTTAGCCCGGACCTGACTTTCTCATCGGCCTCGGCTATTGTTCGGTCCAGATCCTTGTTATAAACCACCAGACTGCCGGCTTTGAGTAATACACCCTCCGGCTGATCAGAAACAACGGCGCCATTCAAAAATCCCATTTCTATGTTTGGATACTTGTCCTTTACTATCACAGATTTCGGCGTCGATGACGGCTTTAACGTGCTATTCGGCCCGGCTCCCTGCAGAGGAACTATTAATATCAGCGTCAAGAAACATACAATTAACAAAATACCGGAAAGTCTCATCTTAATTCTCCTATAGCTACTCATAATATTATTTGGGTACGCCTTCGCCGATTTTACAGGCACTCAGAATTCCACACCAAGATCTTTCCACTTTGAAAGTATATCTTCTTTGGAGTAAAATCCTTCGTGCCGGAACAGCTCCTCGCCGGAAGCATCAAAGAAAATCTGAGTTGGAATAAGCTTAATGTTATAAACCTTAGCCAGCATCGGATCTATCCGAACGTCCATAAATTCCACTTTGAATTTGCCGGTATATTCGGTCTTCAGCTCTTCGAGAATCGGTGCCATCAATTTACACGGGATGCACTGATCGGAACCGAGATCGAGCAGTTTCGGCAGTTTCTTCGTTACAAGCTGCTCCGGCTGCACAGGTTCTTCGGCACTTGCCGTTATTTCCGAATTCGCCAGCGAATCAGGTTCGATCGGCTGCGGCACATCCTCACTTACAGACGGCTCCGGCTGAGCCGGTTCATTCACGACAGCCGTTGTCTCGGCATTCGCTCCGGCCCCCTGCTCAGATTTATTGCGCTTAATATTGATTACCGCAATTATCGAAATAATAAGAACGACAACAATGACAACTTTCAACGTTTGGTTCATAGTCAAGCCACCTGCCTTTCTATAATTTCATATTCGACCTGCAAAGATACTCGGAAACGTTCACAGGCATATTTTAAGATACAATTTCAAGTCTTTCTACTCTAAGAAAGCTTCTCTGCCGCCGCGGCGGTTACTTTTGCGATATTTTCTTCACTGGCCGGACTTTTGCCCTTTTCCAATCCAAGGTCGGTGACACGAATATATTCGAATTCCTCAAATCCGGCCTGTTCGAGAGTACTTTTCACACAATTCAGCGAACAGCCGTCAATCGCCAGAATTTTCGAGGCCGAGTGAGTTTTTTTCAGAATCGGCTCGACTTCTCCGCCGATACCGGCAAGACAAAACATCGCTCCAACGCCGTCTTTGCTTAACTTTCTCGCCGCACGGTCGGAAATTTCCCCCACGTCGGCCGCACCTGAACATGCGAAAATCAGCTTTGGTCCGCCCGAACATATATTTTCGTTACTCATTATGCTTTACCTTTCTTTAATAATCCTTATTTGATATTTTTATTTATTATGTCGCTTCTCTTTCCCTGATAAATATAGTTATCAGATTTCCAAACTAAATCATCTATATCTTCGACAACAAACGATTCACCGAGCGACTTATTAATAAGGCTCTCCGCAAAATCCCAACCAAGTTTCTGACATAGTCGCATTTGTTCGATAGTAAAATCGCCTGATTTTATCTTCTTTTCAAGCTCTGCAAGCTCGGGAGGAAATACTCCTTCCTTAAGAGATATTTTAACCGCTTGTTTTGTCGACATGCGGTAAATTATTAATTCGTTACTCAAGTTAGGATCAATTTTTTGTGTGCCAAATCTTATTCTGCCGCCCGTAAGATAAGCGGCCGTATCACCAAAACACGGAGAATTATTACTTATGCAGCAGGTATCCGTTCTATCAATAACACCATCAGGGTATAAGCGATCCAGACCAAGCTCCAAAGCACAGGAAGCAGTAACTAAACCGTCACATAAGTGGCCGTGCATCTTTACCAAATCTTTTAGCGTAATTGTTTTAGTCTGTTTTGCATAAGGTCCGAGGCTGCTTTCGGTATCAAGCATTTCAAAAGTAGGAGCATATGGAGCATTGGCCGCCCAATCCGGGTAATACCAGCTCGAACTATTATCATCTATATGTTTTACGCTTTTAACAGGTGCATTACATGATAAAAGCAATACACTACACAAAATATTAATTGTAATAAGTCTCACATTTCAACCTTAACTGCAACAATCACAGGACGTGTCCTAATTGTTTCCATAAAACTTTAATAATTCGACAATATCCAAATGACAGCAACGCCCTTCAGGATTTAATTCCTTGCATTGATTTCCAGTACATGCTCCGGTTATTTGCCGGATTTGTTTTATACTATCGGCGCCGGCCTGAATAGCAGAGACAATGCCTTGCTTATTAACTTTCATGCAATAGCATACGATTGTTTTATCTGAAGCTTTTTTCCAGTCTGCCAGACACAAAGTTATTTTCTCCAATATTATGACAGCATCGACTTAATTTCATCCGGCGACGGCACTTTACCGACGACTTTGACCTGGCCGTCAATCGCCAGGGCCGGAGTCATCATCACGCCGAACTTCATAATCTCGTTTATCTCGGTGACTTTCTCAATATCGAATTCGCCGCCCAAATCTTTTGCCGCTGTCTCGACATTCTCGGCTAATTTTTTACATTTCGGACATCCCGTTCCAAGAATCTGTATCTTTTTCATGATACCTCCTTCACAATCGATTCTACTTTTACAGGTTCGGTTCGAAACCAATTCCGCGTCTTCAAACATATCCGCACAAGCATCAGCATCACCGGTACCTCGATAAGCACGCCGACTACGGTCGCCAGGGCCGCGCCGGAAGATAAACCGAACAGCATTGTCGCCGTGGCGATGGCAACTTCAAAATGATTGGACGCTCCTATCATAGCAGAAGGAGCCGCATCGCGATATTCCAGTTTAAAAATTTTTGCCGCTCCGTAAGCGAGCCAGAAAATCACGTTCGTCTGAATGAACAGCGGTATCGCTATCCAGAGAATAGTCAGTGGATTGGACAGAATAACCTCACCCTTGAACGAAAACAAAAGTACCAGAGTGATAAGTAGGGCAATAATAGTAACCGGAGTCAGGAAATGCAGGAATTTTTCCCGGAACCACCGCTCGCCCTTAACGGAAATAATCCACTTCCTGGAAAAATATCCGGCCACAAGCGGCAGAGCAACGTAAATGGCGATAGACAGCACCAGCGCCTGCCAGGGCACCGGCAGCCTGCCGACTCTGAGCAGAAATCCTCCCAAAGGACCGTATAGCACCAACATTGTCAGCGAATTTACGGCCACCATAACAAGTGTGTGCCCGTCGTTCCCTTTTGCCAGATACCCCCAGACCAGAACCATCGCCGTACATGGAGCAATACCCAGCAGGATGCACCCAGCCAGATAACTCTTCCACAGCGGGACCTTCAGCCTCAGCACGGCTCCGGCATCTTCGCTCGGAGCTTCCATCCGCTTGGCGGGATCGTACCATACAACCCTGCCTACGCCGTATTTATCGCCCTCGACGAGTTTTTGCCCGAGCGGCATCTTGACATAATCAACCTCTTCTGGCCCTATCAAACCATAGAACAAAGTGCCAAGAAACAGCAGCGAAATAGCATACATCGTAAACGGCTTGACGGCCCAGTTCACAAACAAAGTTAAACCCACAGGCTTGATGCTTTTCCCCGCTTTAAGCACCTCGGCGAAGTCGATTTTTACCATGATGGGATACATCATGAAGAACAAACAGACCGCAATGGGTATCGAGACGACCGGCGCGCCGTTGACATTAACAGCAATTCCATCCAGTGTTCGAGCAAAGCCGGGAACCAGTTTCCCGAGGACGATTCCGCCGGCAATACAAAGTGCCACCCAGACCGTCAGATATTTTTCGAAAATATTAAGCCCTTTGCCTGACTTGTGGGATTCGTTAATTTCCATACATTACTAATTCAATTTATTTCTTATATACCGTTATATTAATACTCACGACATAGTCACTTGGTCGTGTCCCCTGCGGCAGAGATTCCAATACTTCTTTATACAGCGGATCGTTACTATCAACCATCAAATCGATAGCATTTGATTTCTCTTCGATCTTAATGCCGCTCAAGCCCGCCTGTTTTACCATCTCCACGGTCGTATCTATTAGAACCGCCCCAGCAATACAACCGACAAGTGCCGTTGCGGATTTTAAGACATTCTCCGGCAAGACTTTTTTCAGAGCAAGATCCGAAATGCACACCTTACCGCCCGGTTTTAATACCCGGGCAATCTCGTTCCAGACCTGCTGCTTGTCCGGCGAAAGATTAATCACGCAATTCGAAATCACCACATCGACACTCGCATCGGCCGCAGGAAGATGCTCAATTTCACCGAGACGAAACTCGACGTTGGACAGCCCCGTTTTTTCCGTGAATTTCGAGATGCCCGCCCTTGCCTTGCCAACCATCTCGGCGGTCATATCCACACCGATAGCACGACCGTTCGGGCCGACTTTTTTAGCGGCAATAAAACAATCGAAACCGCCACCGCTGCCTAAATCCAAAACAATCTGGCCCGGCCGAAGATTTGCGATGGCCGTCGGATTGCCGCAGGAAAGCCCCATATTAGCCCCGTCCGGCAAAACATCCAGCTCCCCGCTGGTATAACCAATTCCCTCGGCGAGTTTGTCCGGCGTTGAAGAGCCACAGCAGCAGCCCGTGCCGCCTTGCGCGATCTGCGTATATCCCTGACGAACCTTCTCTCTGATTTTCTCGTTAGATTCGGACATTATAAGATACCTTAAAATTTATTATGATAATTCTTCAATCAACTTATCCATCTGGCCGGCAGCACCCTTTCTTACCATTTTTCCCACATCAATCGCCTGCCGGATTTCGTCCTCGTCAATTTTCATCTCCCGTGCCCGTGCAGTATGATATTTCACACAGGAATGACAATTCGCCGATACGGATGCCCCTATCGCAATCAATTCCCGTATTTTTTCATCAAGCATATTTTTATCCTTCCTTATCCCCAAAAAGCGCCGAAAATCATCCCAGATATCGTCGCCATAACAATAACAAGCGTCACAAAAACAACGGTCTTCTGCGTCCCCATCACCGAGCGAATCACAAGCATATTCGGCAAAGACAACGCAGGCCCGGCAAGAAGCAGCGCCAGCGCAGGTCCCTTTCCCATCCCTGCGCCCATCAGCCCCTGCAAGATGGGAACCTCCGTCAAAGTCGCAAAGTACATAAACGCCCCGGCAACAGCGGCAAAAAGATTCGACCAGATGGAATTGCCGCCGACCGCACGATTGACCCACTCGGCGGGAATCACTCCCTGATGCCCGGGATCGGGTCGGCCGAGTAAAAATCCGGCAAGCAAAACTCCGGCAAGCAACAGCGGCAGTATCTGCCAGGCAAAATCCCACGTCGCGCCAAGCCATTGCGAAATTTCGCCGCGATTAAACCACGAAAATACCATCACACCAAAACCGGCTAAAAGCACAAGAACCAGAATCCAGCGAATTTTGTAGATCAGCTCGTAAAGGCTGTTTTTCTTGAGGTCGGTGATTTCCTGAAGAAGCTCGGCGGGTATTTCGTTGGTCTTGCCGGAAGTATCTAAAATCGTTACCGTATCTTCAGTGCGGCTAACAAGTGTCCCCTCGACCCTGTAAGGGGTCAAACTGTCCGGGCAGCATAAAAACACAGCGCGAATGTCACCGCTGCGCGCCCAGTTGGCAAATACGAGAATGCCGACCATCGAAGCGAAATATAAGGCGTTTTTCCACAACGGCCTGCTTACCTGCATCTCAGGCATGGCCATTTGCATATTGTTCTTCTCAATCTCCTCTTTGCGATAAATCAGGTGCATCAAAAGCCCGATCACAACGCTGAAAACAATCGCCCCGACCGCACGAGCGATACCTATTTCCAGCCCGAGGATACGGGCGGTCAGGATTATCGCAAGCACGTTGACGGCAGGCCCCGCATAAAGAAAGGTCGTCGCAGGCCCCAGGCCGGCCCCCATCCTATATATACCGGCAAACAGCGGCAGAACCGTGCAGGAACAAACCGCAAGAATACTGCCGGATATCGAAGCTACGCCGTATGCAAGAATCTTGTTGGCCTTGGCGCCGAGATATTTCATTACCGAAGCCTGGCTGACAAAAACAGAAATCGCCCCGGCGATAAAAAACGCCGGAACTAAGCACAATAAAACATGCTCGCGGGCATACCATTTAACCAAATGCAGCGACTCGGTAATCGCATTATCGAAGCGGGCAATCCCCACCGGCAGATAAAAACATCCGATAAATACCGCCGTAATAATTGCTAACTTTTTCCAGTTCATAACAAAACAAATTAAAAATTAAAGTGAAAAATGCAAAATTAAGGAAGTCATCCGCCTCCGGCGAATTCCACAATTTTTATTTTTGATTTTTAACTTTTACACTCAACTTACAGGGCCTTCAGCAGTTTTTCACTGTCTTTGGCCTGCCGCTTCAAAACGTCGGTCACGCAAGAGAAAAAATCCACGATGCAGATACACTTTAGCTTATAAATAACCTTAAGCCCGTCCTTGCGATATTCCAGCAGGCCGGCGCCGGTCATAACAGAAAGATGCCGCGATACGTTCGACCGCTCAGAGCCGACATTTTCGGCGATATCACAGACACACTGCTCGCCGTCTTTAAGAAAATGAATAATCGCAATACGCAAGGGATGGGCCATCGCCCTGGCGATTTCCGCCTGTTTTTCGAATAACAATCGTTTATCTTTATTTAACATTCGACCTCCATCAGTAATTTACTATGTGATTATATACTCACATAATCACATAAAGTTCAAGAAAAAACAATAACTTTTTTAAAATAATTTTGTCGAGAATAAGGCCCCTTGCGACGAAAATCTCCAATAATCTAATTTGTCATTGCGAGGCCCAAAGAGCCGCGGCAATCTTCCATTAATAAAAATACTATGAAACAATATCGGACATATTTAGAGCCCGTAACAAAACCCAACTGTCATTCCGAGCGCAGCCGAGGAATCTGTTAAAATAGTCTCGCGGAGCGCTTCCTTTTTCTTCAAGTTTCGTTTTTTTAGAGCTTCTGAGAAAGATTTGTATTGTTTGAAGATTGCTTCGCTTCCGCTCGCAATTACAGACTCTTTTTTATTGTCATTGCGAGGTCTGCAAAGCAGGCCGTGGCAATCTTCAACTAATTGAATAAAGCTGTATTTTGTATTCTTAATAACAGACACAGATAAACACAGCTTTAAACGGATTTTAGACTTTGTTATTCTGAGCCTGTCGAAGAATCTGTTTAGGAAGAACATTCATTTTTTTGTTACAAACCGCTTTTTCCATATAAATCAACCAAAATTATTTGCTGACAAATAACAGGAAAAATAGTAAATTTAATCTGACACAGTTGTTTTCCTTCAGTCAGATAAGCAAAATAAAACGTGCGTTTGACAAAAATTTGATTTCGGTCATAATGGAGTAGAACAGTGTAAATATCAGGAAGGTAGGTTATACACCTTCCAAGCGGTACTATCGGGATAATGCACAACCGTCCGTTATCCTGTTTGTACCAATCCGATGAAAGACAGATAAAAAAATGCCAGATAAAGAAAAAGACGGGATTTCACAATTCGAGCGTTTAAAACAGTCAGGGCAACTTGTAAAAAAAGAGGGTAAGTGGCTTTGGTGTCCACGAACATTGGCAGAATATAAAGAACTCGCCAATTCTAATTATAATCATTATTATCGAATTTTACATAAATATGATAAAAAAATGACTCCTCAGTTTGAATGCGAAAAGCAATCAGGAAATCTTTTTGAAATATCTGGATCTATTCTTTATGCATTTACATGTGCTGAGGCATTGATATTATGGAGCCGAAAAACAGAATGTGAAATTGTATTGAGAAAAGATACAAGCATTGATGAAGGCAAAAGTATTGATTTTGAAATCCGTTATCCATGGATTTTATATTGTGAATCATTATCTACTATTACTCAAACTGACCGATTTTATGCCGCGAGGAGTTTTTCCAGGCGGCGAATAACTTTTTTATCGTGAGAAACTTTAATAACATTT
>JAFGBG010000117.1 GCA_016933295.1 Sedimentisphaerales bacterium | reverse complement strand
GCCAAAAAATACGACATCGAGGCGTGGATGCCGTCGCGAAAGAATTACTGCGAGACGCACAGCGCAAGTAAATTCTATGATTTCCAGGCAAGGCGAATGAACCTTCGCTACAAAGACCCCGCGACAAAAAAGAACTTTTTCTGCCACACATTAAACAATACCGTCATCGCATCGCCGAGAATTCTGATACCGATACTTGAGCTTTATCAAAATGCCGACGGCTCGATAACCGTGCCGGAAGCCCTTCGGAAATACATGAACGGCAAGGAAAAAATCACGCCGCAATCGTAACTCAGGGACATGACCATGACCAAAGAAGAAATACTTGAATTTGTAAAGAAAAATCCTGTTTTCAGCCTTGCCACAATCGACGGCAATCAGCCGCGAGTTCGTTTGATAATGCTTTATAGAGCCGACGAAAAAGGCATCATCTTCGTCACCGGCAAAAACAAGGACCTTTATAAGCAGTTACAGTTCAATCCGGCGATAGAGATGTGTTTTTACAATCACGAACAAGGTCGCCAGGTCAGAATCGAAGGCAATGTCGAGATGCTCGATGATCTGGAGCTGAAAAAACAGGTCGTCGAAGATTTTTCTTTCCTCAAGCCATGGGTCGAGAGCCAGGGATACGAAGTCCTGATTTGCTATTGCCTGCAAAACGGCAAATCCACAACATGGACGATGGAAACAAACTTCGAGCCGAAACAATATATCAGCTTATGAGTTGAATATACCGGCAATCTAATTCATATTCCGGTGATTTTGTTTCTGCTCGAAGTGATTGTTTATAGCCTCTATAATATTTTTTTCCAACTCAGTACGTCTTGCTTCCGTGAATATACTGTCGAAAGTAAGGTTGCCCCTATACACCCTCATTACAAAATCCAATTCAAACACACTACCAGAATAGGTATTCCACGGCTGATTAAATTCCTCAAGTCTTTTTGACATTATATCCAGAATACCACCCAATATGATAAAATTCATCAAAATCAGCCCAAATCTGAAAAAAGCATCATTTACGAAACACAGGAGTGCTAAGGAATGACCATAAGAGAATGCAATAACGTCACAATGTCCACATCAAGGTAAAAAACATTTACTTTTCCGGATAAAAAGAGTTGAGTTTTTGTCTCCGAGCCTTTAATCTACATCCGAGCGAATGACATGCCGTTAAAGATGTTGATTTCCGGCTAATAATTAGCCGCAGGTGTAAAAAGGTCTTTTCTATGGTATGACGATATGCAAATCTTACAGGCAAATAACATCAGGAAGGAATTCGGCTCGTTAGTGGCCATCAATAACGTCAGCCTCAGCCTTGAACAGGGACAAGTGCTCGGCCTTATCGGGCCGAACGGGGCGGGAAAAACTACCCTTCTGAGGATTTTAGCTACGGTACTCCGCCCCACCAAAGGAACCGTCAAGACTTTAGGATACGATTCGGCAAAAGAATATCTGCGAATCAGAAAACACATCGGATACCTTCCGGATTTTTTCAACCTGTATAACGACCTTACCCTCCATGAATGCCTGGAATTTTTTGCCAAGGCATACCAAGTTGATGAAGATCTCATACCACAGCGAATAACCGATATGCTGAAATATGTCGAGCTTGAGCATAAGCGAAACGATTTTATTCGGCACCTTTCAAGAGGAATGGTCCAGCGTATGGGAGTCGCCGTTCTTTTGATTCAGGATCCCGAGCTTTTTCTGCTGGACGAGCCCGCCAGCGGACTCGACCCCAAGGCAAGAATCCAGCTTCGCTCGGTTCTGAAAAAACTCAGTAACGAAGGAAAGACGATTATCATATCCTCCCATATACTGACCGAGCTGTCCGGGCTTTGCTCTCATATCTCTCTGATGAACAAGGGTAATATAGTTATGCACGGAGCCGTGGATGAAATTCAACAAAAGGTTTTCAGTACAAAAGTAATATGCGTTTCGGTGCTGGAAAATTGTCAACGAGCGGCCCAGCTCATCAAAGAATTCCCGAATACGGAAATCAGGACTGTCGAGGGCAATGAAATAACGTTTGAAATTACCGCGAATGATACGGAGCTTGCGGCACTGAATTCACATCTGATATCGGCGGGAATTAAAGTTTTTAACTTCGGCGAAAAGAAAACCGACCTCGAAGATTTGTTTATGGAGATTTCAACCGAAGAATAATAAAATTTATCGAAATCGGCACAAATATGCTAAACAACCCATTGATTCTCCGTTATCGTTACAACCTCATGCGTCCGAGGAAATTCTGGATTTATGTCACCGTGTATGTTTCGGTGATAATTTTAATCCTGCTGCTTAACTATATCGCCTATAAACAACGGGAAATGTTTACCCGTCCAATAAATTTCTCACGGAACGTTTTTCTACATTTAACAGTTTTACAGATACTTGTTTTATGCCTGTTGAGTGCGATTAATTCTGGCTCCGCGATAAAGCAGGAAGTAATCGGAAATTCTTACGATTTCTTCAGAATGCTGCCGATATCGGCAAGCAAAAAAACCATCGGTATTTTGGTGGGAAAGAATCTTATTATGCTGCTCTTTGCGGCGGCAAATTTTCTGCTGCTTACGATATTCGGCATATATAGACAAATTAATATGCTGGAATTGATGCAAAATTTCTTTGCCTTAATTTGCATATCGTTATTCATCAATTCCACGGTTTTATTGTCATCCATAAACAAAATAAGCAATAAAAAGAGCAGCAATACGGCGGTTATTATTCTTCTTTGTCTGCTTCTTAGCCCTCTTTTATTCAGATATTTTACGGCCATTGACAAGCTCGGCGAGATTACAAGCAAGTTTTATACGATTGAGATGCCGAGCACGATTTTAGTCGGGCTGGTAATGTTATATTTCAGCTGCTGGAGCATCGCCGGAATACTACGTAAATTCACCCTTGAGGACGAGCCGTTATTCAGCAGAATCCGCGCCTTTTTGTTTATGCTGGGATTCGAGTTTGTCTGTCTCGGCCTTTTCTACACATACCTGACAAAAGAAAATACTACCTATATCTGGCCTGTAAACTATCTTTATTGGCTGATCTCTCTGCTGCCGGTTTTGCTGGTTCCCCTCGGATCGCTTCGAAGATTTGATAAATATCTCGAACACAGCGGCTTAATACAGGATAAATCAGGCGGAAAGAATATGATGATTCGAATGCTTATGTACTCGAATCTATCTCTTGGCTTAGGCCTGTTTTCAATATGGATTGTCGGCGCCGTAGGGACGACGCTGATTGCCGGATTAAAATTATTACCCTGCCTGCATATTATTTTAGTTTTGTTTTCTTTTTATCTTTTCCTCTTTTTACTGCTGGAGCTTAAGGTTGTTTATACCTCCCTCTCGAATAAGGCAGGTCTTCTTTTGGGATTTATCACGGCAGTGTATATAATTTTGCCGCTGATTTTAGAAGGAATTCTGCCGAAACACAATTATTTCGATTTGTTCAGTCCGGCGGGATTTATTTTCAGTTTATTCAGAGAATCGTTAAAAAGAATCGATATACGAAACAGCATCTGGATTACCAATTTCATATTGTGCATCATCCCGATATTGCTGATTTTGAAACGTCACATCTATATCCTCAACATGAGAAGAAAAATGTAAACTTTCGCGTAACGTTTCAACTTCGTGATTTATAACTATCTCTTTTCCAGCGCGAGAGACTATCTATAAATATCTTGCTTTAGCGCGCACCACAAGCCGCAAAGGGCTGATAATCCCTACCATCCATACGATACCCAACGCGAATCCTTTCGGAGAAAATTCATAAATCTCCCTGGTACCCGTATATAAGAGCCCGATTCGCAATTTTGCTTACCAATCTTTATTTCATATATTTTGGTTAGTACTGAAATAATACAACAAGCGAGAGGAAATATCGGTAAAAACGCCGATCTGAGCGGAGGTTAAAATTTAATGATATCCAAAACACTGACACAAAAAAAATGCCGTCTCAGAAGCCTGACACCGGCTATAGTGTTTGTTTTGGTCGTTTTGAATGCTAATACTGCCGCTCTGGAGCTACACCCTGCGAAAAATGCCGGCTCCTGTAAAGTTCTCAGAGCGATGGCAAGAGTACACATGGCCGGCGGAGATTATTCAAAGGCACAACCGCTCGCCGAAAACGCACTGGCCCTCGCAAAGACAAAAAACGCCCCTGATTCCGAATTATGCCTATGCCTGATTGACCTGGCATATCTGTACAAAAATCAGGGGAAATTCGCCGATGCCGAAAAAATGTGCGAAATGGGACTGCAACTGCAGAAAAAAATCTATTATGAGAACCATCCGTATGTGGCGGGCACGTTGAGAATATTAAGCTCAATCTACCAGGAGCAGGCAAAGTATAATCAGGCCAAAGAAGCTATGGAACAGGCAATTGCCATAATGCGTAAAAGCCACCTGCCGGATGAGCCTGTAATGGCTCCGTTTCAGGTAGATCTGGCCAGAATCCTGGCGGCACAGGGCAAATTCGAAGAGGCTGAATCCAACTACCTTCAGGCCATGGAACTCATCAACAAAAGCTACGGCTCCGATCACCTCTACACAGCGGGAGTGCTTGCCAACCTCGCCGAATTATATACTCAGCAGCAAAAGTACGACGAAGCCGAGAATTTGATTAACCGGACACTGGCGATACAAAAAAGAGTTTACGGCACCAGCCACCATTTTATGGTTCCGGCATGGCTGACGCAGGCCGAAATTTATCAGGCACATAAAGATTACGCCGCGGCGGAAAAACTGCTTAAACAAGCCCTCACCACTATCGATAACGAACGTGGGGCCGAACATCCTCTGACAGGCAAGGTCATGGCCGCCCTGGGAAAATTGTATATCGAGCAGAAAAAATACACTCAGGCTGTGAGCATTTGCACACGGGCGGAGGACATTCTGAAAAAAACACTCGGAGAGGATAATGACTATACGGCGATGGCACGCAACAACCTGGCGATACTATATATCCAACAGGAAAAATATTCCGAGGCTCGTCAGCTTGCCGACAGTGCATTAAATACGCTGGAGAATGTTCTTGAGCCGGGTCATCCCAATATCGCCCAGGTTCACGAGACGATAACACAGTTGCAGCAAAACAGACAGAGCGGCACTACGGAAATCGTCAAATTAATGTAGCATTTAAAGGAGGGTTCCCATTTTGATGACGTTCACAAAATGGGAACCCTAAATATTAAAATATCCACAAATCTTCGATAATATCTTCCGCATCCATCCAATCCACATGCCAGTCGAGAAACAGACAATTGCAGCCGCTTTTATGTCGGGCTCTCGCAACACGTCTGCCTCCGGTTACACCTTCACTATCGGAATTCGGCAAATGTTCCGGACGAAAAACATCACATCGAGTGACATCACGTTCGGATGCGTTTTTGATAATTGTCCGCCACGGCCCGTCTTCGTTATCGGCAAGATAGATAATAGAACCCGGACGCCCGCAATCGGTCAACCGGCTTCGCCCGCGAAAGGAACCGTCGCTTGTCCAGCCGTTGACAACATAACAGATAGTCTGCTCTTTGTCGGGATAGCTCGGGCAGCGAAATATCTCAATGTTGCGGTAATCACCCTCTATGTCTTTCTGTGATAAATACGGCATAAAAAGCTGAAACCAGGGCTCGATGCCTCCGCCCCACTCCGCTGAACGCGGGATGAACATATCGTTTGCCTCGGCGTATAAATTCGCCGCCATGCCGATTTGACGCAAATTATTTCTGCATATAACATCTTTTCCCTGTTCGCGAACTTTTCCAAGCACCGGCACCAATATCCCCATCAAAAGTGCAATTATGGCAATTACCACCAACAGCTCTATTAATGTAAACGCCCGTCGTTTGTGTGTATAATTTACCACTTTTCAAATCGCCACATATCTATAGTCATGTCTTCGGCATCCATATAACCGACGTGCCAGTCGAGAAACAGGCAATTACTGCCCTCTCTGTGACGGGCTTTTGCAACCCGCCTGCCGTTGGTTACATCTTCACTTTCAGAATCCGGAAGATGCGAGCGAGTCCATACATCGCACCGATTTTCGCCGGGATCATCGGCATTTCTTATAATATAACGCCAGCGACCGTCTTCGTTATCGATAAGGTAAATCGTGGAAGCTCGCTGAGTCACATTAGTCAGCTTGCTGGGCCTTTGGATTTCCCTGCCCTGCTCATCTTTTTTATTTTCAAACTCCCAGCCGTTGACAACATAACAGACCGTTTGCTCCTTGTCTGGATAGCCGGGACAGCGATAGATTTCCACGTTGCGGTAATCGTCATCAATCGGTTTCTGGGACAGAAACGGCATAAAAAGCTGGAACCAAGCTCTTCCAGAGCCGCCGCCAAGACCGCGGGGAATGAACTGCTCAAAAGCTTCGGTGTAGAAATCAGCTCCCATCCCGATTTGTCGCAGGTTGTTTTGACAAACAACCCCTTTGGCCTGTTTTTTAACCTTCTGAAGTGCCGGCATTAATATCCCCATCAACAGCGCAATAATAGCAATCACAACCAGCAACTCGATTAAGGTGAATCCTCTTCGTTGGTCCATAGCGTGCCACCTTTCCATGAATATGAAATGCAATTTAAAGATATTATACTCTTTAGTCGCTATATGTCAAGAAATTTATCCGACATTCAATTCCGGGGCGGCTAACCAAGCAAATTGGGATATCAATAAATATGAATTGGGAAATACTCGAAAGATTTTTCGGTTTTTAACACTTCTTTCGAACTGACACTGATTTATCTCAGATTTTTGCCACATTATTTGGAAGCAGTCCTGTCGTTGTTTATTCCACGCTCATTACATTTCATTTGGATCTACTGCTTGCTCCTCCGGTGCGTCTTCAACCAGATCTTCAAGCTCCTTTGTCAGAAGTTTAGCTTTGTAATCGGCTATTTCATAAATCCATGCCTGGTGCATAGCGGCAAATTTTTTCGCTTTATCATCGACAAGCATCTTCGCTTCTTTTATCTTAAGTTCTTCTTCAGATTCGTCCTTCTTTATCGTAGTAGGTCTTCCCTCCGTAAAAACCGCGATACAGTTTATATAGGTCTTACCATCCTGTGCGGCAATATTTAGGGTGTACTCTGTTGAATCTTTTAATCTGCAGACATACTGCCTGTCGAAAGACAAATCTCCGGTATTTCTTTTGACATCACTGAAGCTCAAGCTCGATAAGGCCGTGAACACACTTTGTACCTCGTTGTTGTTAATTTTTTTACCGGTTGGTATATTCTCAAGGATGATATCTTTGCTGTTTTCCTTTGGCTTCAAAACATATTTTCCGCCGGGATAGCTTACCGTCACCGATTCTATTTCCTCTCGTTTTATCGAAACTATCTGCGATTCGATAAAATTCATGGCTCCGCTCCCGAACCATGGCACATTCGGCGTCACATAGACCCTGTCATCCGAAGCCAGTCTTACATAGCTGCCCTGTCCAAGTTCTTTCGTTTTACCGATTATAATTCCGGTCAGCAGCGGCGAATTCGGATCCGCCTTCATGAACTTAATGACGGTGCCGGCTTTATCCTCAGTGACTTCGAGATCCTCATGATTCGCGGCTTTATCCGTAACAAACTGTGACCTCTGTATTTCCAGGCACTTACTAATCAAATCATTTATCTGGCTTGTTTTAGCAGGATAATTGTCTTTGTTGACAACAACAAAACCGTTTCTTTGTCGCTTGAGTGTAACGGCGTTATCACCCGTTCCCAGAACAATGCTGTCTATATCCGCCGGGTCAAGCCCCTGGATCAGATAAGATAAGCCGTCCGAACCGGTCTCGTACCTGCTTGATATAAGAGGCTGAATCACCGCCCACATCATCATAAAAACTGCAACGATACCTAATATTAAGAGTTTTTTGTTACTCATTTCAAAACCTCTAAAAAAAACCAAATATCAAATATTAAAATTGTAGAGTCCCATCAGAACGACTCCGATAATTTTTCAACTTTGACATTTTTCACATCAGGAATCACTTCCATGACTTATATAATGTCGCTTTCTCTCACTACTATGGATTTGCCAAAAAACGGCAACGACCAAAACAAGTACCGGTATAAAAGCCATATTCATATTACGGAAGTAATTATTCAATTGCTTTTTACGCTTTTTTAACTGCAGTCTTACGTCTCTAAGCTGCTTTTCCGCCTGGCGTTTTTTCAACTCGATATCACGCTGTTTCTCCAGAATGGAACTGCCTATAACAACATCCTCGCCCTCTTTTGCCTGGGAAAGAATCGATTGCAGCTCGCTCTGGAAACTCGCAATTTGTGTATTCAGCCGTGTAACCTCCTGGGCGGTTTCCTCCTCAGCCTGTTTCTCGATTTTATCGACAACGACAAACGGTCGCTTGATATTTCCTCTGGAACGAATCGAAATCAAATCGCTGGAACCACTCAAGTCATCGATTACATTGAACAACAAAGCGATGTTATCACCAAGGACTACCTTACCGAAGAAAGAATTACTATAAGCCAAAGAATCGCTGATGAAATCTACGTCCGCAAAAACCGCCACGGCACAATCTTCCCTGGCCTTCGAGAGGCCTCTAATCGTCTCCTTTTTCTTTATAGTCTCGTTCGGATCATTAGGATCCACCGAATCGACTTCAAGCTCGATTCCATCTGGAAAGCTGCTCTTAAACCTGCCCGTTAAAAGATAGCCCATAGTCACCGGCTTTGTGCCGCTTTTAAATCTGTTCATCAGAGTTGACGGATCGATAGCTATCAATTCATAGGGACTGCTTATTGTAAAAATATTTCCCTTATCTGTCGTCATAATAAGCGGCGTCTTTTCTATGACGGAGTTGCTGTCCCGGGGCTGATTCGGATCACCCGCAATCTCGTCAAGGACACCTGAAAACAAAACTCTGACTTCATTCAACTGTGCGGTCGATACGCTATCAGCATTGAAACATCCCTTCCCGAGATTAAGCAGCCCGATAATCGGTTCCGGCCTGCTGTTTCGACTGATTGACTGTGATTCCGCCAGCTTTTTGTCACCGGCGAATGTATTGCCCGGCATTTCTATTCCCCATGTTCTGAGAAGCGTATTCAGATCCGAATTACGATCGGCGACAACACCCATTTGCATTGCCCTTTGATCGGGAACATCGGCAAAGCAATAAGGATCGACGCATATAACCGCTCTGCCGCCCCCGAGCACATACTGGTCTATCGCAAATTGAGTCTTTTCAGGCAGCTCTTTAGGATGAATTACCAGCAAAATATCAACATCGTTAATATCGTTGACGTCCACAGGTACTTCCGAGACTTCGTACTTCTTCTTCAGGTGCTCGACAATAGTCCACGGTTGTTTTGGACGCTGGCCCTGCATTGCCAGCATTCGTGCCATATAACTGTCGTCACCCATAACCGGCAGTGAGCTTAATATGCCGACTTTTGTTTTCTGCCGGGTGATTGCCGTATCGATTAGATAGCTTATATCGTATTCGACAAAACTCTGCCTGTCCGGCGAAAAGAACGGGATTACTTTCTCGACTCCGAATTCGGTTTGCAGGACCAGGCCGAAGAAAAAATTCTCTTCTTCAGAGATACGATAATGCTGCAGGCCGTAACGCATCGCGGCCATTTCATCATCGGAAAAAGCTCGTGGATCAATAATTTCCAGCCGAACCAATCCCTTGGATGCCCGGACATATTCTTCCAGCAGCGCCCTGACGAATTTATAATAATTATTAAAGTATCGAATCTGATCCGGAGCATCCAGTGCGGCCGTCTCGGAATAATACAGTGTGGCCTTAATCGGTTGATTCAGCCTGCCCAGAATGCCTTTGGTTCCGTTTGAGAGTGTGTAGATTTTCTGTTCGGTGAGATCAACTTTCCATATCTTGCCGATATTCTGAGATATGCTGATTGCACTGGCTGTTATCAACATTATAAATGTGAATGCTTCAAAGACAACAAGGCGAGAGCCGCTGTCGGGAATACCGACAAATCGATTTGCTTTCTTTCTGCCGGGGATAAAACCCACTTCAATTGCATACCATAAAGACGGTAACCAACTCGGTAGATGCAAACAAAAGAATAATATCGTGAGATCAATTTCGTACAGGCAGACAAGAGTGTAATGGATGGTATAAAGCACAAAAAACCAACCCAGGGGGACAAGCAACAGTAGCATGAACAAACCCGAACGACCCCGATCATGGCAACGCTTCACTTGTAAACCAATCAAAGGTATAAATGTTATCAAACAGAAAAGCCCAAAAACAATGAGCATATAGTACAAGGAAACGCCCAATTGCCATTCCAAGCCCACGATAGGCCTATGCGATATTTTCTGTATGATCGATTGTAATAATAAAACAACAAGGGGGCAGAAAAATCCTATTACAGCTCCGGATAACAAAAAAATCACGATTGACAAAATACCCCGAAGCCAGAATGTTCTCCTGTCAATCTTTCCCTCAATCGAGAAGAAAACTTGTCTAAATGTCATCTTAGGATTATCCATTGTATATTTTCCTTGCATTCAGAAAACTTTTCTATTGGTGTAAAAACTAATTTCCATATACCTGCGCAAACGCTTAACTTGTTTTACGGTTATATAAAATAAACGTACATGCCGCAATCCAGCCGACAATCAGCAAAAGAAAATAGGTAATATCACGAAATTCCAATACTCCCCTCAACATTGATTCAAAATGTCCCCGAACACTGAACTGGGCAAACTGTGATACAAACCGTATCCCACCCACTAAAATACTACCAAAAAAATCATTAAGGATTTTTTGGGAGGACGGAGCATCCGAATACCCGAGAATCGCACAGGCAACAACCGACAAAACAAATGCTATGACCTGGTTCTTACTGATTGCCGAAAAGAAACACCCTATTGCCAAATATCCCCCCGCCATCAAAAAGCTGCCTAAATAACCGGTGACAATCGGCCCCACATCGGGTTCCCCAAGATAACAAACAGTAATAATCATCGGAAACGTCAATGTCAAAGCAATCGCCAGAAACAACCATGCGGCAAAAAATTTACCCAACACAGCCTGCGTGACCTTTACCGGCAGAGTAAACAGCAATTCAATCGAACCTACTTTCCTTTCCTCCGCCCAAAGACGCATCGATGTAGCAGGCACGATTAAAATGAACAATAGCGGCAGATTCATGAAAAACGCCGTCATATCCGCCTGTCGAATCTCGAAGAAATGTCGCACAACAAAAGTATAGTGAGCAGAAGCGACTAAAAAGACAATAAGGAAAACGTACGCAAGAGGAGTGGTAAAATAACTTTGTAATTCCCGATTAAAGATCGTCATGAGAATCCTACCCGGGTATTCGAATCTGCCTTTGTGGGCTTGTCCATACACAGCACGACCAAATGCCAGGATTCCATAGAACACAGGTGCAAGCAAGAACAATCCGATTCCAAACAATCTGCTCTTTCCAAAGTTCCTTGCGGTTTCCATCGCAACGAAGTACCATAGAGGTAATATCTCCCAGCCAAAACTAAGGACAATTTGTAAACTTGGTGGCATATGATGTACACCAATTATAAATAAGAAAAGATTGCGAAATATTGACCAGATTGTTAGGAGAATCACCCACCAACCCGGAAGGCTATTGATTTTAAAGAACACATAACCGTTGTATATTGGAATAAGACTCAGCCATCCAGATTTTCCAGCTTTCTTGAATATCTTCCAAAAAATTGCTATGAAATAAATACTTAAGAGCAGATATATGACTGCAACTGCAATAAATAGTGCCACTTTATATCTCCTTTATATTTTCTGCAAAACCGAGAGCTTTTTACTATATTTAATAAAATTATATAGCAAGGCTACATAGGTGATACCTTACTGTATTGTCTCACCATAATTGTTTATGCACTTTTTGCCTTGGTAATCCGGCGGAAAACTTCGTCTAAGCTGCACTGGTATTGACGCTTCAATTCACCCGGCGTAGAGTCCACCAGTATGCGGCCTCTGGCAACGATTATCGTCCTCGAACAGATAGCCTCTACCTCTTCGAGAATGTGCGTGGAAATGATAATACATTTATCTTTCGACATTGCATTGATAAGTTTCCTGACCTCGTGCTTTTGATTGGGATCCAGGCCGTCGGTCGGCTCATCAAGAATAAGCACGTCCGGATCATGAATGAGCGCCTGAGCCAGCCCGACACGACGCTTGTAACCTTTCGATAAAGTTTCTATCGTCTGGTGATAAACCGAATCAATCGAACACATCGGGACAACTTTGTCCAGGGTTTGCTTTCGATTTTTACCCGTAATCGCCCTGACATCGCAGATAAAATTCAAAAATCCTCCGACGGTCATCTCGTTATACGCCGGCACGTTCTCCGCCAAATATCCCAGAGACCGCCTGACTTTAATGGGATTTTGCAAGATATCATATCCGCAAATATTCGCCGTGCCGCTGTCGGGAACTAAAAAACATGCCAATATTCGCATCGCGGTAGTTTTGCCCGCTCCGTTCGGCCCGAGAAGGCCGAGAACCTCTCCCTTTCCAACATTGAACGATATTCCGTCAACAGCAACTACCGGGCCGAAACTTCGACGAAGCTCTTTGACTTCTATCATCTCAATCTCCAAGAATAAATCCTAAATACTATTTTCCAAACCTGTCCTGCCCTCGGCCATGAGCTCGGGCCGAATGGAGCACCAGTCGAATGGATCCTAAACAAGCATAAATGACAAAAATCCAAAAAACTAAAACGTTTTAGTAATTTCGATTTTGTTTAGTGCTTAGAATTTCGTGCTTAGTGCTTTCATAAGTTTTTGTATAAATTTACTCAAAAATCCTTGACAGTCAATACTTATATCCCAATTATTTTGTTCAAAAACGGATATTGTAATTTGAATATTTTTTTCATTCAAGAAGGATTCTCGAAAATATTTCGATAATATATAACGACACCAAAACATAATTATTTTTTTTGTAGAACGAAGTTGGAAATTATGGCCCAGGTTGCAAAAGTAAAATTTATTGATTACCAAACGAGTATCGCCAAAGCGCTCGATTTGATTGGCGCCGGTGAAAATCTGCCGCAGGATGGGCTGATTATAATTAAGCCGAACCTGACGAATTCTTCGCCGCCGCCGGTGACGACAAGCGTCGCCGCGGCCGAGGCGGTTTATAAATACTGTAAAACCAGTACAAAAGCAAAAATCGCCATCGGCGACGGCTGCGGCTCCGGCAAAACTGCCGATGTGTTCAAGACTCTCGGATACACGAAATTCGCGGAAAGGTGCGGCATAGAGCTGCTCGATTTCAACGAAGCGGAAACTATCACCGTCAAAAACGAAAACGCCTTCCAGTTAAAAACTTTTCACATGCCCAAAATCGTGAAGGATGCTTATATTATTTCTCTGCCGGTTCTCAAAGACCATAGTTTCACCGAAACAACAATCGCCATGAAAAATATGTTCGGAATCGCGCCGGGAAAATTTTACGCCGGAGGCTGGAACAAATCCAAATTGCATAGCCCTTCCACGGATAAATCCGTCGTGGATATTTGCCTGTATAAAAAGCCGGCACTTTCTGTCGTCGATGCCTCGGTGGCTCTTAAAGGAATGCACTTATCCGGCACGCACAAAAAGCTCGGCCTTATTTTAGCCGGTTTCGATCCCGTCGCCGTTGATACTATCGGCAGCGAGCTGCTCGGCCACAATCCGAAAAAACTCCCCTTCCTTACACTTGCCAACGGCCTGCTCGGCTCTATGAATAATATCCAAATTCTTTCTGCCTGATTTAATTAAACATAATTAGTGCAATCCCGTCGTACATTATGCCTAAAAATACAAATTATCTCAGTACGGACAAAGTGAAATCGCTGGAATGGCTTTCGATACAAGTTTCAAATAATAAAAGAATTTAGTTTCTTATCGCCGAATTCGGCCATGAAATTCAGTGTAAATAAGCTTAAAAAACCGTGTATTGCACAAAAGTACGATTTATTGATACAAAAAGAAGTTTTATTTTTGGTGTTTTTTTACGATAATATAAATTATCATATTGTGTATATAATGATAGTACAGGTGAGCAGAAGGGCAAATGTGAGTAAATTTAACGAATCAACTAAACTATAAAAAATAATTTCTACATTCACGAAATGAAGGCAGGCGACGATGTTTAAAAATAAAGGAACGGGATTCACACTAATAGAACTCCTGGTGGTCATCGCTATTATAGCGCTCTTAATGGGGGTATTAATGCCGGCTTTGCAGAGGGTAAAAGAGCAGGCCCGAAAGATATCATGCCGCTCCAATTTGCGCCAGATGGCTTTTGCAATCAGCATGTACGAATCAAATTATAATTTCGATTTCGAATCCAGTAAAAGGTGGTATTTTAAAAATGGAACCGCCGACCACGCCCATGAATGGCAACCGAGATTTGCTGAAGATATTATGAATGAAAAAATTCTTCCGAACCGCGAAGCTTTCTTTTGTCCAAGCGTACGCAATCTGTCCCACGACAAAAATTATCTTTATAACGGATTACGAAATAGAAACCTGAGCTCCTACGATACCGATTATATCGAGAGAAACTATACCGATGACTTCCCGGTCTTTTGGAGCACCCACCACTGGATTTGGAAGAAACGCGAATCCGGCGAGACGCCGAACGTGAACGATGTATCAAAAGATGCCTTGCTTTGTGATATGTCACCAAGCGCATGGGAAAAGACCGGAACGGGAAATACGATTGGATTTAATTTTATAGAACAACTCGGCATCATGCAAATGATTGAGCATTACAATGTGCTCATGAAGGATATGAGCGTCACGAATCCCACCGACCGCGATTACGAGATCAATAAGTGGCTTTGGGGCACGGATAACTGGCCCGGTATGTAATTCTCTTCCAATTAAAAAAACTTAACCTGTACCATTTCAACTTGCGCCAGATATTTGCCGCCTTCATGGATGTTTGCCACTTCAGTCTTACTACTCTGCAAAGTAGTGTTTTTCTACTTTTCGTAAAATCACCTGTCTCAAAAACAACAGTGCTACAAGTTAAATAGCACGAGAAAGCTTCCTCGCAATAACAAAGAACAATTTAAGCACAAAGCGAGAATTTTGATTGTTCTTCGGCAGGATTGCTTTAAGATAAGGAAAGTATGTAGTATGGGGGGCGGCAAATTATTATTAAATAAGGAATCGAAGCCTTGATAAAAGAGTAAGTATCATTATTTCCAAAAGGATAAAATTATGAAGAAAAAATCCATAGCTTTACTAATTGCAATTAGTTTTTCTGCCGGACTCATATCAGAAACAGCCTTCGCCTGCACAAGCTTGATAGCATCAAGAGGTGCCTCCGCCGATGGTTCGGTCTTTATTACTTATACCTGCGATGCGGAATTTCATCCCTATCTTGAGGTTATTCCCGCCGCCGATCACCAGCCCGGCACCTTCGTTCCGGCCGCTCGCTGGTCCCGTAGCTTCGAGGGCAAGGTCAAACAAGTCGCTCATACTTATGCGGTGATCGGCTCATCGAGCGCAGGTTTAATTAACGAAAAGCAGGTTGCTATCGGTGAAACCACATTCGGCGGACGAAGGGAGCTGCGCAACCGAGACGGCCTGTTGTCTTACCCGGCTTTGATGATTTTGGCCCTTCAGCGCGCCGGCACTGCACGTGAAGCTATCAAAATAATGGCCGAGATGGTGGACGAATACGGTTATCGTTCTTCCGGCGAATCCTTCTCCATCGGCGACTCCAAAGAAGCCTGGATTATGGAAATGATTGGCCCCGGTCGCGGAGGCAAAGGAGCACCCTGGGTGGCTATCCGTATTCCAGACGGCTACTTGTGCTGCCATGCGAATAAATCCCGCATCGGCGAGTTTCCCAAAGACGATCCGGAAAATTGCCTGTATTCCGAAAACGTTATTTCAGTTGCCGTCGAAAAAGGTTATTACGATCCCAATTCAGGCAGGCCCTTTAAT
>JAFGBG010000116.1 GCA_016933295.1 Sedimentisphaerales bacterium | reverse complement strand
ATTCACTTCCTGGCCAGCAAGCCTTCAACGCAGGAGGAATTCCTGCATACGTTTAATACGATAAGTCTGGCGGGCAAGCAGGTTGTACTGGCTTCTGATGCCCATCCGAAGCAGATAGGGCAACTGTCGGAGAAGTTAGTCAACCGCTTTGTCTCGGGCATGGTAGTTAAGATTAATTCGCCGGATTTTGCCACTCGCTGTGAGATTTGCAGGCGGTTCGCCGAGAATCTGAACACGCCCAATTCGAGACTTTCGGATAATGTAATAAAATACATCGCCGAAAATCTCCACTCGAACGTCCGTGAGCTGGAAGGGGCCGTCCTGAAGCTGGTTGCGTTTGCCTCGTTGAGGAACGAAGCTATCGGCCTGACAATGGCAAAGGCGGTTTTGGCCGAGCATCTGGAGCGGTGCGACCCGATTGTGCACGTCTCCGATATCGAATCGGCGGTTGCTTCCTATTTCGGCATAACTCCTTCGAGCATGCATTCTGCCAAGAAGAACAGGACGGTCGCCCTGGCGCGGCATATGAGCATGTATCTGACCAGAAAACATACCCGAATGTCGTCGTCGGAGATAGGCAGGGTTATGGGCGGCAAAAATCACGCCACGGTTCTTCTGGCATGCAGGAAAGTCGAGGAGATGATAGAGAAAAATTCTGCCGTTCGCTGGCAGGGCCCGGCCGGTAATAAACTCTCGAAAACCAAAACCGTCCTTGCCGATCTGGAAGAAAGCATCTCCCGATAAAGCAGAATTGGCTTCGTTTTGCATTTTTTTCTTCTGGGCTTCTGGCTCCTGTGTTCTGTATTCTGCCGTTGAAATTGGCTTCGTTTTGTTGACCCGTCGAATCACCCAAATTTCACCTATTTACTTGCTAAAAAAGAGCTTGCGCCAATTTGCTATAGGCAAATTGGCTTCGTTTTTTAAAGTTACTTCGTTTGTTTAGCATTTCGGATTATTACTGGTATAACTAATTTGATAATAAGCATTTAAAAAACTATCCCCTAACCGCTAACAGCTAACCGCTATGTAAAATTGGGTTCGTTTTCCATTTTTTTTGAGCCACAGAGCACACAGAGGCATATAAGTGCATAAGTACATAAGAGCAACGTGCATAAGCCCGATCCAGGTAGATATGTGAAAATTTTGATATTTACATTGTAGTTTTGCATTTTGCGTTTTGATTTTTTAAATTTCGTGATGATTCTTACGCTGACTTCCCCCTCTTATTCGATGATTTACCATATTCAATTGTAGAATCGTATTATAAGTCGTTTCCGCCGAATTTCAAGAAAAATCCCCGCTTTTAGCGGAAAAATGGCAATTTTTCGAAGATAAATTGTCATCCCTTCGGCAGGCTCAGGACGGCGCCTGAACGAAGTAAAGGATCTGGCCAATCAAAAAAGGTACCTGACACCCTTTTGGCGCAGAGGACAGCGTACAGTATGCAGCGTTATGTTTCTTGTCATTCCCGCGCAGAGCCTGACCTGAGCGTTAGCCGAATGGGCGGGAATCCAATTTGAACCATGTCTTTGCGAGGCTTTGTAGCTTTAGCGAAGTAGCCGCGGCAAACTTCCATTAATTATTCTATTCATCGAAGATTGCTTCAGTAAATTCGCAATGACGGATTTTTTTTTGTAAAAAAGACAAAAAAATCCAATTTTCCAATCAATATTTGGGGCTTCAAAATCGCCTTATTTAATAGAAGACAGCGTTCGGCGTTCAGCGTGTAGGTTGGCGGCTTTGCCCCACCGATGGTCTAAAAGCTAATTGCTAAACGCTAATTGCTAAAAGCTGGCAAAAAATAGCTGTTTTTTTGTCTTTTTTTCAAAAAAAGCAATCAATGATTGGGGCTTCAAAATCGCCTATGTATATAAAGGCGTGTTATTTGTGTTGAAGGTCTTTCAACATTTGATTTCTGCCTTTTTGGCAGAGAGAAATTGGAATTTTGAATAATAAAAATATAGGCCCAAAAACCAAATTTATATAAGTTATTATAAATAATAGATATAGGAGAAGTATCGTCCTATAACAGATTTTGGCACAGTTTTTGCGCATAAATAAATAATAATTTTTATGCGATCGGCACCGGAGGCCGAGAGCGTGTGTTACACCACTCTTTGGTTTTCCTGTCGGCTAAAATTTCAATAATAATATTGTTTTTGAAAGGTCAGTCAGATGGCTGAAAAACAAATAACTTGTTACCCAGTCGATAATGGATTTGCGGCGTTATTAAAACTCGATAATGAAACATATATTTTGTTTGATATTAACCAGTTTAGTGAGAAGGATAGAAAAACGAAAGATGCTTGGGATGTTTATGGCAGTCTTGTGAAAGTATTACCTATAGTTGACAATAGACGTAGATTATCAGTGTTCTGTAATACACATGCTGATTTAGACCACTGTAGAAATCTGGATGAGGTATTTTATCTTCCCGGACAAAATAAGGATAGCGAAGAGTTAATACACATAGATGAACTTTGGATAACCGCAGCATTATTTAACGACGAACTTGAGAGCAATGAAGCTAAAATGCTGAAAAAGGAGGCAGGAAGACGTTTAGAATTAGCGGGAACAGACAAGGGAGAAGAGAAAGGAAATCAAATTGTTGTATATGGTTGGAGCAAGGATGTTCCTAATAGAAGTAAATTACCAATACATCGCAAACCAGTGGCCGGTGATAAAATAAAAAAAATTAATGGATCAGACAGGAATGATTTTGAAGCTTTTGTCCACTATCCATTTGCAGAAGCAATCGCGGATGATGGACTACCGCGAAATGAAAGGTCACTGATATTGCAGATACGGATTAAAGCAGATGGCGAATGGAATAAAATACTTATTGGAGGAGATGCCGGTTGTGAGACATGGGGTGCAGCATATGATAAGACAAAGAAATATCAGAGATTAGAATACCTCGATTGGGACATATTCATGATACCACATCACGGGAGTTACCGGTTTTTCAGTGAAAAATCCCGTGAAGATGCCAGAGATAATCCTGATCACAGAAGCATTGATATCATGAAAAGAGGATCGACAGCATCGTGGCTTATTTGTTCCAGCCGAAAAGTAAAAGAAGGTAATTATGAGGACGATGATCCACCTCATATCCAAGCTATAAATCACTATAAGAAGTACGGTAGATTTGAATGCCTTCACCTTGAGAAAGGAAAGGCAAAACCGTTCATTCTAAGGTTCACTAAAGGTGGTCCGCAAATGAAAGTACTATCTCCTTTAATCGGAACAGGGACCGCATCAATCGCTTCAAATTCAACTCCAAGGTATGGGAGATAAACATTGAATTATAGATTTGAACCTTTGCCTGAACAAGCAGTTCCAAATGAATTAATTCAAATGCAAGATGAATTGGGATTAGCAACTGCGCCAGTGGCAGGATATTTAATAGTTTTATCTAAAAAAATAAAACTGAAGGCGTTAGAAGTGACTATCAGGACGCCTCTCCCAATTAAACCTGTAGCTTCCATACAAGAGGAGGAGAAACTATGGTTGATTTTAGAAACAAGAGCGCCTTGGTGCTATTCTGCTCGTGAAGATTTTCCCAAATTGCATCATGTAATGCGTGAGAAAGGATTTCCTCCGAGAATATGCTACACAGATATTGAGGACGATGATTGGATCGTAGATAAAACATTCCCTGATTTTATTATTCGTTTACGGCAATGGTTAGCTGATGCAGCAGCAGGAATGCTTGTTAAAGAAGATGAGCGATATGAACCGCTATGGATATCAGCAAGCGATGGATTAATAGAATTTAATGAAGAAGATGTATTAAATAATATGGAAAGCGGAAAATGGAGAACACATGCATTTTTACGGAAAATAGGAGGAACCAAGTATCTTCAAATAGGTGATAAATATGATGAAATTGTTGTAGATGTTTTTTATCAACCTAAAATATCACAGAAGGTTTGGGATACTATACCTTCAAAAGTGATAGACGTGGTAGAACTCGGAAAGGATATTGGGTGTGATGTATCCCATATAATAGAACCTTTCAGTAAAGATTCTCAAACAGCCATCTTTTTAATAATATTTGGTGTTAAGCGACCAAAATCTATTTCTGGAAAAGAGAATGCAAATGAATGGATTGGTTGCTTGTTTATAAGGAAAAAAACAAATAAGGGCGTTCTTGTTGGCGCAACAAAGCAAGAAAAAAAAATGAAAATATCACCAGATAAAATATGGTCTGTTAACTGTTTGCCAGTTCGTTCCCGATTCACAATGGAACTTGCTCGAATGACAAGCGGATGGGAAAAAGGATGTGACAAACGAGTTGCTATTATAGGCGCTGGGGCGTTGGGATCGACTATAATAGACCAGCTTGTTCGTGGAGGTTTGTGTAAGGTATTTATTGTTGATAATGATATCCTATCGCCTCATAATTTGGCACGCCATCAATTGCGAAATTCCGAATTAGGATTTAAAAAAGCGGAAGGTATGGCAGCGTATCTTAATGACTTGTATGACAACGAAACTGCCACTGTATATCCTCATAAACTCTTTCCTATAGAAAGACACGTACTTGATGAATTGAATAATTGCAAATTTGTGCTCGATCTCAGCACATCAAGGGCGGTACAAGTTTCATTGGGAGAATGTCGCCACCAAGGATACATGAAGGTTCCAGTCGTAACAGGTTTTATGGGAGCCAAGGGTGAGGTAGCTTTCCTTTTGATAGATAGTTTCAAGAAATATATAAATGGGAATTATCTTGAGGCAGAGCTCATAGGAATGCATCAAGCAAATTCGGGCGTCAAAAAATGGCTTCTTTCTAGCAAAGACGTTATTGAGCCAGGCGGCGGTTGCAGAATTGTTTCAAGTAAAGTTCCTTGGTCACTTATTTCTTTAGCTGGGGGATGGGCCGGTCAAAATATTGCAGGCTTAATACAAGAAACCGAAACTCTAAGAGACATAGGTCGGATAGGCGTCTTTGAAGTTTATAAAGAAGGTCTGTCTTGGAATACTAAGTCAATTTGGTTAAATGTGAAAGAACCAACTGTTTTTGAGCGATCTGGTTGGTTTATATATCTTTCGGCAAACGTTGAAAAAATAATAAAAGAGACATGTTTGGAAAAAGATGGTTGTGAAGCATGCGGGATCTTGCTTGGAACGATTAATCGAGCACGTAAAATTGCGTTTATAACCACTTCATGGCGTGGACCGACAGACAGTGATGCTGGAGAGAATTATTGTGTACGAGGTAGGGAAGGATTGCGAATTAAATTGGATAATAACTTAAGAGATACTGGCTCCCAAGAAGTTTATCTTGGAGAATGGCACTCGCATCCAAAAGGAAGTACAGTAATGAGTGCAATTGATTTGGCAACATCAAAAGAAATGGCAAAAAGATTGATTGAATTTGGTTTACCTGCAATCTTGGTTATAACGAATGGCAATGAAATTGATGCACACGTCATAACTGAGAAATAAATACTTACTCGCTAGTTTTTTAATTGCAATGAATTTAATCATTTTATCGAAGATTAAGTCAAAGGAGATATATCATGAAGAAAATAATTATATATTTCATAGCATGGATTATAGCTAGTATGTTTCTTATGGTATGGCAGCATTTTGTGGAATTGCCTGCATGGTATTTGGGAAATCTTCTTTGGGCACAATGTACGATTATGGGCATAATAGGTGGTCTAATGTATTGCCTAAGAGCAGTATTTAGGCATAAATGCGTAAAGGATGACTGGGACATAAAATGGGAAGTCTGGTATTATTTAAGACCGGTTACAAGTGCTATAAGTGGACTTGTAAGCTTTATCTTCATGAAGGCAGGATTGTTGGTTTTAGATGCAACAATTAATCCGGATCATATTTCTTATGGCTACCTTGCTATTGCATTTATTGCGGGATACAACGTTGACAATTTTATGAAAAAGCTCGAAGAAGTTGCTCTATCTATATGGGGAATAAAAAAATCAAGGGCTTCACAAGAAGAAGATGTTGAAGCAAATCAGAATAAAACAAATTGATATTTATAGAACGGTGTTTGTTTGTCTCAATTAGTTTTTTGGTTTTTGTTTTTAGTGTTTAGTCTAAAGTCTTTGGCGTGGGGCGAGGCAAGAAGGGTGAAAGTTGAAGGGTGATGGGTGAAGGGGGAAAGAAAAGTACGAAGTGTGAGAGAAGAAAGCACAGATCAGGCGAAATTTCAGTGGGTTTATTGCCGGACTTTGCACCTGGAGTCGATGAATTAAAACGGATTATCGTTTTATATTCTATTATATTAAAAAATGATAAATTTTTATTGACTTTACTTTTTGCACATATATATTGAATCTCAGAAATAACGGATATTTCGTATAAAAGGCCTTGCCTGTGTGGCGAAGGTTTTTGTGAAGTGGTACTTCACAATAATTAGTAAAAGGATTGACGAACTGAAAGGAGTTGGGTATGAAAATTTGCACTTCTATTTAATGCGGGATTCTTTTTACAGCAAGAAACTTCGGCCGCAGATATTTATATTCATGAGCTTCGCTGTTTGCGCATCCGATCTGATTGCGATGCGATAAGGGAATATGGATGTTTTGCGCTGATGTTCTAAGCCTTTGGAAAAAGTGTTCGTGACAGTAGCAGTCACGACAGGCAAAAATATTAAGGATTATCGAACCGAAAGGAGTTGGGTATGGAAATTTGTACTTCTATTAAACGCGGAGGAATTACGTTAATACTAATAATGCTTTTAACAGGTATCTGTTTCGGCATATCTACAACATATACGGGCAGCCTGTCCGTCGCCGACGGAGGTCTGACGGCTTATGGTGCATGGGATTGCCCGTCTACCTTGTTTAGCTGGATTGTGGATGACACAACGACTCCCGGCAAATGGCATTATAGTTATACACTTACCGTGCCGCACAAGGACATCAGCCATATAATAATCGAGGCTTCGAACGGTGACAATCCGTTTACAATGGCCAATCTTTTTTCTGCTTCGAGCGATCCGGCGGGCTGGATAGATTCGATTGAGGTTCAAAACTTTAATCCCGGAGGCAGCACACCTTATATGCCCGAAGCTATATGGGGAATAAAGTTCGATGCGGCACTGGATGCAACAGATGTCACGGTTAGTTTCGATTCGGACCGCATGCCTGTCTGGGGCGATTTTTATTCGAAAGACGGCAAAATGCCCGGCGGTGGATGGTGCGCTCTGTATAATTCCGGTTTTACTCTCGGAGACTACGATCCTTTTGGTATGCCGTCGAACGGCTCGTTGCAGAATCATATTTTAGTGCCTGATTCATATGTGCCGGCACCCGGTGCGGTGCTACTTGTCTGTATCGGTACGGCTTTAACGGGAATGCTGCGAAGAAGGAAGATGATATAAGTTATGAGAAAATAAACGCGGCGGCTTTTTTTAGTTACTCGAACTGAACAAATGAAGGATATAGCCGAAAGTGTTTACGGGTGGGTTACCGGCGTAATTTCGGCGGATTTATTGCCGGACTTTGAGCTTAAAATCTATCGCTGTTTTCAACGTCGTTGCTGCCCGCGACTGCGGCATCTCCCGGCAAACAACATCTATGAGCTGATTTGCTTTATCGAGGTTACCGGTTTGGTAATACACATAACATAAAAGGAAGCCCAGTCCCGGGGCGTTGCTTTTGTGCAGCCACTTCTGGAGCTCCGCGATTCTGTTGTTAAGAAGCTCGGTATCGCCCAGTAATTCCACGAAGTCGATTTTATTAGCGATGTATTGCGGATCGATTTCTATCGCCCTGATAATACACAGGGCACTGCTGACATATTCGCCTGCGGCAAAAAGTGCGTGTCCTCTTCCGCCGTAGCAGGCCGGGTCGTCCGGCTTATATATCGCCGCTAAGGTGAAAGCATCCGCCGCCTGATGAAATCTGCCGATGTTCAGATGACCTTCCGCCGCTCGATAGAGCTGTTGGTATTTCGACTGCGAAAAAGATTCGTAGCTGTCATACTCGCCCATTATGCTTTTTGCCCGGTCGGATATTTCGGACTGCGGCGTTTGTGCCGGCCCCTGAGTCGGTCTGTCTAAGATGGAAGCATAGTTGGAACGTGGAATTTGAGGTTCCGAGACGCCGGGGAGTGCTGCAGGGTTTTGTAAATTACTGCCGGATTGGCCTGAAAAGTCCCGAGTGGCCTGGCCGGGTCTGTAGGACGTATCTGTCTGGCTCGGTGTCGAAATGTCCTGCACGGTCGTTGTGTATTGCGATGTATAATCAGTCGGATTTTCCAAACGATAGTCTATGGACTTGATTAAATCGTCGAGCTGTTTCTGTATTCGTTCGATGGCCTCGGAAGTCTCGACGTTTTGATTTGCGTTTGGATTCCCGCCGCTTTGGGCCTGATATTTCTGAATGTTGGTTATAGCCGGGTCGGTTTCGTATTGGCTCCGAGTATAATTGGTCACCGGCAGAGATTGCTCAAGATTGCCGGGCCGGTAGGAAGTCATTAGATTTTGCTCTCCGGTTGAAGTCGCTTGATTCATGACGGATGTTTGCGGCGGTTGGCTGGTTTGATTCGTAGTATTCTGAAGACCCGTCAATGATTGGTTTTGCTGCGGTATAGCCGACTGGTTATCTGTGTATTGAGAATTATTCCAAAGATTGCCGCTTGTGTTTACATTTGCGGACTGCTGCTGGTTATATTGTTGGGAGCTCAGCATATTGTTCGACTGGTATTGTATGTTTTGATTGGGCGTACGCTGTTCGTTCGTACGCGGAGTCATTGTGGCCGAACTTTCGTATTGAGTTTGTGCGGTTGCAGAGCCGGGATTATATAACTGCCAGGTGACGGGGGGCCGGGCTGAATTATTCCAGTTTGAAGCATTCGGCAGGTTTTGATAAGTATTCGAGCCTGAGACGTACTGCGTATTGTTGTTGGCAGTTGTATTCGCCCGGATCGAGGTTTTCGGATTAACCTGTGACATTGTTGTGACAGTCGATGACGGCAGTTGGTAGGACTGATAGTTCGCGCCGGCGGAGCCGACCGATGAAGAATAATTGCCTATATCCTCCGAGCCTGCCGAGTCTCGCATGAAAGAATTCAGCGACGCCGAGCCGAGGGTCGAGCTGAAACTCGATGTCGATTGATACGGCACATTCCCGCGAAAAGACATGCCGCGGCGGACGTTTCCCGTCACGATTTGGTTGCCGTTGAGATTGACGGGATTAGACGTATTGACAAGGCTGCTTCTGATGTAGCTTTGCGGCACGGTTGTATAACCGGCGGGATTTGTCGTGGAAGGATTTTGCACCGCTCGTCCGATGGGCGTATCAAATGCAAATAAAAACGCTAAAAGTATAATATACAGCCGTCTTTTCATAATATTGTATACCTGTCTTTCCTGTCTTAATCGGTTATTCCCGGTTCGTACTTAAAGCCGCCGTTTTAAAAATTTCTCCTGAAGAATAATCTCCTTACGTCCGGTAAATAAGCTAATTCGTGCTTATTTTGCCTGTTCAGGCATGGAGATTCATATATGTATATCAGGCTTGTCTGTAGTGTGGCGCGATATGATATAGATAGGGGATTCTAAGTTCTTTTATATTTTGGTTTTTCCGCCCAGCTTAACTTGGTGGCCAAGGTATCCCATTGGCTTCGGAGCGGATTATTTACGATTAAAAAGACTGTTTCCTGCCTCTGGACCCTGATAACATCGTCTGTGGCAAGTCCGAGTGAGATTTGGCCGTCGATGGAAATTGTTGTGCCTTTGTTGAGTCTTACACCGAGTACTTCAATCGTACTGTCGGCGTTTATGACGATAGGGCGAAAACTGAGCGAATGAGGGCAAATCGGCGTGATTGCTATCGCATCCATTTTCGGCGAGACGATAGGGCCGCCGGCGGAGAGATTATAGGCTGTTGAGCCGGTGGGAGTTGAAATAATCAATCCATCGCTGACACAACCGGCGAGCGGCTGGCCGTTTACGAGGATTTTTAGCTCGATCATTCTAAAGGGCGGGCCTGCGGTGATAAAAATATCGTTAATAGCCGCGGAGCAGAATTTCACCGCCTGCTTTTGTCCTTTAGCAGAGTCGAGAACACTGCATTTGAGCATCATTCGCCTGTCTATCGGCGCCGTACCTTTTGCCAGGTGAGGGAAGAAATTAACAAGCTCATCAACACTGAATTCCGCCAGGAAGCCGAGTTTTCCGACATTGACCCCTATAACCGGCAGATTCGCTTCACTGACGGCTCTTGCCGTAGCGATAATACTGCCGTCACCGCCGAACACAACCGCGTAATCGCATTCTTTGAGAATGTTTTTTATTTTGACATATTCGCCGTCCTCCGGTTGGCGTCTCGACCTGGCCGGTTTGTGCCCGGAGCATTCTGCGATAGAAAAATCCAGTAAATCAACGGTATAATTGCCGATGATATCGGCCTTGCCTTTGGCGAAGCACAGGAACTGCTCGATTGCCTCGTTCACTCCCCGTTTTAGCGGATCGCCAAAAATCACTAATTTGGGTGGAGATTCCATCGCTATATCCTTTTGTGATAATAAAAACCTTATTTACGAGTTTTCTTTGCGAGCATCTCTTTGGCGGCAATAGCTATTCTATCGGCATTTATGCCGGTTTGCAAAAGTTGAGCGTCTCGGGAATCGTGTCCTACAAATGTTTTAGGAGCGCCAAGCAGTCGGATATGTCCGAGTGGGTAATTTTTTGCCGCAGCCATCTCGATCACGGCCGAGCCGAATCCGCAGGCTACGTTATGATCCTCGACGGTTATAATACTTTTTCCCTGTTTCAGCGGGGAGAGTATTTTTGGATCGACCGGAGCGGCGAACCGCCCATTAATTACGTCAACGGGAATCTTTTCCCGAGCCAGTATTTCCGCCGCTTTGATAGCTTCCGTCAAAATACTGCCGTAGCCGACGATTACAATTCGGGAGTTTTTCGAGCGTTTCACGGTTACACTTGTGCCTAACTTGTACGGGCGTTTGTTTGTGGCTTTTATAAAAGAGTCCGGCGGAACAAAGTCTTTCGGATACCTGATGACTACCGGGCCTTCGTGGCCCAGAGCAAATTCCAGGGCGAGTTTCATCTCGATGTCGTTGGCGGGAGCGGTCAGAACCATATTCGGCATCATTCGCATAAAACCGATATCCATCAGCCCGTGATGCGTCGGGCCGTCCGGGCCGACAAAACCGGCTCGGTCGATGCAGAAGACAACCGGCAGATTTTGCAGTGCCACTTCCTGAAAAATCTGGTCGAAACTTCTTTGCAGGAAGGTCGAATAAATGCAGACAAACGGCCGCAGGCCGTCCCTTGCGAGACCGGCGGCAACATCGACGGCTGCTCCTTCGGCGATACCGACATCGTAAAATCTCTCGGCAAATTTTTCGCGGAAATGCATCAGGCCCGTACCGTCACACATAGCCGATGTCAAGGCGATGATTCTTTTGTCCTTCTCGGCTAATGCTGTCAGATATTCGCCGAACGATTTGGTAAAGGTTCGCTTGCCCGGCGACGATGTCGTTTCGACGGTCTCACCGTTGATTTTGAACGGGCCGGTAGAATGAAATTTCGTCGGGCCTTTATCGGCCGGCTGGAAGCCTTTGCCCTTTTTGGTGTAAACATGGAGAATTGCCGGATGATTCAGCTCCGCAAGTGCCTCGAACAATTGTATCAGAGAGCCTATATCGTGACCGTCAACCGGGCCGAAATACGGGATATGAAGACTTTCGAACATTTGCGACGCCGGCAGAACCATTCTGATGCTTCGTTTGATTCGCTCGAGTGCTTCCTCGACGCTTTTGCCGATAACAGGCATATGTTCGAGGATATTGTTGGTGGTTTTTCGCAAATCTTCGTAGGTCTGTGACAAACGGACCCGGGAAAAATATTTCGCCATAGCCCCGACCGTTGCGTCTATTGCCATCGAGTTGTCATTCAGGACGATAAGCAACTGCCGCTTAATCAAGCCGAGGTTGTTGAGCGCCTCGAACGAAGTGCCGTTTACTATGCTTGCGTCACCGACAACAGCGACGATTTTGTCATCCTGATTTTGATGATAATTGCCGAGTGCCATCCCAATGGCGGTTGCGATTGCCGTTCCGGCGTGTCCCACGGCGAACTGGTCGTATTCGCTCTCGGCAGGATTCGGAAAACCGCTTATACCGCCTACGTGGCGGAGATTGGCGAATTTATCTTTTCTTCCGGTGATTATTTTATGGGTGTAACATTGATGACCGACATCCCACAGCAGTTTGTCTGATTTGAAATTGAAAACGCAGTGCAACGCAAGCGTCAGTTCCACCACGCCGAGATTGCTGGCTAAATGCCCGCCGGTCTTGCTGACAGAGTTCAGGATGAAATTTCGGATTTCACCGGCCAGCTCTGTCAATTGGGGAACAGAAAGCCTCTGGATATCGGCGGGGCTGTTGACCTTATCCAATAATTCACTCATGAACGACTCTTAGCATCGGTTTGTATCCCCGTTTTTGCCGTTTTCCAAGGGGGTAAAAACCAAATAAATATATTCGAAATTTTTTTAACTTACTCAAACTGACCGATTCTTCCTGTCATACCCGCGTTGGCTTGGCAATGCCTTACGGCAGAGCGGATATCCATTTATAATATGGCAATTGTGGATTCCTGCTTTCGCAGGAATGACAACTTGCGATAACTAATTGTTACATATATGCTTACGACGATATTATATTATAAATCAGTCACTTTAAGTAACTTTTAGAATTATATCAACTTATCATCCCGACTGCCACTAAATGTTGCTGTTTTTTCGCTCCATCTGCACGAGAACCTCAAATTACCGGCAAAATACCTTTTAAGATACATTAAGAAGGTTCGGCGGAATTCCGCCGCCGCCGGTATTTCGCGCTTCACCGGTCGCTTCGGCAGAAAAATGACCCGGCGAAAAACCGGCTGAGAGAATAAGATTCAAAGCAGGCTGATCAATCTCAAATCCCTCGCAGCCTATAAAACCGGCGGCCGGATTTGAATATCACAGAACGATACGGCGGGAAACAGTCGTATGTTTTCGATGATTTTGCCCTAACACAATATATAGAGCAAACTTAAAAAAATTATTGAAAAACAACCTTTACTAATGTATAATAACACGAAGGTACAGGACTGTTTTTATGAGTCTTACAGGCACAATATCACCTGTAAATTATTTGGTATTTAGTGTGTTGTTCCGGGCAGATAAAAAGGTTCTTATTAAGCAATTTTTTTTCCAACGAATTTTTAACAGCCCATATAAAGCAACCGGCTCATAAGAATGGGCTGATGTTATGTCGTAATGTAACGGTATTTATTTGTAATTTGTTGAAATTAGATTTTTCAATATAACAATAGCAAATATAGAAATAAGGCAAAGGAACGGGTATGTATAAGAAGAAAGGTTTTACGTTAATAGAATTATTGGTTGTTATAGCCATTATTGCATTGTTAATGGGCATATTAATGCCGGCCCTGCAGAGTGTGAGTAAACAGGCAAAGGCGGTGATGTGTCAATCCTATTTAAAACAATGGGGGACTATATTCAATATGTATTGTGATGGCAATGATCGCAAGATGCCCGATCGTAGCGCTCCGGACAGCTCAGGGCAGGGGCGCTGGATGTATTCTTTACGTGAGTTGTATAGCGATGAAAAAGATCTCAAGCTTTGTCCTCTGGTCAAGAAATCGAGTACCGCCACGGGAATGGATGCTTTGAGCTGGTGGGGTTCGACTTTTACGGCCTGGGAAGTCCCTGCTAATGATGCGGGTGGAGGTCGTGAAGTCGGTACTTACGGCAGCTATGGTATTAACGGCTATTGCTATGATACCAAGATGACGTTGATGGGATTCGCGACTGTGGACCAGCATTGGAAGACACCTGATGTCAAAGGGGCTCCCTACATTCCGCTTTTTATGGATGCGATGTTTTGGACGGGATGGGCACGGTCCATTAATGCTCCGCGATCCGAACCTATTATGGTTGGAACGAACATTCCCGACGAAGACGGGATGCAACGATATTGTCTTGATCGACATAATGGTCAAATCAATGTCACGTTCTTTGACTTTACCGTACGTCCTGTAGGCTTAAAAGAGCTGTGGACATTGAATTGGCACAGGGGTTATGACCGAGCCGGCCCGTGGACTCGTGCCGGTGGTGTGACGGCAAATGACTGGCCCGAGTGGATGAAGAAATTTAAAGATTATTGATAGCCTCGGAAAATAGCGGGATCTCATCCGCAAGTCAGTGAATCGGTTGAGTTGTTCTATCGTTACCGTGAAATTGCAAAATCTTCCTCTAAGAACCTCTGCAATAATAAGCAAGACCATACTCTAAAATGCGTAAGTGACTGCGTCAAATCTGTGATTCGATTTAAGCATAAATGCGCAACTACTAATAACACAGCTACAAAAGATATTACTAAAAAGACCACTGCAACGCCTTCGCCATTGCCTGCCGGTGGGCAGGCTTCGGCGTTGCTCGAAGAAAGGCGAAGATTCGCCGATGCGGGTATTTCGCAATTAAAAAGGCGACTTCGGTAGAAAATTGCCCCATCTTATACAAAGAAGATGGGGCTTTTTTTGAACATATAAAGTTAGTACAGACAGGTGAAGAGCTTACTTGCCGTCACATTTGACGCAAATTTTACAGGCGATAAGGATATCACCGTCCATTTGTCCGCATACTTTGACTGTTATTCCAACGGTTAAATCGTTGAAAGTAATCGGAACTTGTTTCTGAAGAATGATTGTGTCGTCTGTAACCTGTACGACTGTCCCATCATTGAGAGTAAATTGACTGTCTGAATCAATGGTTACAATAACACCCTCGATTTGCGTGCAATTTGGTCCTTTTGGACCTTTAGGGCCGTTTGGTCCGCCGGCATATAGCATGACCGAACAGACAAAAACCAGAGCCAAAGTTGTTAGAAGTGCTTTTTTCATAATGATACCTCCAATTTTTTTTGTTGTTTTAATCCCTATTGCAATCTGAATAGCAATTATTGAAATTATACTAAGTATGACATGAATTGTCAATTATCCTCCTGTTTTTTAGGTCTCAATTGCAGAATTAAGCAACAAAGCAGGAGGGGGCTTATTATCCGATATATTTGATGGTAATCGAATTATTCATGCCGTCGATAGCCAAATCGAGCAAATGTTTTCATGGCTTCGAAATTTCCGCCGTCTTGCCGTGCTTTATGTTTATAAGCTTCGATGATATGATTCCTTAGATAAATTAATTGGAAATTCTCGTAGATTTGGTTATGATAACAGAATTGACGGTTTAAGGTTATAGAGTTTGGTCTTCGATGGATATTGATAATCCTTTCTTTAATATACAATCTTGTTCCGAGGTAACAGTGGCGCATGGCCGGGGGCCGTACCAGAATACGGTTTGGGCCCTGAAATCTATCCCATTGGAGGCCGCGCGCGGCAGGCGGGTCCTGCTCAAGCCCAACGCAGGACGTGTAGCACAGCCGTGCAGCGGCATTACCACACACCCGGAAGTCGTCGCGGCGGCTATCGATGCATTTCGCGAAGCAGGGGCAGATGTCGCTGTTGGAGAAAGCCCTATTACCGGCGTTAAAGCGACCGAAGCCTTCGATGCTACGGGTATCGCCGCCGAGGCTAAGAAACGGAACTGTCCGCTTATAGATATGGATGTAAGGCCGTTTATCGAGATGGAAATACCGGACGGACGGGTGCTGCATAAGTTACAACTATGCGCCGATGTGCCGGAGTTCGATATCATAGTATCGATACCCGTCATGAAGATGCACATGCACACGGACGTGACTTTGTCGGTAAAGAACATGAAAGGCTGCTTGTGGCGGCGGAGCAAGGTGAAATTGCACATGCTCGCACCCATTGAAGGCAGCGACGAAAAACCCATCAATGTTGCTATTGTGGATATGGCCTCGGTGTTGCGTCCGCATCTGGCGATTATCGACGGGACGGTCGGGATGGAAGGTCTCGGCCCGGGTGCCGGCGAGCCGAAACGGCTTGATTGTGTGGTTGTCGGTGCCGATGGATTTGCCGCGGACGCAGTGGCCTGCCGATTGATGGGAACTCGGGCGGAAGATGTTCCTCACCTGCGTATGGGGGCAGAGCGTAACCTGGGTGTGATAGATTTGAACCGGATAAATGTCAGTTCTGAAAACTGGCAGGACTGGAGCTGCTGCTTTGCGAAGCCGCCGCAGAATCTGTCCATCAAGTTTCCTAAAATTACAGTCTGGGACAACAATTCGTGCAGTGCCTGTCAGTCCACGCTGTTGTTATTTTTGAAAGAATTCGCAGACCGTATTTTCGACTATTTGCCGGATAAGGGACATTTGGATATCGCAATTGGAAAAGGCAATACGGACCTGCCGGAAAAAACGCTTTGTATCGGAAATTGTACGGCTCAATGCCGGCAGGATAAGCCCTATGTACCCGGATGTCCGCCTGTGGCGAGCGAGATACTCAAGAAGTTGACCGGACATACTACTTTAGAGCCCAGGAAACAAACTGAAAAAGAATAACCAGATTACTGTCCGGTGTAAGTGATGGTAATCGAATCATTCATGCCGGAAAGTTCACGACCTTCGCTGTCGTATCCCTGGAATACCAGAGAATTCTGTCCTGATTGAAGCGGCACGTCGATAATCCATTTCTTAACATTTAGCCAGGTTGCCGGATATTCCAGGCCGTTGACTGTAATGGCATCGATTTTAACCGGAGCCATACCCTGGATGGCATAAGGTGAAGTTCCGGTAGAAAAATTATTACCATTATTGGTTGTGATCTCGAAATCACTTGCAACCGAATTCAGTTGACTCACTATATATCCGCGGCGGTTTCTTACCCATCTTTTTGCCGGTTCGGGATCGGCCGTATTAATGCCGTTGTCATGGAAAGCATCGTAGTATGCATCTGCGACGGGATCGAAATTTTCCGCCGCCATCGGGCCGTCCACCAAATCCTGCAAAGCGCGCCAGTAAGCCCTTTCGAATGCCGGCTCCTCGAAGAATTTATTTTTCAGGACGGGATCGTTGATTTCAGAAAAAAGCCCGGCGTTATAATTGCGTTCGATGCCAAAACCAAGGTCCAGGTCCCACAGGAGATATTTCCATTTTGTGTTATGCCCTTTGTAAATATAAGCATTTTTGCCGGCCTCGTAGCCGTAGCCGTCACGGTCTGCGGCGGCGCCGCGACGAACGGCGAATCCCCGCATCCACTGATCCCAGTCAACAAGCTCATCGACATTTTGATAATAATTGCTGCTGCTGTTCATCACGTCGACAAGCTCGAAGAGAGGCGTATAATCGTCGTCTGTCGCATGGGCGACTTTCTTTTCCCAGTTCCAGCGGTAGCGTGCCTGTTTTAGAACACCGCCTAACGTGGTGAATTGCTCGAGTGTGGCCCTTGCCTTGGAGGACGGGTTACCATTGTCGTACTCGAACCAGTCATCCGCCTCGAATAGATGGCCGTCGTCATCATTGGGGAACCAGCATCGCAGGTAATCTCCGTTTGGTTGCTGGGTATCGGTGAAAACGACACCTTTTTTTGCACCGTTGAGATACAGCAGGATAAATCTCTGGTAGCAGGTTTCGACGCCGAGACGTTCTCCTATCCAGAACGACATTCGCTCGTATAGGAACGTCGGATCGAGCACGCCGCGTCCCCAAACGTCCGATTGTTTGAGGTTGTCCAGGTTGAGTGACGTGGCGCCCATAACGCGGTCGGCCTTATCGACTTTGACGACATAAGATGCTACCCATGTAAAAGGATCGCCGAAGCGTGAGCGGATCCAGCCGCTGCCGCGCATTCGTATTCCGGCGTTATAGATGCTCCTGAAATCGCCGTAAACGAATGTGCCGTCGATCATTTCGTTGCTCATTTTCGGAGAATTTGACCAGTAGTCGCCGTTGGCGGAATTGACCCACATTTTATAACTGCCGAAAACACCCGGAGCCAGTGAATCGCCGACCAGAATAAGCGCTTCTTTATCGGGAGCACCTTCGGGGAAGCGACTGACGGCCGGGGATGCGGCACTATCTTCGGCCTGCACGTAAAACGCTATCATGGTTCCGGAAACTCTGCCGGAAATGTTACCGGTGTATATGCCGTCGCCGGCAACTTCATCTCCGTATGAGCCGGTATCGTTCATTGCCCTGGAAGTATATGAAGTACTTGGGTCGATACGGTAATATAATGTCACGCTGTCGATGAGGTCCGGGTCGTGTACTCGGGCGGTGATTATAATTGTCTGAGACGATTCGGGCAAGACCGGCGAATGGGCGGTGTTTTCGATTACAGGTCCGGTATTTTCTATATATGTGCTGTTTCGCTCCCCCGGAGTTCCGAGTGTTACGGGAACATCGAGCGTTCCGACTGCTTCCATATAATTGCCGTGCAGACGGATTAGCACATTTCTGTTGCCTCGCAGCCATCGTGCTCTTGCGCTGATAATTGCCGTTTCGTTGTTACTAAGTCTTGATGTAAGGCTTTTCCTGAGGCAGTTGGGCAGGTTGTCACCGTCGCCGGTTGCAATTATGCGCATGCCTTTTGAATTGTTGTAGCCGCCGCTGTTTTCGACTGTTGAGCCGGAATGGTTGCCTTCGATGGTCCATCCGCTGTCACCCGACTCGAAATTGCCGTTGCTGACTCTGTTGTTCGATTCGCCGAGCTTTCTTACGACTATGTCGTCGATAATGCATTCACCGTTATCCAGCATCATAATCTCTACTTCGTCACATGTGCCCGAACCATGATCGAGAATTCCTGTTTGGCTGAATGTTGTCCACGGCGCCTCGTCGGTATCATCGCTTGACGCCCAGTTGTCGGGCCTGCTGTTGTCACTGTGGGGGTCTTTAAGCTCGAGACTGCCGCCGCCGCCGTCGGCCCATTTGCCCCAGTCGCCGCCGTCGCCGTATATTAATTCATCGACTATGATAAACTCGTCGTTCGTCGGCGTATTAAATAACGGTTTTGACAAAATCAATTTTTCGCCGCGGTTGTCGAGGCTTCCTTCGAAGGGGCCCACGGTATTTGCTGCAGTAAGGTTTGGATAGCGATTGATGAGACGCTCGGCGTCGGCCGCAATAACGAGATAACCGCCGGCGGCGATTTCCGTCCCGTTGGGTATCGTGTAACGGATTCCCGAAGACAGTTTCCAGCCGCCGAGATCGATCGATTCGGTGCCTTTATTATATAACTCCACATATTCGTCCGAACCGTTTTCGGAGATGGGATGATACATGATTTCGTTTATGATTATGTCCCTGTCATATAACGCGGAATTGGCATAACCAGGGGTGGGGACGGCAAGAGCCCGAATACCATATGTCCCGTTGGGGAAGTGGCCGAGAGATATTCCCGGTTCTTCAAGAGTATATGTTACTGCATCGAGCACGCATTGCTGGTCCGCCGAGAGCAGATATATCTGTTCGCCGTTCGGGCTAAGAGACATCTCGTCCGAGAGCTCGGAAGCGGAAAAGAATACATAACCGCCCGAAGGGATTATTGTGGAATCCGGGATGCTGAATTTCAGCTCGTCCGGAGTGTCACTGAGATAATATCCTGAAATGTCAACCGCTTCGGCGGAGCAATTATACAGTTCGATGAATGCTGTCCGGCCGTTGCCGGGATTCGCCAATATTTCATTAATGCAGATATACGGAGCGCCGTCGGTATTTATCGTGCCGGGATTTCCGCCGCGTTCTGCGCTTGCCTGCCACGCCGAGGGATTGTTTTCGCCGAAGTCCGGTTTTGTCATTACGACCGAATGGCCGAGGCCGTCCGCCGACTCGGGCCAGGGATAACTGTCGTCGTATTCGATTTCAAGTAAAACTCCGCCGCGTTTGTTGATCAGGCGAAGTGTGCCGCCGCCGTTGTTGAGTTTTCCTTCGTAAGGTCCGTACACGTCGGTTAGGCCGTATTCGTTTTCGATAGATGCCGGTTCTGCTGCAACAACGAGGAAGGACCTTCCTGGAAGGATAGAGCCTTCTTCAAACGTATAATCGACCTGGCCTTCCAGACGGAATCCACTGATGTCCCAGTCAACCGGTTCGGTGTTGAATAATTCGACGAATTCGAGGTCTTTATCATCCGACCTGTCACTCGGATGATACATAATTTCCGAGATAATAAGCGGCGACCTGCGGGATGACGGATTCAACTGCCGCATGAAGCCGTACGGCGTAGTTGCCTCTGTCGTTGCCGAAAATCCGAAGACGGCTGTTTCGACGGAAATAATAAACAGTAATATAAATGTGGGGATTAAAAATTTTATAGCTTTTTTAACCATCACTTCTCCTGTCGCTGGTGTTTTCGATTGTTAATAGGCTCTTAGAATCCTTAACTGCTCGGCAAAACAAAAATCTGTCATTATATAACTCATTATATCAGAAATGTTCTCGAAATGCAGGTATTAGTTGCCTATTTTTACAAATATTAGCATAAAAACATATAAAACGCAGGGCTGACAGGGACTTCTGCCGTTGTTATTCAATATTATTGGAGGCGAGTCACCTGGCCGGCTGTACTGTAAACAGCAATAAAAAAGGCCGTCCCGCCGTTAGGCGTCCCATTACAGGACTGTAAGGATGGCCCGTTAATTAGTGTGATTGAATCCCGTTATAATACAGTTTTATGAGGCACTATTGGAATCAAGGCGGCGGCCTGACCCGAAATGATGAATATGGTTCTTTTTGTATGCTGTTGAACCTTATCGTTCTTTGCTCGAATCCGTTCGTTGCCCGGAATGCAGACTCGCAGTCCAGAAGACTCCTGTCGGAGAACGATACGGCGAGAAACAGCCACATAACTTCGATTTGAAAATTATGTACTTTCATAGTCTGGTCCCCCAAAAAAAGAACCAGTTTACTTTATCGACAGCGGTTTGACTTTTTCCTTAATGCAAATCAGGATTTTCAGGGCGTTTTTTTGTGTGATTATCTGCCGATTTTTGTAAGGAAAGGTCATTTATCAGCATGAAAAAAGGTCTCTTTCTTTAGATGCATAAAGCCCGATATGTTCGTTGGGATATCTGCGGCAATTATTACAGATATAAAAAACCTGCATTTCAATATTGATATGCGGCTTTTTGTTGAAATGTATGTTTATAGACAACGAATTCTGAAAAATTAAAGGCCGAACCAGTGATGTTTTTTTTGAGTTTTTTTATTTGTATTTATTTTTGAGAACTATTTTGTTCTTTCGAGCAGTGAATAAGCCAACTGCCGGAGCGTGTCCGCTTTTTTACCGAATTGTTTCAGAGCGGCAATCGCCTCTTCGGTCAGATTCTTCTGAATCTCCTGTGCCTTTTTCATACCGACTACCGCCGGATATGTACACTTGACGGCAACGACATCCTTGCCGGCGGTTTTGCCTAACTCCTCGCTCGATGAGCTGATATCGAGAATATCGTCGGTAATCTGGAAACACAAACCGATTTTCATCCCGTATTCACTTAAGCTTTCATACTGTTTTTTACTCGCGCCGCCGCAGATAGCACCCATTGCCGCGGCACATCGGAACATCTTGGCGGTTTTGTTTGTATGAATATATTCGAGGGTCTTTTTGTCGCATTCGGTTTTTTCCGCTCTGAGGTCCGCCATCTGCCCGCCGATCATCCCTGTCGGTCCGGCTTCGTGCGCCAGCAGGCCGATGAGCTTCAGCGCCATTGCCGGCGGATCGATCTCTCGCGCCAGGACTTCAAAGGCAAGCGTCAGCAGAGCATCGCCGGCGAGAATAGCCGCACCTTCGTCGAATACTCGGTGACAGGTTGGAACTCCGCGTCGCATGTCGTCGTCGTCCATTGCCGGCAGGTCGTCGTGAATGAGTGAATACGTATGCACAAGCTCGATTGCCGCCGATGCCATCTCCGCGTTGTGATCGACCTGCCCCTTGAGCAACTCGTGGCACCATAAAACCAGTACGGCGCGAACACGCTTGCCGGGCGTGTTAAGAGCGTAACCGAGTACCTCTTTCAGCTCCTGGTTAGTTTCCTGAAAATCCAGTATTCGTTTCAGGGCAAAATTTACGGCTTGTGCTTTCCTTCGGATTCGGGTGTTGAAATCTATTTCCTGCATATTGTATTTCCCGGCTAATCGTTGTTTATAATCAGTTCGATTCCAAACTTTTGCATAATTCAAAGAAAAAGAATATAATACATATTTTACCCCGTGAGCCGCGGCTTCCGGCATATCTCACGGGGCCAGATAGCTCAGTTTCATTGTGCAACTTCTGCTTGCATATTAGAGACTATAAATAATAAGGAGTAAATAGCAAAATAAAAATGATTTTAATACTTGGAGTAACCGCATCCGGCAAAGGCCGGCTGGCTTTCGAGTTAGCCAAATCCCTGGATGCCGAAATTATCAGCATCGACTCGATGAAGGTGTATCGGCGAATGGATATCGGTACGGCGAAACCGTCGATACAGGATCGCCGGCAGGTTCGATATCATTTAATCGATATTATTGAACCGAGCGATTCCTTCAGCGTCGGGGCGTTTCATGAAGAGGCCCTGCAGGCGATAAGCCGGATAAAAAAAAGCGGCAAAAGAATAATCGCGGTCGGCGGAACGGCATTATATATCAAGGCCCTGCTTTACGGTCTTTTCGAGGGGCCGGCAGCCGATCCGCAGGTGCGTGAGCAGTTAAAGCAGCGCCAGGGTATTGAAGGTCTGATGGAATTGTATCGAGAATTGGCCGCAATTGATCCGGTGGCCGCCGAGCGAATCGATCCCAATGATTCCAAACGTATAATCCGCGCCCTGGAAGTTTACACAATTACCGGCAAACCTATATCAAGCTTTCAAAAACAATGGGAAACACACAGCGAGCAAGCCGAACCGAACCTTATAGATAATTGGACGATAATCGGTCTGCGAAGGGAACGAACCGAAACCGCCAGCCGAATTAACAAGAGAGTCAAAAAGATGATTCTTGCCGGTCTGGTAGATGAAGTTAAATCACTGCTGGATGAGGAGAAACCTTTGAGCAGGCAGTCGAGGTGCGCAATCGGATACGCCGAGATTATCCAGTATCTCAACGGGCGGATGGATTTAAGGGATGCCACGGAATTAATCAAGAAAAACACCCGCCGCCTGGCTAAAAGCCAGAGAACATGGTTCAAAACCTTCAGGAATGTTAACTGGCTCGACATCCATACTGATGAATCCGACGAACAAATCCTTATACGAGCCCGGCAATTATTAAGCAGTATCGATTCTTAGGCGAACTGTAATTGTTCCTGGGCCTGGAGAACAGAGGCTGTTTCGTTTAGAACAAGCTGCCTGATTAAGCTCGTCGGAACAAGCGAAATTCCCATGTTGAAAATTCTGTCTTCAACCATCGAGGCAATCGCACGTGCCGTATGCCTTGAGATATCGTTCTTCGTTATTAATCCATCGGCGATTCTCGATTTGTCCCACCGGTATCTCGTTTCGGATTTCTTGAAGTCGGTTAGCAGCTCCTCGTCCGTAAGCTCTCTGATATCAACCGGAACGACTTCGACGCGGGAACGTTTGATTTTCCGCTCGTAATGGTAGTCGGTGAGTCTAACAGCGGCATCGTCGTAGCCGGTGGCGGTGAGCACTGCTTTTATAATGGAAAGAATCTCGTTGCTGGTAGCGACACGACGTTCTGATTGGTGATAAAGATAATATGTTACAACATCGGCGAATTGCTCTGCGATATATACATCCGCCGGGCTGGTTCCACCCAGGGCATTGCTGATAGTCCCTATGACCTTGGTGTGTAAATATTCTTCCTCACTGCCGTCAGATTTTTTAACTTTGAGTTGTGATTGCACCACCTTTGGTTTGCCTCCATGCAAAAAAATACCCTATCTCCAGTTTGATTTTACAGGTTCGAGATTCCTAATCGAAAAGCGTTGGCTCGGCAATAGGCTCGGTTTCCGTGATTGCCTCGCTGACTTCCTTAATCAGCTCGCCCGCATCCCTGAAATCTCGATAGATACTGGCAAAACGTATATACGCCACCTTATCTACCCTGCGTAACTGTTTCATCACACTCTCTCCTATAAAAGCACTCGAAACCTCCTTATCAAATTTTTGAAATATACTTTCCTCGACCTTGTCGGTGATTTGCTGGAGCTGCTCGGCAGAAATCGGCCTTTTATAGCATGCTTTTTGCAAACCGCCGATAACCTTTTCCCTGTCGTAAGGAACGCGGGAATGGTCTTTTTTCACTACACAGAGCCTGAAAGTTTCGTTTATCTTCTCATAGGTAGTAAAACGCCTCTTGCACATCAGGCACTGTCGGCGGCGTCTTATAATTCTTCCGCCGTCGCTGGAACGCGAATCAATGACCCTGTCTTTGTCTTCCTTACAAAAGGGACATTTCATTTTCTATCTCGTTTTGCGTATTGCCTTGAGATATACCTGCGGCATAAGGATCTACAACCGGCTTCCTATTTTGTAGCCTAAGGAGCACCGCCTCCTTTGATACCTGTCAAGTAACTACCATATATGGTTAATGTGGGTATTTTAGTAACAATATATAGTATGTCAAATAAAAAAAAGGAATTCCAGTGAAAAATCTGATTTTGATAAAAAAAAGAGCCTCTGCGCAGAATGCGCAGAGGCCAACTCGGAAAGAAACTTATACAACCCCCCCCAAAGGTCTGGAATAAAGCACTTACATCCCGTAAGAGCGTTATATTTTTAGGTTGGTTGCTACACCTAAAGTCTAACATAAAAACCTGTAAGAGCAAAATCGCAAAAGCAGCTTTTTTACTGTAGTAAATGCCGCCTGAGAATAGATAGAAAGCTTTTTATCTATATTTGTCTATATATTTTCGATTTTAGCATTACTTTTAAGGCCGTCTATAAACTCATGAATGGCATTTGTTTGCATCTGCTCTTTCAAAATCTTTGTAATTTGATCTTTTACTTCTTCGAAATCGGATATACCCGCCGGATATCTCGCATATATTTTGGTTATATGAAAACCAAATCGGGTACGAAATATATTGCTTACCTGGCCGACACCCAAATTGAAAACAACGTCCTCGAATTCTTCCGCCATTTGACCTTTTGAAATTAGCCCCAGGTTGCCTTCCCGGTCGGGGCAGTCGGTATATTTTTCCGCCACAATTTCAAAAGCCGCTCCGTTTTTCAAATCATTGTGTGCCTGCTGCATAGCGGCATATGCCGCTGATTCGTCCGTATTCCAGTTCACGTATTTTACTATATGAGCGAGATGAATTTTTTCAGCGCTCTTAAATTGTTCTTTATTTTTATCATAATATTGCCGGATGGCATGAATTGGAGGATTCGGAAGGTTTTTAAGAAGCTTTTCTAATTTTCGTTCAGTTCTTATGATGAGTTCGATCGATTCTTTGAGATCTTCATCGTCCCTGACATCAAAATCACGATAAAGCTCCTGCGGTTCTTTGCATTTTTTCTTGAGATTAGCGACAATAACTTCCAATTGATTTTCCGGTATTTTCGGTTCTTTGTTTTTAACTTCCTGCTGGAGCAGGATTCTTTCGATCAGATTTTCTTTGGACCAGTCAAGCAGCTGATTCTCTCGCTCGGCAGGATTCATTTGGGCAAATACTTTTTCGTAGTCAGGTCTTAATCTTTCAACTTCTTTGAGTATTGCCGAATCTTCGATTCGTTCACCGTTGACTAACAAAGCCATTTTTCACTCCTGCTAACAACATATCAGATTTTCGGTTTGAAAAAACCGCCTGTTATAATCTTTAGATTTAATCGATTTTCAGCCTTTTGCCTTTGCGAACCAATCCGGGTCCTGTGCCAGCTTTTCTCTTGTTTCGGCAGTCATCATCTCGAAGGCTGGATGGGTACTTTCCCATGTTCGCTCGATGTAAGAGCTGCGGCGCATTTTTTCAATTTCCGGAGCCACCTCATGGAAGTAGCTGCCGTAAATGTGCAGCGAATCGCTAATATCGACATATCGGCCTACATGTACCGGCACACCTTTATTTTTTGCGATCTCGTCGGCGATTGTTTTCTGCAGGTCGGTAAGAGCATAGACGTTCATAAACCATGCTTTATAAAGGTCTCTGCTGCGCCAGTGGGTGTTCATATTCAAGGTCAGCTCGCCGTCTTCATTTGCCAGCAGGCGGCACCATATTCTTTGCAGGCAGGGCGGGTCGTCTGTCTGCGGGTCCGCCGTGGGCATCCAGGTAATAGCCTGCGCTCTTCGGCTATGGCCTGCCTGTGAAAGATAATCTATGATATACCGGATTTGATCGATTTTTTTGAAGGGCTTCGGCGAATTTGCATCGCGAATATTTTCAACCGGGCAGTACGAAAACAACCTTTCGTGGTATGTATATGTCCATTTGCCGGCCGCCGGGTCTATCCAGTGGTCGTGAATACCGTTGATAACTTCCTGCCGATAAGACTCGAGCTCCTCCGGACCGCCGGGAAAGTTCTTGTGGATTCGAGGCTCACGGAACGGCTCGGTGACGGTAATCATCACAGTGGCGTCTTTGCTCGGCGGATCGGTAGCTTTATCGTATTGGGTTTTGACATCGAAGCCTTTTTCCCAAACGGCTAAGACGGCTTTTTCCCACGCCTCCGGCAGGCAATCGGCGGTGATTTGAATAACGGGGATATTGGCAATAGATGAAGTCATCGGCATTCAAAGGTCCTCCTTAATTATATGGTTGCGTTCCAGGTCTTGGTTTGGAATACATACTTACATCGATTTCGTCCGGCGTAATATTGTATCTTTGTTTATACTGTTCACGTAAATCGGCCATCATCTGTTTTGATTTGTAGGCATATTTGCTATCCGGCCACTTTTGGATTATCCGGCGGCAGTTCTCCACCATAAGCTTATAGCCTGTCCCTGGCAATCGACCGATACTTCGGTCCTGGACCGCTACGTTATAAAACCTCTCGGCTTCGATTTGATCTGTCTGGCTCATTGGTTTGAAATATAATGTGACCGGCTTGGCCGGTTCAGGTTGTGCCGGGATGACATTAGTTTCCTCGATTGTAGTCTTGATTACCGCGGCAGAATCCTGCTCCGGGACCTGTTGGTCATTGGAGTCGATTGGCTGGGGTATATTTGAAAATTTCTGCCTGTCGGCTTCGACCTGATCGGCGAAAGTTCTTTGAGGCTGCTCTGTTTGCTCCGGTTCTTCAGAATTGTTCGAGGTAAACATAATTACCAGCACGAAAACTATGACGATTGCTACTATAATTCCTGCAATTTTTAGCCAAATTGTGTTCATAATTAACATGCCCCCTTCGGATTCTTCTTGTTGATTATTAAAATATTGCCGTTTATAATTGATTGTAACTTTATGTCTTTTTTAATCAATAACCAAAAGTAAATAATTTTGTGGCGAACCGGAAATGTTCACGGGACTCATAGAGCAAGTATGCAAAGTAACCTCTGTTCTGAGGCAGAAGGATTCTGTGATTCTGACTTTGGAACTTGGACGATTGGCGGACGAATGCAAAATCGGCGAAAGTATCTCCGTTAACGGGGTCTGCCTGACAATAACGAAACTGCACGGAAAATCGGCAAGTTTCGATATCAGTGCCGAGACACTTGATAAATCGTCTCTGGGAAAGTTGAAGCCGTCATCGTCGGTGAATATCGAGCGAGCGATCAAGGCAGAGGGGCGTTTCGGCGGGCATTTTGTATCGGGGCATATCGACGGCACGGCGACAATAAAAGCTATTAACAAACACGGCGATTTTACGGATATAACATTTTCGGCGGATACCGAATTGCTCGAATCTATGGTTGTAAAAGGCTCGGTTGCGGCAGACGGTGTTTCTTTAACAATCTCAAACCTGGATAAAAACGGCTTCAGTGTCGCCCTGATACCGCAGACTCTCAGGGAAACCACTTTGGGCGGGGCGAAAATTGGAGATTGTATTAATATTGAAAATGATATAATTATTAAGGCTGTTAATAAGCGGCTCGATGAGATTCTGTCAAAGGCCCAGCCGTTAACGGTCGATAGATTAAGGCAATTAGGATTTTGAAAAGGTTTGATTAATCGTCGAAAATCGGGCATTTTGAACGATAACTATGAGAGCTAATGGCAACAATTCGATATCAGATCAGCCGGTCATCGGTGTTACGATGGGCGATGCAGGTGGTATCGGGCCGGAGATTATCGTCAAGGCTCTTGTTGATCCGGTTGTACGGCGTGCCGCGAAATTTGTTATCTTTGGCTTGAACGAGCAGCTTTGTTACGCCGCAGATGCTGCGGAGATAGAGCCTTTCTGGGGCAGACATCAACACGAAAAAATCAGCCGGGAGTATCCGTTTAAGGTTGTTGTTGCAGATTATGATGAGTGTTCCGTGCCGTCATGGGTCAATAGCCCGAGTAAGTTGGCCGGTGAGACGTCAATACGTTTTTGCCGGGATGCTATAGAAGCGGCACGACACGGTATTATCGACGCCGTAGTGACGGCGCCGATTAGTAAGGAAAGCTGGAAATTGGCCGGTTCAGAGTGGCCCGGTCATACGGAAATGTTTGCCGCTTGTTGCAAGTCCCCGCGAAAGGCTATGATGTTTACCGCCGGGCCTTTAAAGCTTGCGCTTGCAACTATACACGAGGCCCTGTTTGAAGTCCGGCATAAATTTACAATTGGTTGTGTTTTCGAGCCTATAGACCTGCTTAATGATGCATTGAAAGAATATTTCGGCATAGATAATCCAAAAATAGGAATTGCAGCTCTTAATCCACATGCCGGTGAGAATGGTCAGTTCGGCGATGAAGAGCAGCGTATTATCACCCCGGCTATTTTATTGGCGCAGCACCAGGGCATTAATTGTCTTGGGCCATATCCTGCCGATACGCTCTTTTTGAGGGCCGCGCAGGGTGAATTCGACGCAGTTGTGGCGATGTATCACGATCAGGGGATGATTCCCGTTAAACTGCTCGGTTTTCAACGGGCCGTCAATATAACAATCGGAATCCCAATCATACGAACATCTCCGGCTCACGGGACGGCGTTCGATATTGCAGGACGAAACATGGCCGATCCGTCAAGTATAAAGGCGGCTTTAATCACTGCTGTCAATATGGCAAAAATCAAGAAGAATCTCGAATGTCGTATCGGGAATTAATGTAAAAATATCCTTTTCGTTGCTTTCACATTTACTGATTTCAAAAGGCAACATCGGCAAAAATTAAACAACTTGAGATAATTTGTGTTCTGATATTTTTTTGCTAATATTTCATCACTTGATATTGATTTATGCAAACGAAGCGGCAAATACAGCAATTACTTGAATCGGCGGGCATTAAACCTAATAAGCGGCTCGGGCAACATTTCCTTATAGATCTGAATCTTATGCGGCTGCTTGTTGATTCCGCCGATATTCAAAGAACCGACGTTGTGCTTGAGGTGGGCTGCGGAACGGGTTCTTTGACCGGTTTATTGGCGGAAAAAGCCGGAAGAGTAATAGCCGTAGAATATGACGGGAATCTCGTTAAAATTGCGAAAAAACAGCTTGAAAATGCTAAAAACGTCGTTTTTTTCAATACTGATATCCTCGAAAATAAGAAAACTATCAGCAATAATGTTATAAATTTATTAAAAAAATCCCGAATAGAATACCCCGGTCGTGCTTTATTGGTTGCGAATCTGCCTTATAATATCGCTTCGCCGTTAATGTTGGACTTTTTAATGAGTCCGGCAGTTATTGATGGGATGTATGTTACTGTGCAAAAAGAAGTTGCAGAGAGAATGATAGCCGCACCAAAAAGTAAGGATTACGGAATTTTAAGCATTTTTTTAGCTGCGACGGGCCATGTTAAAGTGATACGGAAGCTAAAATCCTCGGTTTTTTGGCCAAAACCGCAGGTTGATTCGGCAATGGTTAGTTTTGTCTGCGACAGGGAGAAGATCTGCCGGATTAATGATATGGAATTATTTAACAGGACGGTAAGTCTTTTTATGGGGCATCGTCGTAAAACTCTTCTGGCTTGCACTAAACTGGCTCACAAGAAACTTGCTGAAATTCATAACTGGCCGGAAATTTTTGATAAAAGCTCTATTAATCCTAAACAGAGGCCGGACCGGCTCAAGCCTGAAGACTATCTTATCCTAACGCAATATATAGAAAAAACTTAAAATTTTTATTGAAAGTATAGATAGTCTGATGTATAATAAAAACGCTGTGGAAGTGGACTATCGAAGTTGAAGTATAAAAACGCATAGGCACCTGTGGATTCTTTTTAATTTTTATTGTTGTTCTGGGCAGATAAAAGTTTAAGATTTTGCTTTCATTTGAGCTTAATGTGTACATCAGTCGCATAAAAAGTGTACTAATTTGGTAACATTGGGCTTGAAGTGTGTTTTTAAAGAGGCGTTAATTTTTGAAAAATTCAAAGTAACAAATATCGGTAAGTGGGAAAGGGACTGTGGTATGTATAAGAAGAAAGGTTTTACGTTAATAGAATTACTGGTCGTTATAGCCATTATTGCTTTATTAATGGGCATATTAATGCCGGCCCTGCAGAGTGTGAGTAAACAGGCAAAGGGGGTGATATGTCAATCCTATCTAAAACAATGGGGCACTATATTCAATATGTATTGCGATGGAAATAATCGCAAGATGCCCGATCGCAGCGTAGTCTCCGGCAAGGGCCGTTGGATGTATTCTCTACGGGATTTGTATAGCGAAGAAAATGATCTCAAACTTTGTCCTCTGGTCAAGAAATCGAGTACCGCCTCTGGTACGGATGCTTCGAGCTGGTGGGGTTCGACCGTAACGGCATGGGAGGTCCCTGCTAATGACGCTGGTGGAGGTCGTGAAGTCGGTACTTATGGCAGCTATGGCATTAACGGCTATTGCTATGACACCAAAGAGACGTTGATGGGATTTGCGACTGTAGATCAGCATTGGAAGACACCTGATGTCAAAGGGGCAGCCTATATTCCACTTTTTATGGATGCATTGTTTTGGACGGGATGGCCACGTTCCATCAATTCTCCGCCGCCTCTACCCATGATGGTTGGAACGCACATTCCTGATGAAGATGGAATGCAACGTTATTGTCTTGATCGGCATAATGGTCAAATCAATGCCGCATTCTTTGATTTTACTGTACGCCCGGTGGGCTTAAAGGAACTGTGGACGTTGAATTGGCACAGGGGTTATGATCGAGCCGGTGCGTGGACTCGTGCCGGTGGTGTGACTGCAAATGATTGGCCCGATTGGATGAAGAAGTTTAAAGATTATTAATAGCTTTGAAATGGCAAGTTTCTTTTGTATGTAAGGATTAATTTGCTGGAAAAGGAGAATTTTTCTTAGTCTCAGATGGTGGGATTTTAAAAAACGCCGGATTAGCGTGTGTTTTATATTTTGTAAAAGCCTGAGTTACAAACCAAATCATTTTTGGAATTGGAGGAAGTTTGTACCGGCTTTTTTAAGGTGTTTTTTGCACTTATTAATTGCCGTTTAGCATTGTCCGGTTCGATGCAGTGTAAAAATACGGCATAGTTCACTTTGGAAAAATTCAATAATCAGGATTGATATTGGAAATGCTCTGCCGTAAATTAAGGGTAGTTCTTTAAAAATATCAGAATTTTTTTTATATCGTTGTTTCGATAAGCAATGACAAGGAAATACGATGAATTGTAAAAAGGGATTTACATTAATAGAGCTGTTGGTAGTAATTGCGATTATAGCTTTATTGATGGGTATATTAATGCCCGCCTTAACGGCGATAAAAGAGCAGGCCAAGAAGATTGCCTGCCGCTCCAACCTGCGTCAATATGGTCTTGCCCAGACTGTGTATTTGGATGAATTTGACGGGAAATATCCTAATGCATGGGAATCTCTTGTTGAGACTGAGTATCCAGTGGCCGGTTATCAGCGATCTTGTCGTTGGCATGATCCGAGATACCCGGCGGACGGTCCTTTCTGGCCTTATTTGCCGGCGGAAAAAGTACATCTATGCCCGACCTTTAAATCTCTTGCAAAATCAGAAGGGCAAAGGCACCCCGGACATGTTACCTCGAATCCTATTGTCCCTTACTATAGTTACAGTATGAATGCTTTTTTGGGATCCTCAAATATTAGCGGCCGAAAGGGTGCTTTAAAAATCTCCGATATCACAAGGAGATATTCGGAAGTGTTTTTCTTTGCCGAGGAGAATATGTGGCTCAGAAGCGGCTGTGACTTCGTGCTCAACGATAATGCACTGTGCCCGGATGGTCGAGACTGGTTTGGTACATTTCATGGTGCGAAAAGTGGAAACCTAAACAGCGGCACGGCAAACGTTGTATTTGTGGATGCTCATGTCGATGAGGTCAGCTCGGCTCTTAAGGACGAAAATCCTAACGATGATTCGGATAAGGAATTCGGAGAATTCGAGAAGTACGGCTGGCCTTTCAAAGAACGTCCTACCGGACTGTAAACTTTTATACGATATCTACCGGATATTTTGCATATTATAGAATTGCCGTTTTGTGCCGATGACTGTGGCATTCGATATTTACGGCTACCGGCAGTGAAGCAATGTGGCAGGGAGCTGTTTCGATTATACACGCCAAAGCGGTGGTATCGCCCCCAAGCCCCTGCGGGCCAACTCCGAGAGCATTGATTTGTGTAAGTAAATCCGTTTCAATCTCGGCGTAAAATTCGTCTTCGTTTCTTTTATTCAGATTCCGGCACAAAGCCTTTTTGCTTAAAAGGCAGCTCATCTCGAAATTGCCGCCGATTCCGACTCCGACGATAAACGGCGGGCATGCATCCGCGCCGGCGGAACTTACAACGTCTAAAATCCAGTTGATTATCTGTTGTTTTTTCGCCGTGGGTTTGAACATCCGAAACTGGCTTTTATTTTCACAGCCGCCGCCTTTCGCCATAAGAGTCAACGTTATTTTGTCACCCGGCACAATCGAGTAATGAATTATTGCAGGTGTGTTTGTGCCGGTATTTTTTCGCGAGTTTAACGGTTCGCCGACGATGCTTTTTCTCAAAAATCCTTTTTCGTAGCCGCTCGAAACTCCGGCGTTGATTGCGTCGAGTATTGTGGCCTGTTCGTTATCGGCAGGGGGGCTGACGCATACTTGCGAACCCTGCTCGACGAAAACTACCGCGATTCCTGTATCCTGGCATAGCGGGATTTTTTCGTTTTTTGCTATGTGTGCATTTTCGATAAGCTGGTTCAGGATTTTTGCCGCAGCCGGTTGGGATTCTTTTTTTGCCGCTTCCTGAAGGGCGGTTAAAACGTCTTCCGGCAATTCATGGGCGGCAGATATGCACAGGGTTTCGATGGTATCGGCAATTTTTTGGAATTCTATATATCGCACAATTTGTGCCTTTACTCCCGACCGGAAGCGGCGGGAATTTCACGTCGCCTCATTTGCTTTTAGCTAATCCACATTAAGCTCACATGTTTTATATGTTGTATTGCCGACTGCATCGCTGACCTTGATTGTCAGGATGTGGTCGCCTTTCGGCAATCCTTCTTCTGTGTCGATTTTTATCGTGAAGTGCTCTTTTGTCGTATCGTAAACCAAATCATCCGGCACCGTTGACGTCCAGTCGGCGTTGCTGTCGATTGTATATTCCAGTGTTTCAATAGCGCTGAGCTGATCGACTGTCTCTATCTCGAGAACCATATATTTTTTGTTGTTTTGGCTCGTTGAGGTTGTATTCATTGCAGCTATAATCGGCCCGGTGTTATCGACGACTATCTGTTCACTGATCCTGCTGCCCGTCAGTTTTGTCGAAGTAGTGTTGCTTTTTTCGTCGCTGGCGGTTATCCGGATTTCATAGCGGCCGTCCTCGACGGTTTTGCCGTCCCATTCAAAGGTGGTAGCTTCGAGGTCGTCCGTTAATTCGATCCATTTTGTCCAGCCTATTTTTCTGAAATCGATTGTGTATATCAGCTTGTCTTCGTTTTCGTCCTTTGTTCTGTAGCTTATCTTAAATGTCCCTTGTTTACTGCTCGTACGCAGACGGTCTATAGTGACTGACTCGATTTGCGGCGCAAGATTAGGGACGGTGCTGGCGACGGCAATCTCTCTTATAAGAGGACTTTGATCGCCGTTTTCGCTTTGCAGAATGAGCTTGTACTGGCAGAATCTGCCGAGCGGACATTGCAGTTGAATCGGCTCGGTGATTTCTACCGGCTCTGTCCATTGCGAGAAGGTCGGGTCGTTAATATCCTCGACGTTGCCGCTGCGAGAAGCCGCCAGGACTTTGCACCCGGCCGGGATATCCGCTTCGAGCTGAAGCTTGCCCCATTGAGCCGGTTGTTCGGCGTCGATCAAATCGGAAATATATGTTCCCTCAGAAGCGAATCCTGGTTCTAACTTCATAAGCAGCGCCGGATTCGCGGTTCCGAGATATACATCGTTCCCGGCTACGGCAATAGCCGTTATCTGTACCGCCTGCTCGTTCTCGAAAATGACCGCCTGCTGCTCCGAAGCTGGATCAACACTGAAAAGCTGTGCGTTGTTTCCGGTACCGACCAGGAGCTTGTTATCTTGTTGTGCCAGACTGAAAAAAATCGCCGATTCACTGAATATTTCCGTTACAAAACCGTCTTCGCTTATTTTATAAATGCTGCTCGTCGAAGAAGGTCTTGTACTCCGGGTTATCGGTGGTTTTGGTTGAGTTAGTTTACTGGACGAAGATTGCATTGTATTTGCAATTTCAAGTTTTCGCCCGCTGCCGTTTTGATTAGGACTTGGTTCTTCCTTTTCTTCGTCGCCGTCGCCTTCATCACCCTGATCATCTTCGATTTCAGGCCGACCGGCGGGGGGGCCTTCGGGCATTAAAGCGGCGAATTGTGATTGTGTCTGAACGATTTTGGCCGATGTGGCCGCGGCGTACAGAAAACTTTTATTCGTCCCATTCTGATCGGATTGAGACGGTAGGAGTAACGCCGCAATTTCCGGTTGTTTGCTGTCGTATAGAACGGTTGCACTCTTAGTTCTTGGATTTATCCTGTAAATTAACCCGCGGCTGTCGCTTCCGGCATAGAGACAGTCGTTTGCCCCGACTGCGAGTGATAGTATGTTTTTATCAGGGCTGTCGTAAACAAGCTCTGTTTTTTTGCCTAAAGAATCGAGCTTGTAAACTTTACCTTCCGGACCTGTGCCTAAGTATATATTTCCACTTTTATCAACGGCTATGGCGAAAATATATTTGGCATCATTCGGCTCGAAAACAACTTCCATTTTTCCCGCATCGAACCGGCATAATCTGCAATTGTCGCCGCTTATTCCGATTAACAATCTGCCGGCAATATCGGCGGCCATTGCAAAAATGTGCTCGTTTGACAGCGATTCTTCGTCTTTGGTTATTTTGCCGCCCTCGGACGATACATTATTTGAATCTTCCTGAGATTCTTCTGTTTCCGTGGGATATATTTTTGAAATTTTATTCAGGCTGTATTTATAAATTCCACCGTTGGGGCTTGTCCCGAAATATACGGTACCGCCGATTACTACGATACTGTTGATAGACCAGACTCCTGAAAATTCGTCGGTTTCCCTGACCAGTGACCTTGCGGCCCGTCCAAGCTGAATGGTTCCTCTCGAACCGATTACTACCTTTTCAATTTCGCCTTTAAGCAGCTCGGTGCTGGTGTTATGGCGGGTTACTTTGCTGTTTACCGCCGGTGAAACGGTAGCGGAGGCCAGACAAAATAAGATAACGAAAATTAATTTGTGATTTGAGTAAAAAATATTCTTCATTCTGTAACTCTCAATTTTCAACGTTTATATATTTTTGTAGTCCGAAGTTCATTCAGTGAACTGTTATTAACGATCCGATTTTTTATTTTGCCGGGATATCTTTAATAGATTCAAGATGCCCTCTAATAAAGTTTTACTTTTCCACGGTAATCCGAATGCTTTTTCTGCCGGAAATAATCGTACCGGTCGGCTTGCTCTTTTCCGTCCAGTGTTGATACGGCTGAATTCTCGTTGTTCTCTTGGTGTCCTGCAGAATCATGGCCTTTGTCGCCGGCAGGTCGGGAAGCTCGGATTTCTCAAGCGTAACACCACTCGCGGGAAGAATCAGCAGGCAATACAATCTGTCTCTGGGGATATTAAGGGCATTATTTAACGCTTCAATTAAATCAGGCATACTTTTTGCGAGAAATTTGTGTGGTACCATTTTCGCAAGAAACTGCTCATAACCCTGCGAGCCGCATACAATAAGCTCATATTTTCCGGGTTCCAGGTTGTCTGGAATTTCCAGCCGGCAGCTATATTTTTTCTTCCCTGAAAGGATGGATTCTATGATCGTAACGATTTCGATATCTTCGCCTGCTTTAACCGTCGTGTCGGACAAATCCACAGACCATATGGTTGACGAGAGGTCTTTCGGAGCGATGTGAATATCGATTGCGATGGATTCTACATCGATTTTTTTGAATGGATTGTCCATAATCAGCAATGTAGCCCCGATGCATTCGGACATTAGCTCATTGAGACCCAGTCCGGTCGAGATGTTTTTAGCGTTAATGAACTCCCCGTTCTCCATGCCGATGGAGATGTTGTAGTCGATGGTATGATCCAGCGGCAAACTGCCCTTGTAAAGTGCTGCTCCGGCAATAGCCATCTCGAGATAGCTGGGAGTAAGCTGTTTATGATAGACGAGTCGGCAATTGTATGTACGCTTTTGAGTATCGTTATACCGTTCGGTATTGATTGTCAGCGGTATCGTGTGTGCGGTTGCCCCGATTAATCCGACAACACCGGATGCTTCATCACTTCTCAGGGCGCCTACGGTTTCGGCCAAACTTGCCACCTTAAAGGACCTGACAGTATTGGATACAACTGTGTGAACTTTGCCCGTTGCCATAGGCAAATCAATTTGACCCTGTCCGAGCAGCAGGTGTCCGAAGCCGTAAACTTTGTCGTCCACGACTTCGGTTACGGTTCCGAAGGTCGAAATCTGTATATCGCCGCTAACCAGCGGTACTGCAAGCGTGGCTCCCGGTTCCAACCGAATGTTTTCGCTGCTTTCTGTATTTCCGCCGCTGCCTCCGGCGGCGACCATTACGCCGAACGGGAAAGCTTTCGAGCTGAACTGCTCACAAACTTCGGTTGGGATTCCCGATGTAATCAGCGGACAAGGCAGAGGAGTTACACTTGCGAGATTTCGTTCCGGTTTAGTCAGACTGTTCGTGAAAAGTCTGTAAACTTTTGTGAAATCTGTTGGGCAAGAGAAATCGAACATAAGTCCTGTTTGTGTGTCGCTTTGTTCGGCTCGGGCGGAATTTTCCGCCTGACCGATACTGAGCATTTTTGCAATTGGTGTGGCGGCATATAGTGGTTCGGTGCTGTAAGTCCATGTAAAAGCTAATGCTCCGGCAAGGCGGTTGTCGATATAGAGCGGCGAGCCGCTGCATCCGGCTACGGGGCCTGTACGGATAAAGTCGTCGTCGAGGCCTTTGACTAAAATTATATCCCCGATTAATTCACTGCCGGTGTTCATATTGCGGACGATATCCACAACTTGCATACTGAATTTTTCAATTCCGGCGGTCCCGTATTCTGTCAGGCAATATGCCTCCATGCCCGGCTTTATTTCATCGAGGCCGATGTATTTAGCAGGATCCCAGAGGTTTTTCAGGCCGCCTGGAGTATCGGATTCATTCCTGCCGGCAATTGAGGTTTCTTCGGCTGAATATAGCGGAATCCCTGAAAATACGGAAATGAAGAAATAAAAAAGTACAAAAAACCACTTTACTCTGAGCATTCATGTCCTTTCAAGGTAATATCCAAAAGCTTGAGCCGCTTTTGATAACCGTAATAAGTTGTCTGATAAAATTGTAATCGGCAGATATAACCATTGCAAGATAAAAGAAATATTACTAAAATACACAATTTGTTATATTTATTATGGAATAACTGAATTTATGTAAATCCCTTTTATTAGAGGGAAATATTCGTAATTTGAGGTAGAGAAAAAGAATATGAAATCTGAACATCGCCATGAACTTAAAACAAATGAATTGGCCGAATGGCTGGGCAATTTGCCGGAATGGACAAAAGAGAATATTATGACGATTATAGTCGTTTTAGTTGTGATTGCTGCGGCTGTTGTCTTCTTAATCATGAGAAATACCAGAAGAAGTAATCTGATGGACGAACAGGTTAATTTCACAGCGCTTGTCGGCGGAACATCCGCGGCAAAGATGCAGATTTACTACGGGCAGTCACAGGGTACGGATAATTCGTATTATCTGCTGACTCATGCGAACAATCTGAAAGATTTTGCCGAAAGTACAAAGCATAAAAATATGGCGGCTGTGGCGCTTATAGAAGGAGCCGAAGCGATACGGTCGGAGCTGCATTATCGCCTTGACTCAATAACCAAGGAGAAATTAATCGAGCAAATAGAGTCGGCGAAGGCCTGTTATACCGAAGCCCTTGCGAAGGCCGATTCCAATTCCTCGTTGATTGCCGCGGCAAAATACGGCCTTGGGCTGTGTGCTGAAGAGCTTGGCGATTTTGCCGAAGCTCGGCGGATATATCAGGAAATTGTCTCAGATACCAACCTTGAGGGTACAGTGCCCATCGTTCAGGCGAAACGCCGCCTGGATATCATGTCCGATTACGAGAATGACATTGTTTTCAAGCCCGCCCCCGTAAAGGAGCCGGAAGTTGCTTCGACACCCACAATTCAGATACGTCCGACCGATGCCAACCTGCCGGTCGATGCTAATTTGACTGTCGAAGCTAATCTGCCCATTGACGTAAATGTCGTTCCGCAGATCCCTGAGATGAATCAGGTGCCGATACTATCGGATGAAGCCTCGGAGGACTCGGATGTAAATGTGCCCGTCGAGTAATTCACGAAACGAGAATTCGAATTCGGATTACGGCGAGCCTTTGCAGCTACGTGTGGGCGACTCGATAAAAGAACGGAGACTCGATAAATATCTCCACGGGCGATTCAGCAACCTCAGCCGCCGCTTCATCCAGGACGCAATCAAGCAGGGCACGGCAAAGGTCAACGGCAAAATCGCAAAACCGAGCCAGAAACTAAATCCCGGCGACCAGATCAGTTTTACTCTGCCCGAGCCGCCGAGCAAAGACATCCTGCCGGAGGACATTCCCCTCAACATCATATATGAAGATTCGGAGCTTATCATTCTGAACAAACAGCCCGGCATACTCGTTCATCCGGCCCGCGGCAATACTCACGGCACCTTGGTCAACGCCCTGGCCTTCTATTCGGACGAATTGTCGAGCGGGCTCGGCGAATTTCGACCCGGTATCGTGCATCGGCTCGACAGGGATACGACCGGCGTGATGGTCGTGACGAAAAACGATACCGCCCAGTGGAAAATCGCCCGGCAGTTCGAGCATAGGCAGGTCGAGAAAACGTATCTGGCAATAGTTCACGGCACGCCGGAACTGACCGCCGACAGGATAAAAATGCCGCTGGGCATACATCCGAAAGTTCGTGAAAAATACGCGATCCGGCCGGAAATAGGCAAAGAGGCGATAACTTTTTATGAAGTGATTGAGGCTTTTCGGGGATTTTCTTTGCTGGAATTGACCCCAAAAACCGGCAGAACCCACCAGATTCGTGTGCATTTGTCGCATTTGAAACATCCTATTGTCGCCGATGATATGTACTGCGGAAAGTTCGTTTATCTATGGCAGTTGGCCGACGCCGAGCCGGCTGTGCAGGAGCCGGTCATCAGTCGAGTCGCCTTGCACGCGTTCAGCAT
>JAFGBG010000115.1 GCA_016933295.1 Sedimentisphaerales bacterium | reverse complement strand
TGACAAAATATCAGATTTTGGGTTTTCCTATGCATATTTTATCGGATAAACCACTGATTAAATTTTAGGTTTTGTTACAGGCTCTTATAAGTCGGGTTTTTTAACGACCTTCCAGAGAACTCCGAACGGCTCGAAATCATACCGCATGAGCAAAAAGTCCGGGCAATAATTTTTGGCCGGCGTGACTACAAAAACATTTCCTTCCGAGAGAAGTTTTTCTATTGTTAGCTCGTTGAGTACTGGTGCGTTTTCGGTGGTTCCTATGCTTGATATAATTTTTATATCGGCATCGGGCCTCTTTTTCATAATTTTCTGTGCATATAGTAAAGGCGGCGCCGTCGTCGCATCTGCATAAATAACCGCCGGTGGTTCGACAATGAACAACGCATCGAGCGCAAACTGCTCGGCACCTTTGTAACGTGTCTTCCAGGGCCACAAAAAATACGTATCATCGTTTCGATAAAAGATTTTTCTGCCGCTGCCGATTTTAATTTCGAGGCCCTGGGCGATTTTCGGCGATATATAATAGACGGGAACGACGACGAGGCAAAATGCCGCGAAAAAATATACGATTATTTCGTTTCTTCTGTGAAGATAGCTGGAAGCCCCCACGCCGATTAGAATTGATACGATGCAGTAGAACGGTATGAAAAAAGCGTAACGATCCGGCACGGTATAGCGAAAAGCGAAAACAAAATACATTATCATTAACGCTATCAATACGTTCGCGAACCAGCGTTTCGGGGAAATCTCGCGAACACTCAATGCCCCGACAATCAAAAGTAAAAGATTCGGTGTCGGAAAATTCAAAAGAATATACATGAAATTCTCTTTGATTATTTGCATGTTTAATGTCGTATTGAGAACGTTTGCCTGCCATCTTTGGCCGAAAGCCGCCGAAGCCAGCGTTCCCAGAAAATCGCCGTTTTGTGCGATATTTTTAATGATAAGGTATTCGTAGGGCAGCGCTCCGGCGATCCATAAAATAGCCATAAAAAGCAGATTCCGCCATTTAATCTGCCTGTTTTTGAGCAGAACCACGACGAGAACGAAATAGCAGACGAACGCAATCGAAGCAAGCATGTGATTTGCTATTGCAAGGCCGTTGAAAAGAGCCAATAGATACAGATATCCTGTCCGAGAAGTTTTTGCATACTGAAGCAGCGCAATCAATTCAAATAAAAGCAAAGCTATCGCCAGGCCGTATGTTTCCGGTATTGTGGCGTGACTCCAGAAAGTATGTGACAAGGCCAGGGTTGCCGCTCCGAGTAAAGCGGGGAAAATCCTGCCCAACCACAGCCGAAGCAGCAGATAGAGATTCGCCACGGCAAGAGCTGCGATAAGCGCGGTCAGGACATTTATCCTGTACGCAAACTCGCCGATAGGGACATGTTTTGCCGCGATCGCCAGCAGATAATATAGCGGATGTGACAGCGCCAGGCCGAGTCTGCCTTCGATATCGTTTTGCCATGTGCGGTACTGAATAAGGCCGCTGTCCTGCCAGACGACCGTCGGCGCACAGGTGGCTGTGTACAATAGCGCGGTTACTAAAAAGATAAAAATATAACTGGTTTTGAGATAGCTGTCGTTTTTAGGCATCGTCCCTTGATTAAATAGTCACCGTCAAGTATTCCGTATCATCTATAAATCGTATCGCTCCTTCATACGCGGCGGGAATGAGCAGGCAGTCGCCGGCCCTGAATTCGACGTTGTTTCCCGCCGGTTCGAGAATTGTGCCGCAGCCGGTAATGATAATCAGTGTTTTCAATTCGCCCGGCGAAAGAAGCGTCTCGCAGTTTTTGGCCTGATGGCCCTTGTCGATTATGAAGTATTTGCAACTGACCAACCGCCCTATCGTGGTCACGGGAAGCTCATCTTCGACCATATCGAAATGGATACTTTCCATGGCCTGCTCGATATGCAGTTGCCTGGGTTTGCCTCTCTCGTCGGTCCTGTTCCAGTCGAAGACGCGATAGGTAGTATCCGAAGGCAGTTGAATCTCGGCTATTATAAGTCCCGGTCCGATGGCGTGTGCCGTACCGGCGGGCAAAAAGTGGCACTGCCCCGCTTCGACCGGCACTTTAGCCAATAAATCGGAGACGCTTCCGTCTTCTATCGCTGCGGCGAATTGCTCTTTCGTGACGCCTTTTTGCAGCCCCTTATAAATTACTGCCCCCGGCTCGGCTGAAATAATATACCAGCACTCGGTTTTTGGCCGGCCCTGCCCCGTTCTCTTAACCGTCTCTTCGTCGGGATGGACCTGGACGCTGAGGACATCCTGGGCATCCAAAAATTTGATAAGAAGCGGGAAAGGTCTCTCGAAATAAGGCTCGCCCGTTATTTCAACGGGAAATTGCTCGATAGCCGAGGCAAGAGTTTGGTCTTTCAGCTCGCCGTTGATAATGATGGATTTATCCTCCGGCAAATCCGCTAATTCCCAGCTTTCGCCGATCTTTTCACCCGGCGGAAGGTCCTTGCCGAAAATTTGCCGCAGCTTCTGCCCGCCCCAGATTCGCTGTTTGTATATCGACCTGAATTTTAACGGGTACGCTTTCACGGCGGTTATTTTACCGGCAAAATTCCGCCCCGTCCACAATTCAATTCATACTTTTTGCCGGGCTAAAATATTATTCACCCGCCCTGCCGCCGGCGGCCTCGATCATCTCGGCAATTTCTGTATGTTTGTATTCACGAGCCATATCCAAAGGTGTCAAATCTCATATATAGAAAAGTCGGAGGGATAATGATTGGGATAAAGGAAAAACGCCAGCTTTTTAAACAGCCCCGCTGTCTCTGGTTTCTTTGAAAAAGGTACCGGACGCCTTTAATTCCCCCATATTAAAGTTTTATTTAATCTTTTATCACCATGAAGTTAAGAAAATTTATACCTTTGACATATTATGCAGATTGATATGATTTTTTCATAAGTCTCTATGCCTTTAACTATCCTAAAATTTGTTTTCATGTTCACATGATTTCATTACTATACTACGTATTTTTTCAATAAGTTTAGAGAGCGTGATACCAGTGGTATCAATTTCAATACCTTCTGGATGATTATTGTGGGTAAAAAAGTCATATATTCTGATCACATTATCATCTGGGGCACGAAAAGGACGCCAACGTGCCTGCTGCATCAAAATTTCTGATGTATAATGATGACGTTCCCTATTTCTATGAATTAGAACATCAAGAGGAGCTGTAAGTTTAAAATAATGAACAACACAATTCCAGCGTTTTGCTTCTTGGATAAAGGGCATAACAAATGAGTACCGACCAAACGCCTTATCTAAAATAACACTATGATGATCCGCGAGAAAATTCCTTACTAATGATAAAGCATTTTTTGATGCTAAGTCTAAATTATGATCATTAGAGGGTGCCTGCCATATCATGTTCTTAAGGCTATCGACATCAATATATGCAGGCCTATCGGGAAGTTCTTTCCAAAGAGAGGTGGCCACAGAACTTTTACCGCTTGCAGCAGGTCCAGACAGAATAAGGATATAAAATGGTAATTTCTTATTATGCGCTAACTGATCCATTGAGTTCCTCCTCCTTCTTCTTCTGTAATCATACTTTGTGCAAAACGTTCGACATCAATAATTTCAGAAAATTGATGAAACTCGTGAGGGAAGTCAGCTACTACACCATATGTTTTTTCATCTTCTGCCATCTTTTGGGCATTTTACGGAAAGCATTTTTTATCGTGCTGCTTTGTTTTGAATTAATCAGAGCGTTAAGTATCTTCGTTGCAGAGTTCTTGTCTTTTTCTTGCTTTTCAGCCTTGGGTCTTCTGCCCATAACAAGCAGTTTATGCAGTGCAAAATTTGCCGGGTGTGGAAGAGTAACCGTTATGGAATCAACTTTGATTTTAATAGTATCCAAAGAAAGAAACTCAAGAAACCTTAGAGCCTGAGCGTTTAGGCCGAGCTGTGACAAAGAATATGGCTTATTCGAGCCTCTGCCTCGTTCGGGTACTAAGAATTCGACGATTAGCTGTGGATGTTCCAGCCTGATATAGCCCTGAGAGCCGCCGAATCCGACAACAAAGCCGAGGTCTTTCAGTAATTCAGCAACATCGGTTTTAGCTTTAATAGCTCTCGGCCGGGGGATTAACAAGTCTATATCTCTGGTTGACAATGAGGTTACGTACTTATTTCCGGCAAAAAAATCCTTATAAAAAAATGTGCACCAGCTACCCACAATGACTATATCCTTCAGTATGCCGGCTTTATCCAGACGGCGAAGAACCTCTGCACATAAATCATACTGGCTTTTTTCCACGTAATACACTCCTAAGGAATTTTATCTGTTTATTGACCTCAGAAAGAAGTTTCCTGTATTTTGCCCGGTAGTCTTTTGCATTTTTGTACTTTTTTATTTCCTTGTCACTGACTTTTTTGCCCTTATAGATGAATTTGACTTTGCCGTTTTCGCGTAATACAAGATAATAATACTCGTGGCCTTTGACATTCTTTTTTATCAAAGAGCCTTTGGGTAATTTGGCCAGCTCTTTTTCATAATTCTTTTTCATCGCCAAAGAATTGGCCAGCTCCTCTTCCAGCACGCTTTTTATGACTTTCATTTTATATCCTTCAGCCTCGTATCGGTTACCATACAATCTGTGGTATATTATACTTTGTATGGTAACAAGGTCAAGAGTTGTCATACAAATATAAAATTATTTGTATTTGTATGGTAATTCGACTGTAAAAGCTCTTAATCGCCCGCCCCGTCCACAATACAATTCATTCTTTTTGCCGGGTTAAAATATTATTCACCCACCCTGCCGCCGGCGGCTCGTAACCGGGTCCCGTTACTCGTGACTCGTCGTCATTCCGAATAAGCCTTCAGCCCTGAGCTCAGGCCGAATGTAGCTCATGGCCGAGGGCAGGACAGGCTTGTTTGCCCATGCTGTCATAATAGGCCAAGGAGCTGCGTCAATATTCAACAATTTAATATTGGTAAACATCTCTAATTTTTCACATATAACGTTTTGATTAATAGTTTAATTCTAAGGTCTCACAGTTTGGTTTTGTGGATTATTTTATTTTTTGTGGGTAGTGGTTGGTTTGGTGTGGGGGTGTGATGTTAAAGATTAAAGAGTTTTAAGTCATTTGTTTCAAAAACAACTTTTCTCGTATAAGTTTCAATCCTGTTTTTTTGATAACTTCTCTCAACATATACCAATTAAGGAGATTCCAGTAAAAGAACTCTTTTGTAAAATTGATTGGAAAACTTGTCCATTTATTTTCGTGTACTATCTCATGTCTTGTTTTGTCAAATTGTTCCAGCTTTTGCCTGTCGTACTTGTATTCTGGATTCATTCGAGTATTTGTTGGTTGAACAATTTCGTGAAACTTGTCTAATTTGAACATCAAAGAATTTCTTTCAACTTGTTTTGTCATATATTCCTTGATTTTCTCATCTCGTAATTGATCATATTCTTTTGATTTAACTTCGGACATACTGATTTGTTTCCTTTCGATATAGTTTATAAAATATTCAGGAGATGCAAGTGACAAAACTTCAAGATAGCCATAAACACTTACATCAAGAATACTATGGGCTAAAATGATTGCTACAGCATCAAGTGATTTTTTCGCATTGTCTTTAATATTTTGATGTACCTTACCAAATTGTTTTTCCATCTCTTGATATACAATATCAACTTTTTCTGGTTCGTAAAGGAAGCTTGCTAATGTGCCATCTTCGTACAACATATCACCAAATTCTGCCATATCTAAGACTGTTTCCTTAGCCCCATGAGGCAATCCATGTGACATGACTGAGTAAAAAGTTGATAACGTTCCTAATTGACTATTTGTTAAACAAAATATGTGGGTTAGTTCTTCTTCTCCTGGTTTAATCATTATTGTCTTCCTATATTTGTCTCAAATGAAAACCTTATCTAACATACATCACAATCGCTTATATGGCAGCATGGACTCCTACTAACGGTTGAATCTACAATCACATCCATTCTTTTAACAATTTCAAGCAATCAAAATCTTTTTTGATGAAAGTCTTCTTACCTCTGACTCTTCCAGTTTTGAATATAGATTCATAAATAGCTACTTCCTTTTCTGTAAGGTTTAATCCTGTCCCAAAAACAGATGTTACATTAGCAAGTGTTTCAGGTATTTTTAATGCTTCCAGATTTTCCTTTGCATATCCGAAACCAAGAAAGAAAACTCTTTGTGCATTGCTTAATAAGTCGTGAGCTTCCTGTAATTTAGGATTCTCCTGTTCATCATGGACTATAACGATATTTTTGGCAAGCTCATCAATATTAACTTTTTGACTTTCTATTCGATATCCAACATAATTAGGTTGATTCTGCCATTCCAAATAAGCTACTTGATTGAAAATATGACAGATTTTAATTTTATTTAGCTGTTCTATAATTTTATCATTCCCAACACCTTTGAATGAATTTCTTAAACTATCGTATAAAAAATGCTCTAAAGACCTGTCGTAATTGAAGGTAATAATGCTTATCTCATTTTCATTGAAGTGATTAAAATCTTCTTCATTTATAATTTTATTAGTCAGTTGTACAAATAGCCATTCGTACCAATCTTGGTCTCTTTTTATTGCTCTTTCTCTAAAGCTACTTTCTTTTTCAGCAGCAAGAATCCTAAAAGCAATAGCTTGTTTTCCATGAATTCCATATCGGTTTTTATTTCGAGCTATAAATAAGTCAATTGATGGTGTAGTTGACTTACGAAAAGTTTCTACGAACTCTTTAGCATGTGCTAATATATTTTCAACATAGAAATCTGGTACGTCTTCTTTACCATTTATATAGTTTTGCCAATCATCAATATGGTGCTTAATTATCTGGTCATGTAAATCTCTGCCTGAAGGGAATCCATAAGGACAGCTTGCTCCTGCTCCTAACACAAATATGGTATTTTTAATCATAGCTTTCGCCTTTAATTCAATTGCTCGTCTTTCCTATAAGTGCAAGAACTTTAGATACGAAATCTGATAGAATGTCTTTGTCTGCTTTAGCACGTTCGAGTTCGACTGTGGTCTGACCTTTGTCGAGAATGTGGTTACGTTCTGTGTGGCTCAATTCTGTGATCACATTATTTAGTATATCTTTATTCTGGGATTCCAGAACGTTCGACAGTGCAATGAACTTAGACTCTAAATTTGTCATTTCATTCTGAAAATATTTAATCTCAGAAAGACTACTTTTATACAACCTAAGGAAGAAATATGCGAATATCTCAATGAACACGACAAGCGTTAGTCGAGGTAAAAAGTGCATAGTGAAAAACCAGGGATCATGATCTATTGGTTGTGCGTAAAATACATAATACCCGAGAATTATAAGACCTGTTACAGTAGTAAAGATTCCAAGCACAAGATTCAAATTTCCCCTCCGGCTTAATGCTGAAACTTCCTTTTGAAGGCGATCAAGAGAGTCAGTAAATTTTTTATTATAGGATTTCGTCTTAAAGTCATTTGATATTTGTTCTTCAACTCGTTCCTGAATCACAGCTAAGACTTGCTCAGCTGACTCATTTTCCAATCTTGCCTTTATGGTCTCGACTAACTGAGTTCTATTATCATCAGATAGAATTTGAGATTGATTTTGAACACCTTGTATTTTCGCCTCAAAGGCTTCGAATCGATGAAAGATATTCGAATAAAAATCCTTATCACGTATATCCAACTTCTCTAGCTTCTTCTTTATCTCCGACAATATATTGTCATATTGTCTATATGTTGTGTCTCGTGTTGACGACCTGCGGAAGCCGGTCTGGAGATATAGCATCAAGGCGCCCATCATAGAAAACAATAACATAGTAATAGCCATGACGGAAATCTCAAATTCCATTTTATATGTTGTTTCCCGCGCGAGCATACGGAAAAGCAATAAGGCTAATGCCATAAGACCTGGAGTTACAAACATTATGACTCGTAATCGAAATTTCTTCTCTGAACGCCATTTACTATAATCATCTTCAGAAATCATTTTTATATCCTTCTTTTATTCTAAAAATTAAAATAAGGTATAAGACGTTTTATTCACAAATAAACTTGCCTTAATTAATCAGAAAATTATATGATTTTCTAACGTTATTAGATATTGTGGTAACTACGTAATTTTGGTCTTTGGCGAAATACTCGTCAAGGCCAGTATTTGGTATATAGTATTTAGCCTAACAACCAAAAACCAGCGACTAACGACTTGGTGGGGCAGAGCCGCCACCCTACATATATGGCGTTTGTGAATCACTAATCATTGATTGTTTTCGTGAGAATTTTTCGAAAAAACCGCGGATTTCACTGAGAAAATACAAGAAAAGCACAAAAATAAACAATTTTTTCGTGTTTATGAAAGATTGCCCCCGCAGTTTTGCATATCAAAACTATGCAGCGGGGGAAAAGTCATGGAGATTTTTTTAAAAAATTACGGAATTTGCCCGCATTTCGCCGGGGCGGGAGTATAATAACAAATAGGGGATAGGATTTGGGGGAGAGGGGATAAAAGACGGTAGATGGTGTATGGGGGATAGGAATTTTTTACAAATTCTAAGCACTAAATACGAAATTCTAATCAATTTCAAAATCACAATTTTCAAAACAAAATGAGCAAAAAACACGCGAAATTTGGAAAAAACTTTACTTATCACCCTTATGCACTTATGCACCTTTGTGCCTTTGCACTTATGCACCTTTTTTTGCAAAACGAACCCAATGTTAATATGGGCAATTTAATATAAGCTCTTTGAAATAAGAAGATTACGATAAAAATGGTGTATTTCGGGCATTTTGCCGGCGGGAAAAAATCCGGCAAAATATTTTCCGTCGCTTTGGTGTATAAGGCGATCAGAAGAGCGTGATTTTGATTTTCTTGTTTTTCCACTCCTCGGTGAATTTCTCCATTTCCTCCAGCAGCTTTTGAAGCTGCTCGGTGTTTTCGAGGAGGTTTTCATAAAATTTGCCGTCATTGATTAATCTTGCCGCCGAGCCTTCGCCGGTATTTATTTTCTCGAGGACCGAATGAAACTCGCCCATAGTCACGTTTAGCTGCTCGCTGGTAACGACCATTGCCGTAACGAGTCTTTCCGCCTTTTGGTCAAAGCTCTCGAGCTTCGTCGTTCCGGTCCTGGCCAAGGTTCGGAAGTCATCACTGGTTTTGACGAATGTATCGACCGCCTCGTCCATTTTGACATTGAGCTTTTCGAGAGTGGAAGTCCCTGTCGCGGCGAATTTTCGAATCTCGTCCACAGTCTGATCAAGCTGCTGCGTGGCATTATTAAGATTTGCCATGATTTGCTTGAAGTTTTCCTTGTTTTTCTGGTCGCCTATTATATCGTTGGCGTTGGCAACCAGCTCGTTGACTCCGTTGATCAGCTCCTCCAGCTTTTTCTGACTTTCTTCCGGGAAAAATTCACTGGTCATCCCCGCCGAACCCTGAAGCCACATTTTATCCATGAGGAATCTTGTTTCCGGGTTATTCGGGTCCTGCGCAACCAGCTCTTTGCCGGGCGTCTGTTTGATATCTATGAAGCTGCTGCCCAGACCTCGCGTCATAAGCTTGACTTCAACGTTGGAAGGTATGGTCTTGTATGATTTATCGATACTGATAACGACTACCGTCTGGTAATACTCGAGGTCGGTCTTTTTGCCGTTACTCATTTCCTTCCGTATTTCCGGCGCCATCACCTTGGTAACTCTGCCGATTTGGTAGCCGCAGAACTGGACCGGCGTATCTCTCTGCACGCCGGAAGCCGTCGGGAACTGAACGAAGACCTGGAATGAATCGAGTTTCGTTACGAATGTCGGCAGGTCGCCGAACTTGAAAATCAGCCATACCAATGCACAAACGCCTAAAATCACGAAGAAACCAACAACAATATTCCGCCTCTTTTGCGTAGTTTCGTAATCACTCACTTTTCGCTTCCTTTCGTCTTAGTGCGGCCTTCCATAAACAGCTCCCTGATGGCACGCAAAGGGTAGCCGCTGCCGTTGAGTTTTTTTATCAGTTTGATTCGCTCAATAGCTTCCTGGTCGAACATGCGCCTGCCGGTCTCGGTTGTTTCCGTCGGCTTGAGCAGCCCGACCATCAGATAATATTGCAGAGATTGCCGGGAAATGCCAGCTTTTTTTGCCGCCGTTCCTATCGATATCAGCTTTTTTTCCTGGCTCAAGGCTTATCCTCGAAAAGCATAAAGTATTCAACCGTAAATTAAGCACAGTTTAATCACAGGAATTATGGGAATTCTAACAAATCGGGCAAATTTTGCCAGAAGATTTTCCGTTAAAAACGGTCGCCTCGATATTCTTGTTTTATCAGGTTTGGCGGGTAAATTCTGAGTTTGTCAATAGTTTGCGACTATATTGACTAAGATTACACATAAGATAAACAGAATAAATCCGGCGGAAATAACGGTTGTTACTATCGCCAGCCACCTGGGCCGGTCGAAAATTATGCCGATAATGCCGAACATTAAAGATACCGGGACAGAGAACAGTATGGTCAGCCCTCCAAGGGCCGGAACAGGACTGCCTCAGCCGGGTTTCAGTATGTACAAAGCCAAAATCGCCGCTCCGGCTATCGCGATAAAAGCGGCGGAAAGTTTCCCAAAAAGCATCTTTGCTCCTATCTAAAATATGAAGGTCGATAACATATTTCTGAAATTATAACAATATCGTATTTGTATAGGTTATAAAGAAAAAAAACTCTCTATTATTTTGACGAAGGATTTCTTAAATATCTCGTATAGCCGGAGCGCCGGGTCAGGCCGATGCGGTCGAAATAATCAAGCAGCGGGATGGCGAACTTTCTGCTCGTATCGAGAAGATACTTGAACTTGACACTTTCCAGGCCGCCCTGCTGCTGAATATATGTCACTAAAATCTCTCTGGCCCGCTCGACGGCATCACTATGGAAAAAAAGGTCTTTATCGACGCGGACAAGACGCTGCTGCTCGATTAGTATCTTGATGATTTTCTGAACATTTGCCTGAGATGTCCTGGATACTTCACCCATTTCCTGCAGGGAAGGCGGATTAAAAAGCCTGTCGATAAAAAGTGATTCGATAGTATGGATGAGCTTTTGCTCGTCGTCGCTGAAAGATTCTCGATGCTCCGGCAAAGCAATGCGATTTTTCTTCTCGATAAGTTTTTTCCCGGCGAGAAGCATTTTAAGCAGGCCGTCGGATACGTCTTTTTTAAATCCTGATTCTTCGTACAACTGCTCGACGGTCAGTCCGGGACTTTCCGGTTTTTTTCGGTGAAAATCGGCAACGATATCAAGCAGTTTCTGCCGGATGCGGCCGAGCGTGTCCCGATGTATAAAAAGTCCGGAGCCTAAGTCGGTTATTTTATTACCGCCGGTAAGCTCTTCGAGAAATTCATTCAGGACCTTCGGAAGCATTTTAGTTTTTGCGGCCAATTCATTCCGGCCCGCCGCGAAAGCCGGCGCGGTTTTTATCGCGTATTCCACGAAACTTGTGCCGGTCAATATCGCTTTTGCGAGATTTTGAGCATCCTGAAGCACATCGGGATTGTTTCGCTTGAGCTTGTGCGGGATTTCTTCGATAATCATTCCGCCGCCTATGGTGTTCACCGGGGAGAGACTGCGTAAAATGAAACGGTCACCGGGGCCGGCGACGACAGGCTCATTTAACCTTATCTGAACGATGGATTCTTCACGGGCGGAGATATTGTTGCCCTTCAATAGAAATGCCGAGGCGACAATCTCAGAAGTGCCGGTGTGAAATTTGACATCGGCGCCGTTTTTGAGCGGCGTTTTTATATCCGGCAGAATCCGCAGCGTACAGAGAAACCACTGCTGCGGCGAAAAGTATTCCGCGACGGTGGCACAACAGCCGCGTTTGATTGTTTTATAGTCCCACTGGGGGACGTTAATCGCCGCGCACTGGCCGACCACGGCGGTGTCACTTTGCCGCTTGTAAACCTGAATGGCTTTGATTCGGCCTTTTACGCCGTGCGGAAACAGCGTCAGCTCGTCGCCGATTTTTGCCGCACCGCAGATTGGTATGCCGGAGACGACCGTCCCGTAGCCTTTGACGGAAAACACTCTTTCGACCGGCAGGCGAAATACACCGTCGGTTTTCTTAGGCTCGATTGAGCCGACAAGCTCCTTGAGTGCCTCGTAAAAAATATCGAAGCCCTGACCCGTTATGCTCGATACCGGGCATATCGGGGCTTTTTCGAGGAAAGTGCCGGCGAGAAAGGCCTTGATTTCGGCGGTGACTTTTTCAACTCGTTCCGGCGCCACGCAATCGACTTTGGTAAGAGCCACAATGCCGTGCCGGACGCCGAGCAGCGTGAGGATATCGAAGTGTTCGCGCGTTTGCGGCATGACGCCGTCGTCGGCGGCGATAACAAAAATCACGCCGTCGATTCCGCTCGCCCCGGCCACCATTGTCTTGATGAAATTTTCATGCCCGGGGACATCCACGATTCCCACTTCCAGGTCCGAGACGGTGCAGGGTGCGAAACCGAGGTCGATGGACATTCCTCGTTCTTTTTCGGCTTTGAGATGGTCTGTATCGCAGCCGGTAAGGCATTTAATCAGGGCGGTTTTGCCGTGGTCGATGTGACCGGCGGTTCCGAGTGTGATGTTGTATTGTACGGTATCCATGGATATTACTGTCCCCCGCCGACGGACTCTAAAAGTGCCGCGATAAGTATCTTCTCGTCTCCTTCGAGCAAAGTCCGCGGGTCGATAAGGACCTGGTCGCTGCTGATTCTGGCAAAGACGGGAGTAACGTATTGACGCAATTTTTTGGCAAGCGACTCGGCACTGATTTTGTTCGGTTGTACCGCTACCAGCGTTGTGGCCAGGTTTTGTGTGGGAAGCGAGCCGCTGCCCATTTGCGAAAAGCCGTTAACGGTCGTGACGGTCGCATCGGAGACTTTCTTTTTCAATTGCTCGACGATGCGCTGGGCCTGCTCTTTTATTTCGGAGCTTTCGCGCATCAGCATTCGGAAGGTCGGAATTTCACGAAGTGCCTTAGCTTCGTCGAGAAACAGCTTCAACGTCGCCTCCAGAACGGCAAGAGTGAGCTTTCCTACGCGGACAATCCTGGCAAATTGGTTTTTCCTCACGGCCTCTATCAGTTTTGCTTTGCCGAGAATGATTCCCCCCTGTGACGCTCCGATCAGCTTGTCGGCGCTCGAGGTGACGATATCGGCGCCTGTACCGACCGATTCGGCCAGAGTCGGCTCCGGCTCGAACCCGAACTGCGAGAAATCGATAAGAGCGCCGGCCCCGACGTCGTCTATCATGACAAGCTCGTGCGAATGTGCTATCTCGACAAGCTCGTCGAGCGGCACTTCCGAGGAGAATCCCTGGATTTTGTAATTGCTCGGATGCACCCGCAAAATCGCGGCGGTATTTTCCGTTATAGCGTTGACGTAGTCACGCGCGTGCGTTTTATTTGTTGTCCCGACCTCGACGAGTTTAGCGCCGCTGAAGGCCATCACATCCGGCAGGCGAAAAGAGCCGCCTATCTCGACAAGCTGGCCGCGAGAGACGATTACTTCTTTGCCATTCGCGACGGTATTCAATACGATACTCGTTGCGGCGGCATTATTATTTACCACGGTCGCCGCCTCGGCGCCTGTGAGCTTCTGCAACAATTGCTCGATACATTCGTCTCGTCTCGAACGTTTGCCGGTCTCGGTACCGACCTGGAGCAACGAATAGCCGGTCAATTCTTCCTGAATCTGCCGAATCGCCTGCGCAGGCAATACCGCCCTGCCGAGACCTGTATGTAAAATTATGCCGGTTGCATTGACGACTTTACGGAAAAAGGGATTTAACGTCGATTTTACAGCCAGTTTTGTGCCGCTTATGATTTCCTTGTAAATTTCTTTTTCATCCATATCGGCGGCCTGTTTGGAAATTAAAATCTGCCGAACCTGCTCAACCGCCGCACGCAGCGAATCAACTACGACTTGCCTGCCCGCCTCGGCGATTAGTGTTTCCATCTCGCTGTCCTTTAGGAGAGTGTCAATCGAGGGCAGCTTTTGAAATACCGCCGCGGACGAGTCGTTCTTTTTTGCCATAAGTAACCTCGCATATTTTTAAAATGGGTATATTCAATGCTTTTATCTAATTTTAATTGATAGAGACATAAAATCAAGCAGATTGCGTCGCGAATTGCCGCATTAGAATTTTTAAATCCTGGCAGAGACCGTAAAAAAGCGGCAAAATATTTTTTTTCGGAAAAAAACGGAAAAATACGAAACGAAAAGCCTTCCGTAACGTCTATTATATAAGTAAAAGCAGGTGGTGTTGGTATATCCGGATTTTTTGGCTGAAAATTTCTTAAACGGGTATATAATAAGGAAATTCAATAATAATTTTTTTCGGCACTTAAATTGGCATTTGAAATATGAGGAAAAAGGCGAAATATATCGGTATTATCATACTTGTTGCCGTTTTTGCTATTTTATTGCTTTATACCAATCAGAGTACCGGCTTTATCAAGATAGACACTCCCGGTTTTGAGACGGACCTGGTTATTCGCAATAGAAAGACCAGCCTGTTCGGCAGAAAACCGATTTCTTTGTCGGGAAACGGACCGTTTGAAATTAAAGTCGGCTCATATATGCCCCGGCGGATTGTCCTGAGAAAGACCGAAACCTCGGATAAATGGTACTCGCTCGTCTCGAATGGAAAATGGGGCGACTTAGGTGCGATCGACGTTTCTAAAGGACAAACTACCGAGATTCGGCTGGGGCCGCCTTTGAAAATTAAAACCGAGATTCGACATAGCACTCGAAATGAGACTATATCGGTCTCGATTGTGGGCCGGGCCGGTGAACAATGGAATCCGCAGGTATTGACGCCCGAAGGACCAAAGACGGCGAAATTAAAAGTGATAAATGAAACAGGAGATGTGCTTGCCGAGGGCAGATGTCAATACGGCTGAGGCGGTTTTTGCGGGTACTCGTGGCGGGTGCCGGAAGACTTCAAGGGCAGGTTCCGGGTGCAGGTGGATCTGGATTCCGGGCCGTTTGAAGTTGAACAGGACCAGACATGGCATATGATAGAAGAAAAACAGGATTAGGAAAAGCGAGGTACTCGCCGGGAGCATTCGTAGGGGAAATGTTAACTATGAAACGATTGAAAATTATTGTTTTTATTCTGCTTGGATTTCTTCTTTCCGGGTGTTCAAAACAGTCCAGTGTCATTAGCTTCGTATCCGAAGAGCCTTTTAAGCCGAATTCGGGTGCCGAATTGCTCGAGAAGCTCAATTCTCATCTGCCGTTCAATGTTAGTCCCGAAAATTTCATGTGTAGATATAAACCTGATCCCGATAGATTTGTTGGCTGGATTGTTATTCCGACAGTCGAACAAAAAGAAATTGTAAAAGAAAAACTGAAACAATCTTCAACTTTGAAGCTTTTGCAGGTCGAATCGTTAACACCCCAAATGAAGGCTCTTTTCAAAAAAGAGTGGAAACAATCACAGACAGCGGGACCACCCGACAAAGAGCTTAACAAGAATATAGAAGTAGAGAAATGAAGAAAAAAGATATCTGGATTTCTCTTGCCGTTATCGCAGCTTCGATTGCTGTGATTTATTATTGTCTGCAGCGCAGAGGTTATATCGAAGTCGATACCGGCGCCGCCGGGGCCGCGCTATGTCTTCGCAACGGTTTTTTCGGCGAGACAATAATCAGCTCGAATGCGGGGCCGACCGAGGTTCGGGCTATAATGCACAGGCCACAACAACTGGATTTATGGATGAAACAGGAAGATCAAACATGGCAGATTAGCAGTAACGGGCCTTGGGCCGACCTTTCAAAGATAAAGGTGAAAAACAATGGTATAACTACACTGAAGGTTGGTCCGCCGTTTATTATCAAACCTTTGATTGAGAACCGCGGGTACAGACTCGACATAGATTTTGCCGTTGTCGGCCGTTCCGGCGAGTATTATCGAAAATATGCAGTAAAGGATGGTAGTCGTGCATTTCCCAATGCGCAGCTTAAAATTATTGATGAGGTTGGAAACGTGATAGAGTCCGGCAAATTCCAGTATGGTTGAGGTGGCACCTGCCGCCGGTACTCGTGGC
>JAFGBG010000114.1 GCA_016933295.1 Sedimentisphaerales bacterium | reverse complement strand
CTATCCCACGCCGAGACGCTCCGGCTGTTGCAGCGCGCCTGCGTTCGTGCCGGTATCGATATCCGGTACAGTCAGGGTTTCAATCCCCATCCGAGGATGTCTTTGCCTCTGCCGCGGCCGGTCGGGGTCGAATCCGATTGCGAATTACTTACATTGAGGGCGTCTCGTCGCTCCGAGATACGAGATACGAGAGACGAGGCACGAGTAATGGAATCTCTTTCTTCGCAACTGCCGGAGGGCCTTGAGCTGATTTCGGTGGATTTTGCCGGGGCGAAAAGCTCATTTGAGCCCTGTTCGGCCACGTATATATTTTCAGTGCGGCCCGAATTGCTCGACGACAGGCTGCAAGGCAGAATTGACGGCCTGATGGCGAGCGAGAATCTTTTTGTCCGGCGGATGTTCGATAAAACAAAGTCGAAATCCAGGAATATTAATGTCAGGTCTTATTTAAGCTCGATAGAACTTGAAGGGGCGGATATAATCGTTGAGTGCTCGGTAACTCCGGCCGGCTCGATACGCGTTCAGGAGGTAATGGAGATGCTGGAGCTGGACGAGGCGATGTTGGCGTCGCCGGTAAGACGCACGAATATACAATGGCGGGATGTGTGAGGTGAGAAAAACGAAAAATTTAGGATGCAAATATGCCAAGAGAAATGTTGATTAATGTCGCGGAGAGCGAAGAGTGCCGGGTGGCTGTAATCGAGAACGGCCAGCTTGAGGAGCTTTATGTCGAAAGAGCAAGCGTGGGCAGCCATGTCGGCAATATTTACAAGGGTAAAGTCGCCAATATCGAGTCCGGCATACAGGCGGCGTTTGTTGATATTGGGATGGGCAAGAACGGCTTTCTTCATATAAGCGACCTGCACCCCCGTTTTTTCCACGATTCCAGGGGCGATTCGGTTGAAAGTATAGGCCGGCGAAAGTCTCTGAAGGACCGGCCTCCCATCCAGAGCTGTTTGCGAAGGGGCAGCGAAATAGTCGTTCAGGTTACAAAAGAAGGATTAAAAGCCAAAGGTGCGACCTTGAGCACGTATCTGGCTCTGCCGGGTAAATATCTTGTAATGTTGCCCTGGATGCGAAAACACGGAGTGTCGCATAAAATCGAAGATGAAAACGAACGGGAGAGGCTTCGGGAGATTTTCGAACAGTGCAATCCTCCGAAGGGGCAGGGTTTTATTATCAGAACGGCGGGACAGGGTTGCTCGAAAAGAGATATACAGAGTGATTTGAAATATCTCAGGCGGCTGTGGCGGGCGATTGAGAACCGCATCGATAAGGAGAAAGCGCCCGGCGAGCTTTATCAGGAATCCGATCTGGTCATAAGGGCTCTTCGGGACGTATATAACAGCAAGATAAGCAGGATTATTTGCGATTCGGAAGCCGTGGTGCGCAAGATTCGTGATTTCTTTTCCATAACCACGCCGCGGGTCAAACGAAAGGTCGTATATTACGACGGCAAGGTTCCGCTGTTTCATAAATATAAAATCGAGGATGAAATTACGAAGGTTCAATCCCGCAAGGTCGAGCTTGAAAACGGAGGCTCGATTGTGATAGAGCAGACCGAGGCCCTGGTTTCGATTGATGTCAACAGCGGGCGCTATCGCCGGCAGAAAAACGCCGAGCAGACGGCGTACGAAAGCAATATTGAAGCCGCCGCCGAGATTGCCCGCCAGCTTAGGTTGCGAGACCTCGGAGGGCTGATTATCTGCGATTTTATCGATATGCGGAGCATCAAGCACAGAAAGGCCGTTGAGAAGGAGTTTCGTGCTGCGGTCCGGGCCGACCGCGCCCGCACGAAAATACTTAGCATAAGCAAGTTCGGCGTGGTTGAGATGACCCGCCAGAGGATGCGACCGTCGCTGCAGTCCAGCACGTATCTGGCGTGTCCGAATTGTGCCGGAATGGGTTTCGTCAAGAGCCATGAGTCGCTGGCGCTGGAATTTATCCGGCTTTTGATTCTCTCTTCGTCGAAGGAGCAGATAAAGCGGATAGAGCTGTCCGTTTCGCCGGAAGTAGCAGGTTATTTGCAGAACTTAAAAAGAGCCACAATCGCACATATAGAACAAAACAGCGGCAAGAACGTCGTCATACATTCGTCTCCGGATTATACCGGTGAAAAACACGATTTGGTCTGCTATAACGAGCGGGGCGGGATTGTAAAACTTTAGACTTGTGCGCGGTGCCTGTTATTTGCCGAGGCGATTATGCCGCTGCCGCATTGCGCCGGAATCGGCGGCATGTGGATTGCGGCTTGAAGATTTGTTTTAATAGAGTGATACTATGGCAAAATATTATTTTTGCCGTTGTAAATATAGGTACGGATAGCTCGTGGAACTTGATCTTGAATACGCACGGAAAGTAATTACGGCCGAGGCCGAGGCGATTGCTTCTCTTACGCCGATTGTTGACGAGTCTTTCGCAAAGGCGGCGGAGATGATTTTTCACTGCAGCGGCTCATGCATACTGAGCGGCATCGGCAAAGCCGGTATCATCGGCCGGAAAATAAGCGCCACTCTCGCTTCGACCGGAACGCCGAGTCACTTCCTGCATCCGGCGGAAGCCATCCACGGCGACCTGGGAAGATTGCGTAAGAACGATCTGGTGATTGTTCTTAGCTACGGCGGCGAAACCGATGAAGTGACACGGCTGCTGAACCTCGTCAAGCAGCTGGATATTAAGCTGATTGCGATAACCGGCGAGAGTGATTCGACTTTGTGCAAACACAGCGACGTGGCTCTGTGCATGGGGCAGATAAGCGAAGCCTGCCCGCTTGGTGTCGCCCCGAGCGTTTCCACTACCTGCATGCTGGCCGTCGGCGACGCGCTGGCCTTTACGGTAATGAAGGCTCGCAAATTCAGTGTTGAGGATTATGTCAGGTTCCATCCGGGCGGCTCGCTCGGCGCCAGGCTGATGACAGTCGAACAATCGATGATGTTCAGACCGGGCGAGAAACTTCCCATCGCCGAAGATACCGACACAGTGGAAAAGATGCTTGAAAAGACCGGCGGTATCAAGCGTCACGGTGCCGTTATGGTCGTCGGCAAGGACGGCGGGCTGGCGGGAATTATCACCGATGCTGACCTGCGGCGGCTTATGGCCGAGCACGGCAGGGGCGCGTTCGACTTTAAGGCCGGCGATGTAATGACGCCGAACTGCAAAAGGATACGTGCGGACGCTCTTGCCGCCGAGGCGACCGCGCTGTTTCACAAATTCAGAATCGACGAGCTGCCGGTTGTGGATTCCGACGACAGGCCGGTTGGTTTGATCGATGTGCAGGATATCGTGACGATAAAAGTGGTCGGATAAAACCGTGTGTTGCGAATAATGCCTGCCGCGAAAATTAAATACGAGTAAAAATATTATGACGGATTTTTCCGATATACAAATTCTGGTTCTGGACGTTGATGGAGTTTTGACGGACGGAAGCCTGGTGATTCACTCCGACGGCGGCGAAAGCAAGTCTTTCAACACGCTGGACGGGCACGGGATTCGCATGTGGCAAAGGGCGGGACTGAAAGTAGCTCTTCTTTCCGGCAGGGCTTCAGAGCCGACGCAACGACGGGCCGAACAATTACAGATAGAATACGTATTCCAGGATTGCCACAACAAATTGCCTGTACTGGAAGAGTTCCTCGGCCGGCTCGGTCTTTCGCCGGAGCAGGCCGCTTATATCGGCGACGACCTGACGGATTTGCCGGCCATGAGGTATGTCGGATTCGCCGTCGCTACGGCCAATGCCGTCGAAGAGGTCAAAAAATATGCCGATTATGTTACCGTGCATCCCGGGGGCGGCGGGGCCGTGCGTGAAGTTATCGAATACATTCTGAAAAAAAACGGAAAATGGCGGGAGCTTATGAAGAAGTACCTGCACTGACCGATAAATGGGATTATAGAAGTGCGTAAGATTTTAATATTATTGGTTTCGTTCGCGGTTGTAGTCGGAACGTTTTTACTGTACGGGCTTTTAGATAATGCTCCACCGCTTGATGCCGGCAGAACAACGGATTTTATCGGGGCCGTCGACAGTAATCTCGCGAGGTTTAGCGATGCTAATAATATAGGTCAAATCGATGGCGTCGGTATCGGGCCTTCAGAGAAGGCCAGATACTTCACGCGGGGAGAGAACGGTGAAATTACCGGCGAGTACGGTTTTGAAGTGCTGCTGTATAAAAAGGGTGAGATATGGGAGCTTAAGAAACCGTACAGGTATATTTATAAGCCCGAATTCAAATGTTATATGACCGCCGATAACGGGAGCTTTGAGATTGAAGACGCCGCCGGAAGCACTACCCTGAAGGATGCGACATTTATAGGTAATGTTGTTATTCGTATTATTCCCGGGGACAAGGGTGACTTCAAGGAGACGACAATTTATCTCGACGATCTTGTTTTCCTCAGTGACAAGTCGCAGCTCGCCACGAACGGGCCGGTCAGGCTTGTTTCGGAAAATGTCAATATGTACGGCACCGGTATGGAGTTGATTTTTAACGATGTGATGAACAGGCTTGAATTTTTCAGAGTATTTGATTTGGAAAGCCTGGTTTTCAGAATACTTAAGACGGCTTTGGATGAGCAGAAGCAAACCGAGCTTCCGGCGGAGACCGCCGGTGAAGCCGCGGCAGCTCATCCTGAAGAAACTATGGTGGCTGTGACTGATTCTAACGAGCCGGAGCAGGAACAAAAACAGTTTTATAAATGCTTGTTCGCCCGTAATGTTTTAATTGACAGGCCGGAACAGTTGATTTTCGCCGGGCAGGAAGTTCTTATTAACGATATCTTTTGGGCGAAGGACGCGAATAAAGACGATTCCGTAAAGACCGTATCTTATAACGATGCCAACGAGACCGGCCCTGTTGTTGCGGGGCCAAACGAGCCTGTTTTTGCCTTTGCAGAACCGAATGAGCCGAACCAACCGGACGAAGAATTTGTCGAGGTGACTATAATCTGTGACGGCGGTTTTATTGTCACGCCGAGCGAGCTTGCGATAAATGTGGCGGAGTTTGAACAACCTCTCGATGATGCCCGGCGGGATATTATTTCCGAAGTTCATGAAAAAGCCGGCGGCAGAACGACGCTTATCACAGAAAAAATCGAATACAATGCTCTTATGGAGGATGCCGACGCCACAGGCTCGACGGAGCTTACTTTTTATATCAAAGATGCGAACAGCACAGACCCGAACCAGCAGTCTGTTCCTGTCAGGGTGACTGCGCAGAAGCAAGTCAGTTTCTTAAAAGCTCTGAACCAGGCCGTCTTCGAGGGCGATTGTATGTGCACGATGCCGCAAAGAGATTTGACCGTCGAAAAAGACCTCACGCTTTCTTCGCCGCGGCTGACGGTAGATTTGGGCGATTACCAGTCGCGACAGCCGTCGAAACTGCCGGATATAATTGCCGCCGGACCGGCAGAGCTGGTTTTTTATGTCGAGGACTCGAACGCGGCAAAAGCGCAAAATGCGCCTTTGCCGGTAAAAATCACCGCCCAAAAACAGGCCCGGTACCTTTCGGAATCGGATAAGGTGATTTTCGAGGGCGATTGCATCTGTAAGATGGGCTCCGATGAAACAAGTAAGGATCAGAACTTTGAAATGAAATCGCCGATGTTGACGGTTAATATGCCCGCCGAGAAAACCAACAACTCGTTTGCCGTATCGGATATAGTCGCCGCCGGTCCGGCCGAGCTTGAATTTTTCGTAGATGACATAACAGGCACCAAGGAGTCTGGAGAAGCATTGCCGGCGAAAGTTTTCGCCAAAAAGAATGCCCGCTTTTTATCCTCTACGAAGCAGGTTATTTTCACAGGGCCGTGCCGGAGTACGATTGTATGCGAAGATCCGAATTATATAGAGGAGTTCACGCTTGTTTCGGAATTGATGACGGTCGATTTGCCGAAAGATGCGAACAGTGAGCTATCGAGCTCGACCACCCGCATCAAACATCTTGTCGCCGAGGGTGGTGTTGTGAGATTGGCGGCGACCAAAAGAACCAATACTGGTAAAGCACTGATTCAAGGCAAGGAATCGGAAAACGATCTCGGTGGAATAGAGATTGAATGCACCAGAGTAGATTATGATTCTCAGCAGGAGATGTTCTTGGCAAGCGGCCCGGCTCGGATCGATTTAAGTAATACGCAGAGTCAGGAACCGAACGAGAAAAGAAACGGCTTCGGTCAGGGCAAAAAGTGGTGGGCATCCGTGGAAGATTGCAACAATCTAAAGTACATGCCGAAGGAAAATCGAATTATCGCCGATTCGCTGCCGGGTAAAATACTTAGTGTCGAATATATTAGTATAGAAAACGGTCAATTAGGCCCGACGGTTTTTGCTTCCGCCGGCCATGCAGATATCGTTTTGACGGAGAATCCCGAGGGGAAAACCGAGCTTTCGACACTTTTGGCCTCGGGAGGTGTAGAATATAATACGGAGAAAGGCGATAAGTTTATCGGTAATGAATTATTTTATGAACAGGAGAAATCTTTGATAAAGGTCAAAGGTAGCGAAACACAGCCCTGCTATTACAACGGTGTCCTCGTTGACGGAATCGAATACAATCTAAAAACAGGCGAGGTCAAGTCAAAAATTGTGGCACCGGGTGCTTTACAGATAGGAGGAACATCGAACCAGGCCGAGACAAAATGATTTCTTGCAGTGAAAACCGCCTGGTATCATTACGGATTATATTGGATTATTGAGAACAATACGGAGAATTCACGCTATTGTAGTTATACATCGAGTCATATTCGGCGAAACGCATATATTTCGGTGATTTTACGGCTCATTCGCTGCCGTTTAATTTTAAGCCTTGACTTCAAGCCAAATCCCGATACAATGCGTCTCTCGTATCTTGAATGGGATGAATCCTTGGAACAATAAGAAAGATAAGGAGAATAACAGTTGAGTTATAACTGCGTTGTACTGGTCAAGCAAGTGCCTGATACCAAAAGGATTACCGGTGATGTGATGAACGACGACGGGACGGTCAAGCGTTCGGCTTTGCCGGCTATTTTCAATCCGGAGGACCTGAACGCGCTCGAGCTGGCCCTGCAGATAAAGGAATGTTACGGCGGACATATTACCGTGATTACGATGGGGCTGCCGGCGGCAAGCGCTATTCTTCGTGATTCACTCTATCGCGGGGCAGACGATGCGGTTTTGGTAACCGATCCAAGATGTGCCGCAAGTGATACTCTGGCGACCAGCTATATCCTCAGTTGTGCGGTCCGAAAGCTTGATTATGACATCGTTCTTTGCGGCAGACAGGCGATTGACGGCGATACGGCCCAGGTCGGCCCGCAAACAGCGGAAAAACTCGACGTAAAACAAATCACCTATGTTGAAGAGCTTGAGCAGCTCGATGATAAAGAAATAACTGTCCGGCGAAATATTGGTAACGGGTGGCAGCAGGTCAGGGCGGAATTGCCGGTTTTATTGACGGTAACCGGCGGCGCCAATGAGCCGAGAGTCGCCGCGGCAAAAAAAATGATGAAATATAAAAAAGCTATGACGCCTTTCGAGATCGAACAAAAGATAAAAACCGAAAATCCCGATGCAAACCAGGCGGATATAAAGGAGCTTATCGAGCACAAGTCGAAGGAGATTGAACAGGCAGGCCTGCTTATCAAGCAGTGGAATCTGGATTATCTCGATGCCGACCTGAGCTGGTGCGGGCAAAGCGGCTCGCCGTCAAAGGTCCACCGAATCCAGAGCGTTGTCCTTGCCGCAAAGGAAAGTAAGGAAGTTGAGCCGAACCAAAAGGGTGTTGCAGATATGATACACGAATTAATCGAAGACAAAACAATAGCATAAGGAATATCAAAAAATTAAAGTCCTGAAAACGGGACGAGCAGCAGTAGCTGTTTTCGGAAAAAAAGAAAGGCTTTCGCTAAGACAAGGGACTGATGTACGTTTGGCCCCATCGGGAGCTATATTATAAATGGCCTAATGGTAGGCCGGGAAGGAATGTAAAATGAATATTTATGTGGGTAATTTGTCAAACAATGCATCAGAGGATGATTTGCGTGAAGCTTTTGAGGCATTCGGGCAGGTAAGTAGTATCAATATTATAAAGGACAGGTTTTCCGGCGAATCCAGGGGATTCGGTTTTGTCGAAATGCCGACGAAAGCCGAGGCTGAGGCGGCGATCGAAGCCCTGAATGGACAGGACATTAAGGGCAAAGAGATAAATGTGAACGAAGCCCGACCCAGAACTGAAAACAAACGGCCCGGCGGCGGCGGCGGCGGTGGTGGTCGTGGCGGTCGAGGTGGACGCGGCGGCGGCGGCGGCGGACGCAGCGGTGGTCGCGGCGGTTTCGATCGGGATCGAGGTCGGGGCGGCAGACAACGATACTAAAAACGCCGTATCTGCTTATGTTTATCTGCCCAAAAGTTTATGAATTATAAGGACGGTTTTGGGTAGAAACAATAGAACCGGTCATCCTTTATGGAATGATACGGGCGCGCTAAGTATTAGAGGATTGAATTTGTATGATTGACGTTAACAGAGACGGTGAAGTTTGGGTATTTGCCGAGCAGCATGGCGGCAGACTGGAAGATACGCCCATCGAGTTGATGAGCAAGGCCCGGCATTTGACCGATACGTTAGGCGTGAAGCTGGCTGCGGTACTGCTGGGTGATAATGTCAAGGAGCTTGCAACAAAACTGATACACTACGGCGCCGACAAGGTATATCTGGCCGAGCATCCGCATTTGGGGACGTATCAGACCAACAGCTATGCCAAAGTCATGTATGATTTGATTCATAAGCACAAGCCGCAGATTGTGCTTTACGGAGCGACAATTGCCGGGCGTGATTTGGCTCCCCGAATTGCCAGCGCCACGAAGGCCGGCCTTACCGCCGACTGTACGGACCTTCAGATCGGCGACCACGAGACGGCGAAAGATAAAAAGCTGCATAAAAATCTGCTGTTCCAGATTCGACCTGCGTTCGGCGGAAATATTATCGCCACGATTATCAATCTCGACCGTTGGCCGCAAATGGCGACTGTTCGCGAGGGCGTAATGATTCCTGCCGAGCCTGATGCAAAACGCAAAGGCAAAATCGTAGAGGAAAAAGTGCAGTTGACCGAACAGGATTTGCCGCTGCAGATTCTTGCCGAGCAGAAGCGCCCGAAGAAAGTGGATCTCAAAGCGGCGAGAATCATTGTTGCCGGCGGGGCGGGTCTCGGCAGCAAGGATAATTTCAAGCTTGTCTGGGACCTTGCGAATTGTCTCGGTGCGGCACCGGCGGCAACCAGAGCGGCGGTGGATCTGGGTTTCATCGACCACGACCATCAGGTCGGCCAGACCGGTACGACCGTTCGGCCGAGTTTGTATGTTGCCGTCGGTATCAGCGGGCAAATCCAGCATCAGGCGGGAATGTCACAGAGTCAGAAAATTGTCGCCGTCAACAGCGACCCGAACGCTCCAATATTCAATATCGCTCATTATAAAATAGTCGGCGATTTGAATACCATCGTACCGATGATGATAAAAGGGCTTAAAGAAAAGGGAATCAAAGATTAGTTAAAAAGATTTTAGATGCTCGATTCTCGATATGGAAGATAAAAAATGGGAAACTTTTACAGGGACAATAGCGATATACAATTTCTATTCAGGCATATAGACCTGAAGGCCTTGGCCGAGCTCAGTGAGGAAGGCTTTAAGTTCGCAGGCGAGTTCGATTCGGCTCCCGCCGGCGCGGACGAAGCGATTCAGAATTACGAAATGGTGCTGGATTCGCTCGGGCAACTGAGCGCCGAATTCATCGCGCCGCGTGCCGAAGACGTGGACAGGCAGGGCAATACACTGAACGAAGACGGGTCGGTGACACGACCGAAAGGAACCGCCGAGGCGATAGAGAAGCTCGGCCAGGCGGAAGTGATGGGTTTTACGCTGCCGCATCGTTTCGGCGGATTGAATTTCCCGAACCTTGTTTATTCGATTGCGATAGAGATTGTCTCGCGTGCGGACGCCGCTCTTATGAATATTTTCGGCCTGCAGGGAATCGCCGAGACGATTAACGCTTTCGCCGACGAAGAAATCAAGCAGCAGTATCTGCCGGATTTTTCCGCTGGCAAAGTTACCGGTGCTATGGTGCTGACCGAACCGGACGCCGGTTCCGACCTGCAGGCGATAAAAGTCTCGGGGCACGACCAGGAAAAAGAACAACCGGCCAGGGTGTATCAGGACGCCGAAGGCAACTGGTTCGTGCGGGGCGTCAAGCGGTTCATCACCAACGGCTGCGGTGAAATCCTGCTCGTGTTGGCGCGGAGCGAGCCGGACATTTCCGACGGCCGCGGCCTGAGCCTGTACTTAGTCGAGCGCGGGCCGTGGGTGAAAGTTCGCCGGCTCGAAGATAAGCTCGGCATACACGGCAGCCCGACATGTGAATTATTTTTTAACGATGCCCCCGCCAAACTTATCGGCGAGCGTCAGCGCGGCCTGATTACTTACGTGATGAGCCTGATGAATGGCGCGCGAATTGGCATTGCGGGCCAGTCGCTTGGAATCGCAGAAGCGGCATTTCGTGTCGCCCGCGATTACGCCTCCACGAGGAGGCAGTTCGGTGTAACAATCGAAAAGCTTCCCGCTGTTCGTGACATGCTTATCGATATGAAGATTGCAGTAGAAGCCGGCAGGGCGCTTTTATACGAGACTTCTCGAGTTGTCGATTCGGAACTTGGAATCTTAAGGCGGCTCGACTCGAATCCGCCGGAGGATAAGGAACAGGCCAAACAGCTCAAGAACGATTCGAGAAAATATAAAAGACTTGCCGCTATGCTGACGCCGATGAGCAAATATTATTGCTCTGAGATGTGTAATATGGTTGCTTACGATGCTATTCAGGTGCTCGGCGGCAGCGGCTACATGCGTGATTATGCCTGTGAGAGGTATGCCCGTGACGCCAGAATCACAACGATTTACGAGGGAACGAGCCAGCTTCAGGTTGTCGCCGCGGTGCGCGGTGTCTGCAGCGGTACGGCTGAAAAATATCTGACCGAACTGGCCGGGCAGGACTACGATGAGAACGTAAAAGATCTGCTCGAAATTCTCGCCGAAGGCACCGAGAAAATGAAAGAGGCGATTACCTTCATCAAGGATAACGGTAACGAATATATGGACCTTTACGGCAGGCCTCTGGTCGATATTGCCATCGATTTGATTAACGGCTATCTTTTCTGCAGCCAGGCCAGCACGAAAGTAGATATGCAGGTTCCAATCGCCGAGAACGGCCAGGCGGACGCCGCTAAAACAATATCCGTCAGGCAGCGCAAGGCACAAATCGCCAGAAGATTCATCACAAAGAACGCGCCGAAAATCGCGGCACTGGCCGAGCTTATTCGCACCGGTGATAAATCGACTTTCAACGAATACGAAGCCCTCGTTGGCCCTGTGCCTGAAGTAGGATAAAATAATTGTAAATTGTTGTGTGTAACTTGTATAATAAAGCCCCGGTAGAAAAGCCGGGGTTTTTTATTATCCGGATAATATAACCGGAAAAGGAAAATGATATGGGACAGGCAATTAGCAAGTTAACTATAAAAGGCTATAAGTCGATTAAAAACCTCGAAAATTTCGAGCTTCGAAATATTAACATCCTAATCGGCCCAAATGGTTCTGGAAAAAGCAACTTTTTGAGTTTTTTTGAACTTTTTAGAACTGCAGGGACTGCATTATGGACAGATTATGTAAAAAAAATAGGAAAGGTTGACCGTTTGTTCTATTTTGGAATAAAAACGACGACTCAAATTTCTGCTAATCTTACTTGGAAAGATAAAAATTTTTTGAATTTCAGTATAAAACCTACTGAAGATAATTTCCTTTATATTAAAAGTGAAGGATCTGAAGGTCCATTAGATGAACTATATGATAAGTCATCCCTTCATTGGTATTTAGAAAAAATAGATCCTTGTATCGAAAAAAACTTTTTGGTGTATCATCTCAATGACACAAGCAATTTTGCGTCTTTTAAAAGACTGCAAACAAAACGAGATTATGAATATTTAAGGCCTGATGGTAGTAACCTTGCAGCATTTTTACTGTTTCTTAAGAAAAAACACAAAAAGGAATATCAGAATATTCGTGAGGTAATTCAATTAGCAGCTCCATTTTTCGATGATTTCTTACTTAGGGATTCTCTGGATAATCCTGATGAAACACTGTTGGAATGGCGACAGAAAGGGTCTGATTATCCATTCCATCCGAGCCAGATATCGGATGGTACGTTACGTTTTATTTGTCTGGCTACGGCGTTATTACAGCCGAATCCGCCTTCAACGATTTTATTGGATGAGCCGGAACTGGGATTGCATCCATATGCTTTGGTTTTATTAGCGGGATTAATACAGAAGGCTTCCAAACAAACACAGGTAATTGTTTCTACACAATCTGCTTCGCTCGTTGACCAGTTTCAGCCGGAAGATATTGTAATTGTAGAACGTAAGAACGGTGAATCGATATTCAAGCGTTTAAATAAAGACGACCTCAAAGTCTGGTTGGATGATTATTCTCTTGGCGAACTCTGGGAAATGAATATTTTTGGCGGGAGACCTTCACATGAATAGGATTTTAGTTCTTGTCGAAGGTGACACAGAAGTCTCATTTGTTGATTATATTCTTTGCCCTGAATTTGCAGCAAAAGGGATTTTTCTTACCTCTGCGTTATTTCGAAAAAGGCACAAGGGAAGTTTTGGCTATCAAAATTGTCAAAAACGAATACTAAATACTATTAAACAGGATTCATCTGTTTATGTGGCAACATTTGTTGATTATTACAAGCTGCCTCATGATTGGCCCGGCAGGAAAGATGCCGATAGCTGTGGGGCATATTTAGACAAGGCTTCAACAGTTGAGGATGAGTTATTAAAAGATATCACCTCTCAAATGGGTGGTGGTTGGAACCCGGCACAGTTTATTCCCTACGTTCAAATGCATGAGTTTGAAGCACTGCTATTTTCCGACACATCGATACTCGCTGAAGGTGATTTAAAGGTTTCCGAACAGCTTGAGAATATATTAAAGTTGTTTTCCTGTCCCGAAGAGATTAATGATAATTACGATACATGCCCTTCACGGCGGATAGAACAGCATATAACAAATTATGTGAAAACAGTGGATGGTATTTTAGCCGCACAAAAGATCGGGCTTGCCAAAATGCGTCGGGAATGCCCGCATTTTAACGAATGGATCACAAAATTGGAAAATCTTGGGAATTGATGAAATTGTATGCTTCGCACTGTAATATTTGATTTTGACGGCGTAATTACCGACTCGGAGATTCTGCATCTTCGGGCTTTCAATAAGGTCCTTGCCCGGTTCAATATCGAGATAGACAGGAAAGACTATTACACTAAGTATCTCGGCTATACCGACGCCGATTGTTATAAACAGCTCATAGCGGACGGTCTGCTCGAAGTTGAGCCGCGGCAGATTCCAGAATTGATCGAACGGAAAAATCACGTCTTCGAGGAATTAGCAGCAACCGAAGGAAAAACAATCGATGGCGTTCACGAGTTTCTGAATATGCTGACACAAAATAATGTTCCTATGGCGATCTGTTCGGGTGCATTGCTGACGGAAATCGAGCTGCTGTTGGAAGATGCGAATCTGCGGCACTTTTTCGCAACGATAGTTTCCGCCGAGCATGTCAAAAAAGGCAAACCACATCCTGAAGGATTCCTTCTGACCTTAAAAAAACTCAACAATGTCATTCCTGCGAAAGCAGGAATCCAGAACTCAATTGCTGCCGCTCAATGCGTTGTGATTGAGGATTCTCTTTGGGGCCTGCAGGCGGCAAAAGCCGCCGGTATGCACTCTGTCGCGGTGACGAATTCCTATGATGCCGAACATCTGCATTTAGCCGACAAAATCGTCGCCAAGCTCAGCGATCTTAGCATGGAAGATTTACGGAAGCTCTGTGTCTGATTTCCGAACTGGCGTAATCTCACTCTCATAAGCTTAATCATGAGCATCCCCGTAATGATATATACAGCGGCATGTATTTGGAAAAAGACCTGTATAATAAGTGTAATTATTTTACGGAATCTAAAAATCTGCCGCGTCCGAATGAATGGTTTGGCTTTTTCTCAAGACAGATACATCTTCGATGATTTTGCCATTTCGAAGCACTTATTTCTGTTTTATGAGAAATATTATGAAGAAAAACAACATCGCTCCGTGTGATATGAAGGTTAAAAAATTTCCGAAACGGATATCTCCATAATATAATAAACGTTGAACCGCGTCGATTCTGACTATGAATAGAAACGACATTGACATTTGAATTGCAATCCCGACTATTGCGACAATTATTGCAGCTTTAAGCATATCTTTTCCTTTCCTTCAAAATATGGTTTCGATTTTTGTAGGTCCTTATTTATTGGCTAAATGTGTTAATTTAATCTGTAGGTATTTCCTGTCATTTTATTGGTTTTGCGGATTAATATAATAAAAGGTACCTGCTTTGACCAAGCTCGTGCCGGACTCAGCCGAATGGGAGCTGCCGAACCGAACATATCTTTGATATTTTGCCGCCATAATTAAATTGTATGCCTAATATGAATGCAAGCCTCATCAAAGTTGTATTGCTGATCTCACTGTAACGTGGGGTAGTATGACCAAAAATGCTGAATTTTCAAGAAAATTTTTCGTCTTATTGTCTGGAAGAGACAGAATGATTCGGCTTCACCCGACAGGTTGCAGAGGCGGGTAATGATTAGGCAGAGTGTGAAAGCGGCAGGTTGGAATTAGTTTCTGGCATGAGATTCTATTTTACGAAGAAAAGTAACGAATACAGAATAAAATATCAATAATGGCGTTTCTTCGGCTAAAAACAGCTAAACTCGGGATTAAATTAAGTCGATTTTGTTTTGGGCTTGCGTTCTTGGAAAGCCCGTATAAAATTCCTGTTTTCAAAAAAGAAACGGCAAAATTTCTTTGACAATTAATTTTTTCGACCGATAATTGACACGTTTGGAATGTTTTAAGGATTTTATTACGAAAACCAAAGGATTGGTTCATCACTGAGCGTTTCATCGGTTTGCCTGTGGTAAATAAATGACGAACGAAACAAATTACGACACCATGTTCGGGAAAATGGCAATCGAGCAGGGGCTCTGCACGGATGAGGAGCTGCGGCGGTCGCTTAAGGAGCTGGAGTCCCGGAGTAAAATCAATCCGATTATTCTCAAGGACTTGATGATCGAGCTTGGCTATGTCACCCGCAGCCAGGCTGAAAGACTCAAAAGCAGTATTCACGAGAGCAAAGACGCGGCACATCAGATTCCCGGATATAAAATTCTCGGCAAGCTCGGCGCCGGTGCGATGGCTATTGTGTACAAAGCCCGGCAGTTGAGCCTGAATCGGATCGTAGCGATTAAGATTCTGCCGAAGAGGTTCAGTGAGAATCCGGAATATGTCGAGAGGTTTTACAAGGAAGGACAGGCCGCCGGCAGGCTGAACCATCCCAATATCGTGCAGGCGATCGACGTCGGCGAAGCGGGGGGGTATCATTATTTCGTGATGGAGTATGTCGAGGGTAAAACAATCGCCGACGACCTTGTGGCGGGAAAGATTTTTACCGAGCAGGAGGCGCTGGAGATTATTATCCAGGTCGCCAAGGCTCTCGCCCACGCTCATGCATGTAATCTGATACACCGTGACGTCAAGCCGAAGAATATTATGATAAGTACGAACGGCGCGGTCAAGCTTGCGGATATGGGTTTGGCGCGGGGAACTACCGATATCGAGGCCGCGCAGAGCGAAGAGGGCAAGGCCTACGGCACTCCGTACTATATCGCGCCGGAACAAATTCGCGGCAAAATCGATATCGACGGCAGGGCCGATATCTACGGGCTCGGGGCCACTTTCTACCACATGGTTACGAACCGCGTTCCTTTTATGGCGGAAAATTCCGCAGATGTTATGAGAAAACATCTGCGGGAAAAACTTATTCCGCCCGACCACATCAATACCGCTCTTTCGGCGGGAGTTTCCGAAGTTATTGAGACCATGATGGCCAAACGCCGGGAAAACCGTTACAACAACGTTGAGGAAGTTCTGGTGGATTTGGAATCTCTCCGGGACGGCAAACCGCCGATTGTCGCGCATCGCAAATTCGACGTTGACGATTTCGCACAGCTCGAAGAAGGGGAGGCAGTGGAAATCACCGATAAAAACTCAAGTGAGGAAACCCTCGCCCAGTACCGCATGGCGATTTTGATTCTCAGTTCCGCGGCGGCGATTTTCCTTCTGATAATTATACTTCTGATTGCGTTAAGGTAACCGGTAATAATAAACATAATCTTCCCCGCTCGAGATGGGGGCGAGGTGCAATACATTCAGTGACTTATGCCACGAGGCGGCGTACAATTTTCCTCCGAGGAGCTTGTTTGTGTCCTCAGCCATTACGATATCGGCGTAATACTCCGGATAAAGCCTCTGTCCGGCGGCAATCGCCGTTCGCCCAAGATGGTCGTTATCTCGGAACAGGGAAAATATCTTCTCAAACGCCGGCCGCGGGGAAAAGACGACTTGGCCCGGGTGGTTTTCGCTCACGAAATTCAAAGACACCTGGAGGAGAACGACTTTCCTGTCACCATCCTGCTGGCAACCCGCAAGAGGCACGAGACCGCTCTCCGGCTCGATCATCATATCTACGAGCTTTTCGAATTCGTAAGCGGCAGCCGTTACGACGGCTCTCCCGAGGAAACCGCCGAAGCGGCCCGGCAGCTGGCTCGATTCCACCGGCTCATGGCCGACTACCCGCATGGTCAGCCGCCGATTAACTGTTATCACGATTCGTCCGCCGTCCGAAGGCATCTCAAGACCATCGGCACCAACCGCTCGGCGCTGCCGAGCCAGAAAATGCGGGTCACCTCCGATACGCTCATGAGACTTTATAACGATTCGAGCATTTGCGTCAGCGAGCTTGGCTTCGACTCGTGGCCCCGGCAGATAATTCACGGCGACTGGCATCCCGGCAACATGCTTTTTTCCAGGCATAAAATCGCCGCATTGCTCGATTTCGACTCCATTCGCGTCGCATCGCCCGTAACCGACCTTGCCAATGCCATGCTGCAATTTTCCATCGTAAGCGGCAGGCCAAATCCCAACGACTGGCCCGATTATTTCGACGAAGACAAGCTCGCCCGGTTCATCAAGGGCTATCGTAGTGTCGCCGAGCTGGATAAAAACAAGCTGGATGCGCTGGTCGATTTGATGATTGAAACGATGATAGCCGAGGCGGTCCTGCCCATTGCGGCGACGGGTTTTTTCGGGCATCTGTCCGGCACGGATTTCCTAGATATGATTCTGAGAAAAGCGAAGTGGCTCGACAAACACCGTGACAAGCTTATCCCGACCTTCTGCTGGTAGGAAAAATAGCGTACAGCGTTTAGGGAATTGCAAAACGTGCCAAAGCAATTCGCTAATTAACTAATCAACTCATCCATCGTCTATCGTTGTTCGTATGTCGTATTTCGTCCATCTTCCCTCATCCTTCGTCCATCATCTGTTTTCTGTTCTATAACCTCTGATGTTGCGGATTTTCGATAATAAAGGATGTTTTTGGCAAATCGAGGTGGACTTTTTCGGATTTTCTGGTATTGTGCTAAGGCAAATATATTTTTAGCTTTTTTAAATGGGTGATATGAACCGGCTATGAAAAATTTTCAAACACACCTTGATTCACGAAAAAACACTCAATCCCGGCAATTCCCGTCGCGGGACTGTACTTCGTACATTCGATATAAAATTCTTGATAACTAATCGCAAACTATTTAATTGGAGAATTACTATGAACAAGCGAATCGTGCTGTTATCGGCGAGCTTAATAATGCTCGGCAGTTTTTTAATGAAATCTGGTTATGCCCGGACCGCGGCGGCGGTTGCGGCGAATGTGCAGGCGGCGGTCGATGCCGGTGCCGCGCCGGACTGGATGAAGCCGGACCTGCCGGATGATATCAAACGCAACGTGGAGAACAAGGGACGTGACCTGGCCCGCCGGCTGCGACTTGACGACGATGCCAGGACAACGCAGGTGGCGACGCTGCTTGCCGAACACTACGGTCGTGTCTGGGCCTGGCACCAGAAGGTCGATGAAAAGCTCAACGCTGCCTGGGCGGCGTGGGATGCCGCACGCGATTCCAGCAAGGGCGAGAAAGATGAGCTCAAGGCGCTGACTGTCATGGTCGAGCAGATTGATCCGATTTACGCCGAGTTCTCGCCGCAGATACAGGGGCTGCTCAGGACGCTTAAGCAACAATTGACCGACGAGCAGCTTGTCGCGCTGCTGGACCGCATAACGCGTTCGCCGGGTGTGGACCGCACGTATAATGCGTATCTGGAGATGGTGCCGGAGATGAAGGACGAGGAGAAAGCGATTATCCGGGCGAGACTTGTGCAGGCCCGTGAGGATTCGCTGGCGGCGTGGACCGACGGGCGAATCGTGAAGATTTTCAAGAAGTACAAGATTCGCAACGAATTCTCGATAGACTACTTCGGTTACGGATATCGCGAGCGATACAAAGCCTGGGTTGATAAAAGCAAATAATTTATAGTTTGCCGGATTAGAAGAAAATTAATCCCGGCAGAATTTATTGATATATGGATCAATAATGGGACAGGCATATTGTCAATCCTGCGCAGGCAGGAGTCCAGAAAACGCCGATAAAAATACTGGATTCCCGCTTTCGCGGGAATGACATTTTTACTCTGTTTGTACGTCAAAGTTCCATTTAATATGAAAAAGTAAAAAAATGCCGAAGTTAAATCCTTTGGTCATAAGAATTCTTTCATGCTAAAGGAAACTGTGCGTTATCACGAAGGAAGATAACTAAATGAAAGCGTCTGTATTAGGGAAAATCAGCTTCTGGCTGGCATTGTCACCCTGGATTTCTATCGTACTACACGTACTACAGCTTCTGAGAGTCCCGGGTTTCGGATGAGGTTCTCCGTTCGGAATCCTTGCAGGAATCCTGATAGTATTTGGACCGCCTGTGATATTTGCAGTTTCAATTGCGGCAATATTTAAAGACAAGTCTAATTTGGCAAAAGCAGGGCTTATAATCAGCTCCGTTACGTTTATTTTGTGGCTGATTGCGGTCCTTGCCGGCGGCTTTTGTTGAATTAGTGAGCGATTTTTCGCACTCCAGTAAATCCCATAAGTTGCTTGGTCATCTCTTATGAAATTTAAGGGCATTTACCGACGAACTCATCAACTTCCCTGAGCTTTTATGTCGTCAGTCGCGGTTTTAGGTTCTGAAACGCCCGAAGTTACTGCCTGGAACGTGAAATTATTTGTTCTTTTTTTCTCGCTTGGCCTGCCTCTTCTCTTTCGCTGTTTTCTGGGGCTTTTTCTTTACTTCTTTTCTGGTATCTCTTGATTTTGCCATACGTTTCTACTCTTAAAGTTCTACATCATAAAAATCAACATTAAGGTTCATTAGATAACAATATTTTCACAGCAATGAAATAACTGTATAGTAAAAGCGAATACTCTACTCGATTGACTAACTTATGTCAATAATTAGGACTTCCAATCATACAATTCTTGGGATCAAGAGGGAATTGACGGAAGATACGTTCGACTGTGTTTATGCCATGACGGCGACGCTTCGGCACTGTCTGCTGAGGAACTGCTTACCATACTGGTATTGACGAGCTAAATCCTTTATTCTGACATCTGTTTCTACCATCAAGGAATTAAACTGGTCTTCTATGCTAAAGCAGGAGCCGTCTTTACCGTCATGCTGTGGGCCGGGAAGATTGGCGGTGATAGAACCGCCGGCATCGAGCGCAGCTACAATATAGCGATTGGTTGCCGGTGATGGAAATATATCAGCTTCGGCTGTTTTTAAAGCTATTCGGCCATTGCCACGATTGATAACAACAAATTTAACCACAGCACCGGATTTTGGAAAAATGGCTTATTTAGCCTTGATATGATTTTGATCCTGTTATTTTAGGCCTTGAGTTTTGCCTTACCATTCGGGGAAAGGCTGGCCGCCGGGCCAGCTCATTCTGAATGTATTTCCCGCCGGATATGCCGAGACACGATCAGTGTGACAATCGACAAATACTGCGTTGGCATAACCGCTGTCGAGGTTGCTGCCGGGTGCATCGTGGAACGTGGCGAAGCAATCATCGTTTGTGCCCGGGCTTGGAATTAGATTATTATCGTTAAAGACATCGCCGCTGAGGCCCTCGATCGTCCATGTGTTTTCCTCGGAAAATACAAAAACATTCGCCGGATTTTTTACGTTGGTTTCCTTGCGCGCGTTTTCGATATCATCCCGATATTGTTGCGGCACCATCATCGATGCGGTGCCGAGAAGGCCGTTCATACTGTAACCGTATTGAGGCTCAATGGGAAATTCCCGGCCTTTACAGATAGTGCAGCCGGTTTGTTTGGCGATAGTATTGAACAAAGGACACAGATGTACTTCTTTGTCCTTGAGGTAAGGCCATAGCGAACCGGCAAGTTCCGGATTCTCGGCAAGCGTCTTGCTTGCGTTGTGCCATTCACAGCCCCAGGCGCCGTCTTTGAATAGCCATGTAAAAGCGTTCGGAAACGTTCCATGATTTTCATCCAGATACATCCTCGTGGCGACGCCGTATTGTTTGAGGTTCGAGCGGCAGACAATACCCTGCGCCTGCTTTTTCACCATTTGCAGTGCGGGCATTAATATCCCCATCAGCAGCGCGATAATGGCAATAACAACTAAAAGCTCGATCAGGGTGAAAGCGGCGTGAAATTTTCTGGTGAGACCTGTGACTGCGTTGTCTGATGCGGCCTGTTTCATAGCTGGTATTTTAAGAATCGTGTGCGGATTTATCAACAATATATTCTTATATTTTTGCTTAATTCTACCTGGCCTGTGCTTTCTTTTTTCTTGCTTTTTGCCGTTTTTAGAAATAACCTGAAATTAAAAATTGTGCCGGTATCGACAATTGCGGTAAAATCCATTTTTTTCGAATCGTAGTATTTTAAGAATATTTTTTTTATATGACATAAGCAAAAATGCAAATATTAAATCTTAAAGAAGTGCCGCATCATCTCGAAACACTTGCAAACTGGCACCATGCGCAATGGAGCTATTTGAATCCCGACAGGACATTGGCCGAACGCATTGACGGGATGAGGGAACATCTTACACCCGATTTTATTCCCACTACCTTTGTAGCAGAGGAAGAAAAATTGCTCGGTTCGGCAGGCATCATAAAATACGATATGGACACTCGAAAGGAGCTTACCCCGTGGCTGGAGGGCGTCTATGTGGCACCGGAGTTTCGCAGAAAAGGCATCGGTTCCAAACTGGTCCTTCATGTAATGGCGCAAGCCCGAATAAATAATATAAAAACATTATATTTATATACGACTGACAGAGAGGCATTCTACGACAGGCTGGGCTGGAGCACATTCGAGAAAACGGATTACCACGGATATCCCGTTATAGTTATGAGTGTGAATTTGTAACCCGGCGAAAATATTGCGTGTTCTGTATCATCTCGAATTTATATTTATTATGAAATTTTATTTACCAAATCCATACTTGATCGCATCTTTGGGACAGACATCAATACAATTTCCACATAGAACGCATTCAACATTTTCCATGTTACTATTTCTCACCATGGTATTCGGATCCAGACTCATCGGACAGGCTTTTGTGCATGCCTTGCAGTCAATACATTTTTCTTTATTCGATTTGAGATGAAGGGACGGCCACTTAAAAATATTGCGGATCTTTCTGCCGATTATCATAAAAGGCGCCATCCAGCAACCATAATGGCAGAAAGCTCTCCTGCCTATTAACAACGAAAGCAGTATAAAAATACCGACTACAAAGAAATACATGATATATGCCTGCGGCTCATTTACGGAGATTCCGTTTTCGAACATATACAGAGGTTTGACGGATTTCAAACCTCCGGCTTTGGTAAAAGTCATAATTATAATCGCTATCCAGGGAATCCATATCAGCCACTTGATCCAGTCGGCTCGTCTCGTTCCGACGGTTTTGTCCTGCACAGAAAAACAAGCTTCCTGGATTCCTGCGGCCGGGCACAACCACCCGCAGAAAGCCCGGCCAAGTACAAGTGCCGAGAGAAACTGCATAGTAAACATGATAAAACTGGCAACTACAATCCCTTTTGCCGCACCCATGATAATTAAAACCGGCGAGAAGTAATTTAAAGTAACGGGGAAAAATACAAAAGATATCAATATTAAGACTTTTCGTATTTTCTGTCGTTTTGATTTCATGTTTGGTAAATTGTGATGGTAATCGAATATAGAATCATATACAGAGTTGATGAAAATCGGCTTTGTCAGTGGTTATAATATTCCTTTACAAGATTAATCACCGCTTAGATTTTGCATCCAGTCGGGCCATTCGGGCAGGGATTTTGCCGTATTGAAATTTTTGTGCCACTTAAGACGCCACAATTGTTTCAGAGGGACTTTTCTGACGGAAAAATCCATGAAGACCATATTCATCGCCCCGTTATGGCGGTTCATATTGAAATATCTCATTGATTCATGGTCATTAATCAGCGTAACGGATTGGTCGGTTTGCGGCGTGTCGTCATCCTCCGGGAATCCGCCTCTCCACATGCAATCACCGAAGACAGGGACATTATTCGGCATCGTGACGAAGGTGTTTTTCCATGCGTAGTCCGGATTGAAATCCGTGGAAGAACCCCCTCGGTCATACACCCAGGCGTTTATCCCGTAACTGCCGTAGTCGCCGGGCCGAAGGTCATTTGACTGATTTTCTGTGACAACCCATGCGGCGAACGGATGAGTGCCTCCGATGGTCGTGGGCTTGCTCGCAACCGGGCAGAACCATATCTTCAGCTCGTTGGCGTAATAGGGTTTTAGGGCGATGGTCCACTGTCCGTACAAACCGCCGGAACCTCCCATAATGCTTGGGAATTTATTTTCATATTCATTGGTGTACATGAGGAAGGCTTTGGACCAGCTTTTAAGGTGAGCCTGGCAGATGACGGCTTTGGAGCTTTTTTTAACTTTATTAAGAGCCGGCATTAAAATCCCCATCAATAATGCGATGATGGCAATCACTACTAATAGCTCGATTAGTGTAAAAGCGTTGTTTTTATGGTTACGCATAACGTGCTCCGGTCTTTCGGCCTGTAACTTTGTTGTCTGATGTGACTTTTCCCATGACCATAATTTTATATGACTTGAGATGATAAGTCAAGATGTGATATCCAAATTCTCGCCTAAGGAGGTCGGAAAATTGCCGTCCCGGGTGTTTAATTTGTCAGATTAGCTCGATTTTTCACCGAGAGCGTTTGTTCATATTATTGCTGTGTAACGATAGACGGCTGGATCAAAATTAACGGCGTATATTCATCTGTTATTTTTATTTCGCTCTTGGTTCTAAATATTCTATTAACTATGGGTAAATTCAATATCGGCCTGCTTTCCTGCTTCTCGGTGGTTTTAGTTATTTTTTCGCCGCGGATTAATAATGTATAGCCGTCCGGTATCAGGGTAAGCGAGGTATCTTCGAATGTAGAAATCTGAGGGATCGGCATTTCGGTATTGCCAATTTTTTGCTTTTTAAATTCTTTTAGCCAGTTGATTTTAACTTCGCAATCCAGACGAACAGTTTTATTCTCTTCCGTCAATTCAGGTGTTAACCGGATAGTAGTGCCTGTGGCGATTTCCTGTAATTCGGAAATTTTCTTTCCGTCAGAATCGTTCGGTTCGTTGGAGGTGCCTAAGAAAAAATATTCCTGATCGACCATAGCCATTTCTGCCGGCTTGCCGTTTTTTGCAGTAAGTATCGGCCACTTTATTATATTGCAATATTTGTGTGACTCTGCGGCTTTGATAAGTAAGTCGGTGTTAAGTTTATCGATGATAAAATGCGGCGAACCGTTTGAGTCGGGGACAAGATATTTCGACCATATGTCGGATTCGGCGAGGGAATTCGCATCCAAACCGGCGTACTCCAGAAAATCATCGGTTACCTTCAAAATCTTCGCCTCAATAAGAATTTTATTGCTTAATTGCGGCTTTTCAGGTTTATTTTCGGGTGCTTTTGCTTCCTTATTTTCTTTTTCTAAAGTATCTCGAAGCTGCTGTACTAAAGGTTTAGTGGCTTCCAGTTCGGCTCGCAGGTCGTCGAGTTCCTGTTGACGTGCCTCGGGATTTATGCTTTGGTCGTATGCTCTGCCGGCTTCCTGTCTTTTTTCATCCAGACGTTTGTTCAGTTCCTGCTGCAATTGTATCAGCTGCCGGACCTGCGGGTGAGACTCGGTGTACATTTGACGTGCTTCAATAAGCTCTTTCTCGACTTCGGCCAGTTTCTCGGCAAGCGACTTTACGGATGGCAGGTTATTGATATATTCCTGTCGATTACCTGGCAATTCCCGGTATTTCTCGAACATTTCCGCCTGTGCTTGGAGATTTTTTCTTCTTGTCTCGAGCTCTTTGAACCTTTCTGACAATTCATCGATCTGCTGCCGGATTTTCTCCCTGCCGCTCGTCTTCTCGTTCGGCCCGTTTTTGGCTGATTCGATCCATTTCATTATTTGGTCCCAGTTTTGGGGGAAAGTTGGCTGAGCAGATGGGATAAATTCCTCGCCGGATGTCGGGCGCATTGTATCCAGGAATTTTTGAATCTCCTGATGGATTTGGGCGCTCTGATAAACGGAGAGCTTTCTCGGCTGTGGAGCGGGAAAGGCTGTAATTGTTCCGATGCCGCCTTTTTCCCACCAGCTATCCGGCTCGATGGTCTCTTTAATTCGACGGATGAGGTTGTTAACATCATCTGTCGTCCCGGCCAAATCGGAGATATCATATACGATAGTCATCGGCTTGCCGGCTTTTTGGAGTTTTTGTATCTCCAGCGGGGGTGTACCGGGGATGATATCACCCGTTAGAGAATCTCCCAAAACAACCGTTGTCGGTCCATCTATCATCGTCTGGGAACTGTCGCTGTAAAAGGCAAGTTTATCACAATAGATTTTTGTTTCTTTGAGGTCACCGGAGCTTGCAGGGATAAAATGTATCAGGACATTGCCGCTAAACGTCACATCCTTTGTTATTGTAGTCTCGGCGGCGGTTTCAAGCGTAATGCTTGCCTTGTCGGCGGTTATATAACAAGTGAAATCGGGCTGATAGATATTTTTGTAGGGCTTGCTCAGCTCCCAGAGACCGCCTTCCTTACGCTGCAGTGTATCGAATCCGAACTCTCCGGTAATTTTTTCATTATCTGCTCGTGTGAAAAACCTGGCTTTCTCGGAAGTTCCAATATCGATATTGCTCTGATTTGTATTATTCGTATCAACAAGGCCGCCCAAGTTACTGCCGGTAATTCCGCCTGCCTGATGACTGAGTTCCGGCTCGATGGCCTCTTTGATTCGGCGGATAATGTCGTTGTCATCCTCGGATATCACGGACGTATCGGAAATCTCGTTCGCGAGGATTGACGACTTGCCGGTCGGTGATATATTTTCCACGGTGCCACGATTTTCCAGATTGGTCGATTCTCGTTTCGATATCTCCGGCGGGGGAGTGCCGTAGCTGTTGCCGCCCATACCGCCGAGACCGAGAGGCGGGTCACCCTGTCCGTATCCGTAGCTGTATTCACCCATCATGGCCGGGGGAGGAGTCTCATTGAGGCCGAGCGCCTCGACTTGCTCAGGCGAAAGGATTACCGGCTTGATTAAAATAATTAGCCGCTTTTTTTCTTTGGTCCTCTCGGAGCTATCGGTAGTCGTTTCGGCGGAAGTTGATTTCTTTTTCTCGTATATCGTGATTGGCCCGCCGTCGATGAGTAATGTTTTGCCGCCCGGAATCGTTTTGCTTGTAGCAACATTATTGGTCTCGAACTGTGGAACCTGCTCTTGAAGTATGCCCTGGAAAACACGCTCTTTAAAGCCTGTTAGCTGGCTGAATTCCAGTTCGAGTTCCGTGAATACATTTTGTCCGTCGGGACTCACGTGCGGCGTAAGCTCGCAGATTATGCCGATCCGTTTATATTCGATGACAGGTTTAGGCTCTTCGGCAATGGTGTAACCTGAAATAGAAGGCACTTCATGACCGATAAAGAACTGTGCATCTTGATTATCCAGCACAGTCACTTTCGGAGCGGCAAGCATCTTCGTGCCTTCATCCGCCTGGGCCGCTTTGATTAACGAGTCAATCTGAAGGTCATCCAGTGGAGTATTAAAATCGAGTTTTAAATTTAGTTTCCTGCCGACCTCTTCCGGGAAATTCTCGCTTGTATGAAGGAGCCGCATTTCAATCTGAACCGCGGACTGTCCTTTATTTGGCTCTTTAGGCTTTGCAGACTCAGCTTGTGCCTCGGTTTTTTGCCGGATGGAAGCGGCAGTAGTGGTAATTATTTCGTTAATCTTTTGCTCCAGCTCCCGGTTTTCCGGCTTGTCCGTTATCACCGTGGCAAGCGCAAGCAATCTTCCTTCTTTCAAAGGAAGTGACATTGTTTTCATATACGGGCTTTCCAGGCCGGTGGATAATTTGACCCTGATATAACAGCCGTTATTCTCGCACCAATCCTGTCCACTCGGAGAGTTACCTGCAAACGCGGCGTGATAATATGTCAGTCTTGTATCTGTTATTTCTTTTCCCGTACGTAATAGAGCTGTTTTAGTCTGTTCTTTATCCCAGTCCGCGAGCTGTGGATAATCGTCTTTAAGTTTATGGATTTCGCTATCGACCTGATTAAGAAAACTTCTTAAAAGCCGGGCATCCGATTGTTCCAGGCTTCCAAAGATTTTTTCTTCTGCATTCAAAACGGTATCATTGCCCATATTCGGCCGGATTGCGATATTTTTGAATTCAAACCATTCGTATCTTTTTCCATCGATTACCAGGCTTAAGCTAAAGTCGGTGGTTTTCCGATTCTGTGGAACGTACAAACCGACGGCTATGATATCCGACGGAACTTGACCGTCTTCTGATATTTGTCCCGTTGTCCCGGTTAAACGATTGTTTGTCGTATGGACTAAAATTTTATCATCCATTTTGATTAAAGCCTCGTATGCCGGTTCTTTAAGACGACTGGAGAGACGAAACGCAAGTTCTGTGGGAATAGAGTCGAATGGACGTGTGCCGGTGGTATATATACTGCTATTGTCATACGGGGGATTCTCTAATACACTGCCGTTGGGCCGCCACCACTGTTTACCTGCGCTCGGATATTCACACATCCCTATCAATTCGACCGTTACGCCGGATTCAAGAGTCTTTTTATATTCGGATTGCGGCTGCCGGCCGTCTTTTTCATCGTCAGGTTGAACGGATGAGTTATTTTCGGTGGTTTGCCACCATTGCTTCACTCGCTGGATGATTTCAGCGGCGGTTTTTTCGTCCGCGCTGCTCAGGAAAGCGCCGCGTTCGGATCGAGGGTCGAAAGTTGTGGTATTATTGGGCAGGTTCTGTCCGGCGATATCGGCCAGTATTTCCAGGGCTACGTCACAATTACGAAGGACAACGCCGCCGTTTCGTGGCTGTCCGACGGAACGTGTCGGCCGGCGGTCTTCCAATAGCGATATCATCGCGGGAACTACGGCTGTGCCCATTTCTCGAAGAGCGACTGCGGCACTATCCGGTGTTCTCGGCTCTCGAAGGACTCT
>JAFGBG010000012.1 GCA_016933295.1 Sedimentisphaerales bacterium | reverse complement strand
GGACATGAGGAAGAAAAACTTCAATTAATTGATCATTGGTCGGAACCAAACGCCGTCAGCGATGTCAAATAATAGAGAACATTGGAACACAATACAGGTGATATATACACCTTTGGGTTCGATATGATAAAGACATTGCGAATAACAAGTATATTAGCGGCGGTTTTGGCAGTCATTTTTGTGGGTTTTTTCGTATTCCGCATCGTTCAGGGTGTCCGCGGAGATGAAGAAGCCAGAGAATTGCTCGATTCCCCGAGTGTAATAGAGAAATTCAAGGCGGCAGAAGGTGATAGGACCAAAACGATAGTCGGCCAGACATCGCCGCTTGTAAAGGAAGCGCAATCATTTGCATTGTATTTGAATCCACCTGCTCCTAAAATAAACAATCCTCAGAAAAACCATGGTACAAACGCAGGTGCTATCAGTGCCAAAGTCAATGTTACCCCGAAATTTCCGGTTATTGGAATTAGTTATTGCGAAAAACGCCCGGAAATGTCGATGGCATTAATTGACGAGCCGGGTAAAGGCATTCACTGGGTCAAGCAATCTGCTATAGTTGGTCATTTTGTTATTGAAAAGGTCGAAAATGACTTTATAATAGTCAAAAGCGGCACAGAAACCTCTACAATCAATCTTGAACGAAAGCTTCCAAATGCTCTTTCCGGCAGTAGTAAGCCGAAAACTATGTCAAAACCGGCCGGTACTGCCGGTACTGGTACTGTAAATTCAAGCTCCGGATCGAGATCTGAACAACAAATGTCCAGAATACGCAATGTAGTGCGAAGACCACCGGCAAATTCTTTAAAAACACAGCAATCCGACAAAGAAAAGGAGAAATTGGAAGAGCTCTATGAAAATTTGAGAAAATTGAAGGCGAATTCGGATTCAAACGATTCTGATGCCGGACTAAGCGAAGAGGAAAGAGCCGAAAAAATCGCGGAAATTATTTCTAATTACAAAGCTTCCAATGTTAGTCCTGGAGAAGCAAAGGAGCTCGAAGATTTAGGAGAGCAGTTGAAAATAATCGGCCAGGAGCCAAATTTGCTCGAATCCGAAGACTTATCGGATGCTAAATAAAAAAGTCTAACATACGGAAAGGTAATTTACCTGCCCCCCATATTTGTTGTGAAGTTCCCCAAAGGCTGACAAAAGCCTTTGGGGACTCCAACAAGATTCGAAATACCTTTTATCAAAAACTAAAACGGCGAAAGTATTTGCCGGTCAAAAATGACAGATTCATTATTTTCGTTAAAAAGCAAATCATTGCTGTTTTTTATCGCCGAATCAACCATTTTTACAAGAAAAAGAAGGAACTTTTAGCCTCTTTCTATGTCTGATTAAATATATGATTCCCTGTTATCAGGGTGGTGGAAATTATTGAAAATATATGAAAGAAGTACCAATAAAAAGTGCATTATCAGTAACTTTGAGGAAGGAATCTCCGGTAGGCTCAGGGATTGATTTCGGATTTACGTCTTTTTCAAAAAGATTTGGTTGTAAAACGATTAAAAGTTTTTAAATGTTCTGCAAAATTGAATTATGGCTATTTTGTTAGTACAAATCTATACCCGAATTTTCTCAAATAACGGGATAGAGCCTTATTCAATTTTGCATAATTTACATGATAAATTACTTTGAGCCGGCGTTACCCGGTCAGAACTGAGGGGCGAATGTGATGTTAAAAAAGCAATTCTTTGGAAGACGGCAGAATATCGTTCTTGCTTTAGCAATAACATTCTTGCTTTGCGGCAATAATCTTTTTGCGAATGAGAAGGGGGGGTACGAGCTTGTGCCGTACAGGATTTTTAACTTGAAAAATATAGCTCCTGCTCAGGGCAAAAAAATTCTTGACGATATCGGGATCGGGGTAGTTTCGGATTTTCCCGATTCGCCTGCACTTTTAGTGACGGCTCAGCCCAGAGAATTGGCCAAGGCAAAGGTCATTCTTGATCTTATTGACCAGCGAGAACAATATTTAATACAGCAAGTTTTTGACGCGTCGAAAACCGCAGGGTTTCCCGATAACGAACAGATTGCGGCAAAATTTGGTAATAATATATCGATCGGAAGCTTTACAACCCCCCCAGCCGAACAGGCTGATAAAAAAGCAATTATCGATATTCATAATAATGCTGTTTTTGTTATCGCTCCGGCAGACATCAAAGACCGAATCGTATCCCTTCTAAAGCAGACACAGAATTCGGCAGACGTCGAAGAGCAAAAGGCAGACCTGGTAACAGCTTTAACGAAAACCGAGCCGACTCCGGTTGCAGCTTTACTTGGGCAAAACGTTCCTGAGCAAACGATACCGCAGATTCAGGTTATCGAGCAGGAATCTGCCGAACAAAACAATCGGCAGCCCCGATTTACCGAACAGACTATGCCTGTGCAACAGGGGCAACAGGCTCAGGCGGCAGCGGAGATATTTGCCGCTACAGAATCTTCAATCCCGGTTAATATTCCTAATGCGGATGATGTTATTAACCTGACTTTACCCGAGAAACAAACAATGATAGCATTTTTGGGTATGGTAGGACCATATCTGAAGATGGATTTTATGTATAATGAGTCCGATTTGGCCGACCAGGAGGTTACAATCAATCCTAACGGCAAATTCCAGGGGCCTATAACGGTCAGAGATTTGTATCATTTGCTTGAAACAGTTCTCAAATTCAAAGGCTTGGTAATGACCCGCGGCATGGGAAATCTTGTCACTATAGTTCCTAAGGACAATGCTTTGGATATCGATCCTGCTCTGGTGAGCGCGGAAAAACCTGAAATAGGAACAGGTGATGTAGTTGTAATGAGTGTTTTTGCACTTAAAAATATCGACACGACAAGTGCGGCGGAATTTTTGGAAGGTATGAAGCTTACGACGGATATCACCACAATTGCAGAGACGAAAACTCTTATAGTGACCGCGTATGCCCATCGTATGCCGCGTATAAAAGCATTACTTGATATTGTTGACAGGCCGGGGGAACCGAGGAAATTCCGGTTCAGGCAACTGAGATATACAGAGGCGCAAGTATTATCGCCGAAGCTCAAGTCGCTCGCAGAAGAATTAGGAACTGTTTCCATAACTATCGGGGCGGAAGAAGGAGAAACGGCCCTCCCTCCGCGTCCGGTGAAAGGAGCTAATGAGACAACTACTGCATACAATGCCAGGCTGCGAAATTGGTCGAATCAGGTGACTAAGCTAAGACAACAGGCAACGGCCAGGGCGACCTCTGGGCAACAAGCAGAAGCGTTCACTCCCACCGTCTATGTCGATGCCGACGAAAGAACAAATCGTATCCTCATGATAGGCATGGCGGAGCAATTGGATGATGTTGAAGAGCTTATAGATACGCTCGATGTCAAACAACAGGACCTGCGAATCCTGATACCTTACAGGATCGAACATCTCGACGCGGCGGAAGTCAGGACGAAACTGGAGGATATGGGTGTTATAGGTCCCAAAAAGGAATCCCCGGGGTATTCCAGGCTGACCGGTGATACAAAATCTTCGACCCCCGTTTCACAGACCGCCAGAACACCGGCACAAAGAATCACGGCGGGCGATATTCAAACGGCGGATTTGTCTTCCGAGCCTCTCGCAGGAGAACCGAAGGTAGTTGTGCTTGAATCGACGAATTCACTTTTGGTCCATGCCACCGCCGAACAGCATGAACGAATATCCTCGATTATCAGCCATGTGGACCAGCAAATATCCATGGACGAGATTCCTTATAAGATTTATCCGCTCGAAAACTCCTCTCCGGCACATTTGAGAGAACTTTTGATGCAATTGATCGAAGAGACGGTTGAAAACCAACAGGCGGAAGGTGACAAGATTGAAGTTGTTAAAAAACGAAGACTGGAAGATCAGATAACCATTGTTGACGATCCGAATACTTTTTCCCTTATCGTATATGCAAACAAGAAAAATCAGGAATGGATCCACACTCTGATTAAAACACTTGATAAAAGAAGACCCCAGGTACTTATCGATGTAACTTTAGTCGAAGTAAGCAGGGTTGATCTTTTTGACCTCGATCTTGACCTTGTCAGCAAATTCCCCAGAATGGTTGCCGGCGGAGAAATGGAGGCACTTGATGAGATTCTTAAACCCTTTGCCGATGGTCGTGTAATCGAAACAACCTCACTCTCGGGCGAAGGACAGGGATTTTACAGCGACCGGCATATCCAGGCTTTACTCAAAGCCATGCAGACAAAAAGCTACGGACGGGTTTTGGCAAAACCCAAGATATTGGTCAATGACGGGCAAGCCGGTTCGATTAGTACTGCTGATAAAACAAATGTTAGCATAGAGCATGCCATCATCCCGGAGCAGGGTGCTGCACAAACAACTACGGACTTTCGTGAGTATGAAGCAGGGATACAACTAACTATAACCCCGAATATCAGCGAGGGCGATTTACTCTTGCTTAAGGTAAACATGACACGTTCCGACTTTGATGAAAAAACAAAGGGTTTATCCACTCCGCCTGATACCACCGTAAGTGAGGTCGATACGACGGTGACCGTCCCGGACGGCCAAACGATTATTCTCGGTGGCATGATTAAATTAAACCAAACCAAAGGCGGCACAAAGGTACCGTTACTTGGCGATTTACCTTTATTAGGCGGATTATTTAGAAATACAAGCAATTCGGATCGCTCATCCAATCTTTACGTCTTTGTTAAAGCCAATATCTTAAGGCCCGATGATACCGTCGCGGGATTGCCTGATTTGGAGAGAATGTCGGACAGAAACCGAATCTCATTCGAAAGACTCGAAGATGAGTTCCAGAGATACGAAGATTGGCCGGGATTCGAACCCAAACCGATGGAGCCGTTCAAAGTTCTCAGTGCAGAGTAGTAATGAAAGATTTACTTATACAAACAGCTAAGCGGACCGGCTTGATGGATGCCGAGCAGCTGGCGAAGTTTCTCGAGGAAAACGCCGGGCATGGGCGTCTCGATGAGACCCTGCTCAACTGTCCCTATTTCACGGAAGATGTCATATTGAAACTTTTTGCCGAAGCTCTCGGCTGGGAATATCTGCCTGACATACCGGCAAAAGCGGTACCTGTGGAATTTATCGAGGCTGTTCCGGCTACTTATGCCCAGCACCATTTTCTTATCGGGATAAGACCGCAGTCCAACCACGAGGAAGATGAGGATTCCGAGTCGCCGGATGGTGAAAACGATCCGGAGGAGCTGACAGTTGTTTTGTCCAAACCTCTTGATATAAATGCTCTTGATAATATTTCCAAGATGACCGGTTTGCCGGTTAAAGCGGCGGTTTCCACGCGGGCCGCAATCACATCCGTAATAGATGTTGCTTACGAGCAGAGAAATACCGTTATCGAAGAAGTAGCGGAAGAGCTTGATTCGCAGAATCTCGACAGCCTCGTCGATGAAGTTTCAGGATCCGATGACCTGCTTGATGTAGTGAATCGGCCGCCGGTTATCAGGCTGGTAAATGACATTCTCTTTCGTGCCCTCCAGTTGCGGGCCAGTGATATTCACGTTCATCCGTACGAATCTAAGATTCAGATTCGTTACCGTATAGACGGTATTCTTTACGATACGCTTAGTTTGAACAGGAATGTTCTGCCGCTCATTATTTCTCGTATTAAGGTCATGGCGGGTATGGATATCGCCGAGCGTCGGCTCCCGCAGGACGGCAGGTGTTCCGTCAGGCTGGGACAGCGAGAAGTTGATTTGCGTATCAGCACCGTTCCGACCAGCTTCGGCGAACGCAGTGTCATGCGTTTACTGGACAAAAGTACGGGTTTGTTCACATTGGACGAGCTGGGATTATGCGAAGAAGATTTGAATAAATTCGATTCATTGCTTAACCGTTCCCACGGTGTTATTTTCGTGACCGGCCCGACTGGCAGCGGCAAAAGTACCACGCTTTATGCCTGTCTGAACAGGATTAATTCGGCGGAGAAAAATGTTATAACAATAGAAGATCCCATTGAATACCAGCTCGAGGGGATAAGCCAGATTCAGGTTGCCAGCAAAAAAGGAATGACTTTTGCGACTTCGCTCCGGCACGTGCTGCGACAGGATCCTGATGTCATAATGGTGGGTGAAGTTCGAGACATCGAAACGGCACGAATGGCGATACAATCATCGCTTACAGGCCACCTGGTTTTCAGCACGCTGCACACAAACGATTCCGCCGGAGCGGTTAGCCGTCTTCTGGATTTGGGTGTAGAGCCGTATTTAGTCAGCTCATCGCTTATTGCCATAATAGCACAGCGGCTGGTCAGAAAAGTCTGCCAGGACTGTAAAACTCCTGTAGAGCCGTCTGCCAACGAGTTAAGAGAGCTTGGTCTGGATGAATCGGAGCTTGACAAAGATAGTAAATTTTTCTTCGGTGCGGGTTGTCCAAAATGTTTCCAGACAGGTTATCGCGGCCGAACCGGTATTTACGAGATGATGTTGATTACTGAAGGAATCCAGAACTTGATATACAAAAGAGAATCTGCCGGTACAATAAAAAGACTTGCTCTTGATGCGGGCCTTCGGACCCTGAGAATGGACGGGGCAAGAAAAGCAATGGCCGGAATTACGACCGTTTCCGAGGTGTTAAGAGTAACACAAACTGATATAATATAAAAAAAATGATACATGAAATATTAGTGCAAAATCGGGGATATTATTGAATTAGCTTTGCACTTTTTAGTTTGGAATTTTAGGTTCGCTTATGCCAAGATACCATTATACAGCAATAGCAGCCAACGGTAAGAAGGTCAAAGGGGCGATTGCCGCGGAGAGTCCTTATGCCGCACGTAAACAACTGAGATCGCGGAGTATTCATCCTTCGTCGATTACGCAGGTCAGCTCCAGCTCGGAAAAAAAATCTATATTGTCTTCCTTTTGGGCTAAACGCAGTAAAGCCCAGATAATAGATTTTACAAAACAAATGTCAACACTGCTGAATTCGGGAATCAAGCTGACCGAGGCACTTTCCGTTCTTACAATACAGATGTCGGATGTGAGGTTCAAAAATGCCATTGTCGATATCCGCGACCGCGTTGTCACGGGCGAATCTTTTACGGACGCCCTTAGTGATTACGGTGATTATTTCGATGTCGTATATGTGAGTATGGTTCGCGTCGGCGAGGTTACCGGCTCATTAGGCCAGAGCCTCTCAACCATTGCCGGTTTCATGGACAAAAGACGCCAGGTCGAATCGAAGATTATAACGGCAATGATTTATCCTATTGTACTGGTTATATTTTGTATTTTTGCAATTCTTGTTCTTACGATAAAGGTAATTCCGAAAATAGCGGCTCAAATCGAAATGACCGGGCAGGAGTTGCCTTGGATTACAAAGCGTCTAACAGATGTCGGCTATATAATGACAAGCTGGTGGTTACTTGTGTTTGTTGTAAGTATAATCGGAATAGTCTGGATCGTGAGGAAGTTTCTAAAAACTGAGCGAGGTTCGTATTTACGCGATAAATTAATGCTGTCTCTGCCGGTATTCGGTCGTTTAATAAAACAGCGTGTTGTCGCGCGTTTTGCCTCGACTCTTTCTACTCTTCTTGGTTCGGGACTTGCCATGGCCGAGTCTTTGAGGGTTGTCTCTGAAGTGACTGGAAATACTCTGATGAAAAGAGCCGTTCACCAGGCGAGGGAAAGGATTCTTGCCGGGGCGGATATCGCAACACCACTCAAAGACAGCGGTGTTATAGATCCGGCCATTGCCCACATGGTCGCCGTAGGAGAAAAAAGCGGCGAGCTTGAAAAAATGCTTAAAAGCATCAGCGATAACCTTGAAGCCTCGACGGATTTAGTGATTGAAAGATTAAGCGCGGCGGTTGAGCCGCTTATTATAATTATTATGGCAGCTATAATCGGTGTGATAGCTTATGCAACAGTATTGCCGATGCTGGAAGTCTCATCAGGGAATTTTTAATCAGTACCCCGGGAGGTCAAAATGACAAGTAGAAGTAGTAAAAAACATAAAAGGTATGGTTTTACAATGGTCGAACTTATGGCTATTCTCGTTATTATAGGTCTGCTTATGACCGTAGTGGCGACAAAAGTAGCGAGTAAGGTCGAACAGGCTCGTGAAACAACCACCAAGGCCAATCTAAAGATTCTTCATGCCGCAGTCAATCAGTTTATGATGGATACTGCCCGGTACCCATATGAAGATGAAGGATTGACGGCATTGATTCAGCAGCCAAGTGATGTGACGAACTGGGAGCCCGGTGGTTATCTGGAAACAACGGAAATACCAAAGGATGGCTGGCAAAATGATTTCGTTTACGAGGTTTATGCAGATAACGACCTGCCGTTTGTGATCAGGAGCTATGGTAAAGATCGTGAGCCTGATACCGACGATGATTTGCTCAGCACGGATGCAAATTGATAGAATTGTCCTGAGATATTTTGCGTAATATAAGAAATTTTTATATGTGCAACACACAATACGCAAATAAGATATCGAAAAAAAGAAGTGCAAACCGTAGGAAAAACGGTTTCACATTGGCAGAGCTTCTTGTTGTGGTTGTGGTGATTTCGCTGTTTGTGCTCTTTGCTCAGTTACGTCTTTTCAAGTTACTGAGAAAAAATACTTTTAAAGCCCAGATACAACAGCTTGTCTCTACAATGCAAATGGCGGCAGCGGCAGCGGCTGAAAGCGACAGAAGATATGAGGTTATAATTGATTTGGACGAACAGAGCTTCCTTCTTCGACAGATAACCACACCTGATTTGACCGAGGTTCTGGAAGAAGAAATTATTTTTAATGACAGGTTGAGTACTAATTGCCGGTTTGTTTATGTGGAATTCGATGACGGAGATTACACTTATGAGGGCAGGGCAAAGTTCAGGGCCGGACATTCCGGGTGGGCGTTCGGCGGAAAAATTGTTCTGCTTGATGAAAAGGAGCAGCCTTATTCGATTGTGGTAAACCGGCTCAATAGAATTATAACATTAGAAGAAGGGGATGCCAGGCTTTTGGAGCCGAAATATAAAGATGATTTGGTCTTCTAAAAAAAATAACGTATGTAGTGTATCAAGACGCTTAACAGGTAATTCGAAGAAGAATGCCTTCAGTCTTATGGAAGTTGTAACGGCTACGGGCATACTTGGGCTTATTTGCTCAAGCGTTTTGATTGTAATAGACCGTTGTATTACCTCATCAACAGACTCTGTAATGCAAATGCAGGCATTTGAAGTGGCCAGAGAGAATATGGAAGCTCTTTTATCGAGAGATTCCATTGAAGAAACCGTAGAATACGGCACAAGCGAGAGGTATCCGGAAATTAATTGGAAAACTGTGGTAGAGACTTTTAACGAACCGTTAACTGCAAGCATATGGCTCAGAGGTATTTGCTCGGCCGAATATACTGACACTGCCGGGCAGAAACAAACCGTTGAGCTGATACACTGGCTGACGGACCTCAGCAGCGAGCAACTGCTTCAAATTATGAATCAACAGGGGCAAGAGCAGTTGGCTGCTCAGCTTCTTGAAACCGTAGAGGAAGCCGCCGAGTATGCAGGTGTTGACGGTGAAACCATAGAGAAATGGGTCGATAACGGCATGCTTACGACCGAAGATGGTACTTTCATTAAAGATAATCTTGACATCTACAAGCGTACGAACGGCAATCCGACTGCTGAGGAAAAAAATCTGCAAATAAAATCCAAATCCGACTTGATGAAAAATATCAGGCAGGATGAAGTAGATCCGAAAACAGGCTTGACTTATGAGCAGCTTGAGCAAATGGACGTCTCGGAAGTCTGGGATATTTTAAAGAACCGACAGAAATAAATTATTGGATTTAAACCTGTGATAATTGGCGTTGAATATAATAGAAAAAAAGTTCCAAATTCACTTGTAGTGCGTAAGGGATTCTCGCTGGCCGAGATGCTTGCCGCCATGACAATTGGGGCGATGATTCTGGTGGCGGTTTTAGGAGTTTACAGCAGAGCCGAGCGTTCCGCTGCCGCAGTGAGGCGGAAACTTGGTGGTTCCAGATTGTCGTCGGAAGTTTTACAGCGCATAGCGGAGGATCTTGACAAGGTGATTTCTTCCGAGACGGATACGACGATTAAAATCGAAAATAAATTTAAAAACGGATTCCCCGCTTCTAAGCTTACTATTACGAGAACTATAAAGGACAGCGCGGACAAGGAGAGAATATTCGAAGAGATCGTATGGCAGAGTCTCTATGATTATGAAAGCCCGGTTACCGGCCTGGTTTTATACCGTGGTTACAGCGGGATGACTCTGGAAGATAAAGTGCTTGATAAAAACAAAGATGAGCTGGAGCTGGCACGCGCTGTGCCGATATGTAATGGAGTGACTTTTTTCAAGATCGATGCTCTCAAAGACGGCTCACCCGTTGAAAAATGGGACGGCCCTGCTCCGTCCGGCATAACGGTAGCGATTTCTTTTGCCGAGCCTTTTAAGGGTACCGGCGGAAATTTGGACGTGCTGGAGGAGGAAAAGATTACACGCACCATTGCAATAGACAGAACAAGAAAAATAAATTTCGTGATGGAAATAATAGAGCCATCCGAGGATGGCAAAACTCTCGACAAAGAAAAATCAACCACCGACGGCCTTAAAGATACAGAATCGGCAAGAAAATGAAAAAAGCCTTTTATAACAGAAATAGCGGTCAAAATCGACCGGGCATCATATTGTTGATCACACTGGTACTGCTGGTCGTGATGTCGATTCTTGGTTATACCTTAAGCAGCCAGGTTTTGACTCAACGTCACCGCAATCAGTATATAATAGATTATAGTAAAGCCCGCTACGGTTGTGACTCTGCGGTGAAATACGCTCTTGCCACTCTGAAAGAGATTGATCCGCAGCTTGTAAGCCGGCCCAATGAACCTGATTTTTCTGATTTGTTTGCTCTTAACGAGGCGGAACGTCAGGAACTTTTGGCAAAATGGCAGCTTCAGTCGGGGATATCGGCGATCGGTGATAGCGGGAGAACGGGTGATAAAATTGAATCTTCCGATACAAGCGATTTTAATGATGTTTATCTCGTCAACGATTTCGGATCTATGCGGATTCGAGGTCCGTACGGTCCCGAATGGCCGTTAATAAGCGAGCCGGAGGAATTTGATATCGGCTCGGTAAAAGTGAAAATCGAAATTGAAGATGAAAATGCAAAATATCCGCTCGGCTGGGCGCTTCTGAATTATCCGGAGATGACTATCGAGTCCGAAGTCGGATTCGTGACATTTTGCGAAATGGCGGGGCTGGAATCCGAGCAAATCGAGTCACTAAAATACGAATTGAATAAAATTGGCGATGTCAAGCCGTTCAAACTGGAATTCAAACCGATAACAAGGGTTGTCAGAACGCCGGTACCGTCATCGAGGGCAACGAACAGAAGCTCGACTCGCAGAACACCGACTACTACACGGGTACAAAGAAAAGTCACAACGATCGAAACGCAAATTTTTGAACAGACGTCGTATTTCGCACGGCTTTTTCACAGTTCGCTGCTCGATACGGAAGCTCTTGCCAGGCCGAATACGGTTACCGGTAATAGTAAAGAAACGGCGCTGAAGTATATTGGAACATGGGGTTCGCGGAAAGTTAATATCAATACGGCCCCCCGGCACGTTTTGGAAGCGGCGTTTATTTTCGGTGGGAACGAAGTCGAAATCGCCGAAGAAATAATACAGCGAAGACGGAAGGAGCCTTTTACGGATATAGCGGATTTGAAAGACTCAATTTCGAAATACCGCGATTCGATAAGCGCATGTGAAGAATATATTTCAACACGCAGCACTTTTTTTACGATAAAAATAACTGCCGTAAGTGGAGTTGCAAAGGCCTCATCGGTTATAGCTATTACTAAAACCGGCGATAGAGTAGAAAGAATCGCCTTAATTAACGGATGAAAGCCGATTATTTAGGAGTAAATTGACTGTGGAGTCTCATAATTACCTGGGTATATATGTAAGTAAGAATACTGCGACCGCAGTTTGCATTAGTTCGCAGAGCGGAGGTGCAAATATTATAGGCCGCTTTAGCGTCTCAGCCGAGGAATCCGACCAGGCAAAAATGCAAACTCTGGCAAATCGTATTGCTCAGGGCTGCTCCGAGAGAAACCTGTCGTTTTCGGAAGTTGCCGTAGCTTTGGATTGCGCATTATTTATGCAACACGGTGTTCAAAGTGAATTCAACGACACAAAACAAATAGCGGCAACTATAAGATTCGATACCGAAGAAGCTCTTGCGACCGACATTACGGACGTGGCGCTGGCGTTCGAGATAGCTTCGACGAACGAGAGCGGCTCGAATCTGACGGTTTTTACCGCACAGCGAAAAATATTGTCTGAAGTACTTATCGCTCTTCAGGAGTATAATCTTGATCCTATAACAATGGAGCCGGACGTAAAATGTCTTTCGCGATATCTTAACACTAACATCTCTGAAGACCAAATCCGGCAGGGAACTTTATTCGCGTTGCTTTCCAGCCGCAGCGGGTATTTGATTATACCGCCGCCGACCGGTTCGGACTCGCGGAAGTCGTCAATTGTGCGAACATTCCTTATCGGTCCCAAACAGAAAAGGACAGAGCTGCTGACCAGAGAAGTGCTGATGACTTTGGCTTTGGCCCAGAGTAACGGATCGATAAACAGCCTGAGTGTTTTCGATTCTAAAGGAACCGTCGATGAGAAAATTCTCAGTCAAAAAGTGGGGCTCGAAGTAACGGATGTTGCGTGTTTCGAAACATACCAGATCAGCTCACAAACTCCCGCCGATGCCATAGACCATGTTGATTTTGCCGTTGGATGCGGGGCGGCTCTTAGTCTTCTCGAAAAAGAGCACAAAGTGAATTTTCGAGATGATTTCCACCCGTATGAAGGCAAAAAAATAAAGATGCTGAATGCTCTGAAATTTGCCGCAATTTCTATCACTGTTTTACTGCTTGCCGTCGGCCTTTACTTTCAGAGAGATTTATTCAACACCAGCAGGGACATCGGGGCTTTGCGCAACAAATTGGCCCAGGATTACTTTGCCGTCACGCAGAAGAATCTATCTGCAGGTGCGGATATCAGTGCCATCGTTAAAGATCTCAGCTCTATAAGAAGGCGACTGGAAGCGGAAAAAAAAGGCTTGATTGCAGATGAAACCTCCGTTTTGTCTAAATTGACTCTGGTACTTAAGGCCTTCAATAAGTGTGCCGCAAAAACAGACCTCAATCTAAAGAAACTTATGATCTCAAGGCAGAATATCACCATAACGGGTGATACTTCGAGTCGGGACAATACGAAGTTTTTCTTCGATGTGCTCGGGGAAAGCGGATTGGAACTTTTGAAAGATAACTATCATATCGAAGGAAACCGTGACAATTTCAGTATCAGTGTTGCGCCGAAGAAATAGTCGGGAAAGCAGCTTATGAAAAATATACATAAAAATCCGATATTGTATTATATAGCGATTCCAATCATCGTCGCCCTGTGGCCTTTATTGGTCTGGGCTATGTACTTGCCCAACGCCAGGACAGACCTGGATCGGATGATTACGCAATATCAAATAAAAGCCGAGCCGCTTATGATAGAAATATTAAGTCTTGATCCAATCCGGCTTGGCCCTGTCGATCCGAATCAAGAGAAGGAAGAATTCACATATTATCAAGCAGTTGACAAGGCTGCTTCTTCATGTCGCATTCCGCCGAGCAAGTGCAAGCTCGAAACTACGGCAGTTCAAGCTTCCGGCGGCCAAAAAAGCCAGTCGGCTTATGTAAAATTAACTCAGGTTGACATCACCACATTTGCGCGATTCCTCTCTGCGATCCAGCTACGCTGGCCGAACCTACAGTGTACTAAGGTTAATCTTGACAAGAAGGAAGGATTTCCGGATATGTGGGAAATAAGCATCGATTTCAAATATTACTATTGAGCCCCCCCCGGTTTCTTTCGGTATTAAAGAATACCTGCGTTAAAAACAAAGGGCCTGTACCCACCGGGTATAGGCCCTGAAATTTATGCTTTCTCAATCTGTTTTTTTATGAAATGGTTGAAATTCGAGTGGTGAGTTTATAAAACAAATTATGAGCCGTCACTTCTTTCTTAGCATTTCGATATCTCTTTTTACAATCTCTGCAATTATTTGCTCCTGACGAGACAAAGTTGGTATCGATTTAACTTTATGATCTATCGGTTGATTCTTGTGTTCATGTATTACATCTTCATTTTTTTTGTTGGTTCTTTTTCTTTTAACTGCCGCAACTTTGCGTTGCTCGGACATAATCTGTTTGGCCAGGTCGAACGTTGGTATTCCTTCCTTGTATGATTGCGTTTCTTCTGAATGTCCTTTTTGGTGTTCAGCTCTGTTATTGACGTTTTCCATGGCTTGCTCTTTTTCAGATTGTTTCTGTTCTTGAGAATTTTCCTTATGATATGGTGGTATTAAATCCCTGGCCCTGAGAACATTAATGTCACTCTTTTTATCGTCGTTTGTCTTACTCACAACCGTTACCTCCTCTTGTGCCGTCACACAAAGTTCTCTAATGGATCTTAACTATTTTTTTACAGGCCCAATTGTTAGCTGTGTAAAATCACGTAAATTAAGTTTCTGTATCAATGTATTGACTTCGTCAATGGATACAGCTTTAATCGCGTTTATATCATCCTGAATAGTACGGTACTGTTCAAGATATATCCAGTTAAAACCGAGGTCTATCAGACGCCCCATTGGTAACTCATTTTTTATGACCAATGCGCTAAGCACTTTATTTTTCGCTTTTGTCAATTCGTCTTCGGTTATGCCGTGTTCTTGTAGGTCCTGGAATATTTTGTCGGCACAATCGAGTACTTTGTCGAGATTTTCACTGCTGCAACGAAAGTAGCTGTAAAAAGCACCTGTTCCATCCATGGCTGAGAATTGCATCGTTGCCGCTTCGGCTAATGCTTTATCCACAAGTTCCCAGTAATACCGTGAGCCGACCTCATCACCTGTGATAGTGCCCAGAAGCGAGGCGGCGAATCTCGTCGGGTCTTGTGCTGAGACGCCGGTATTCATAAGACATATATGCTCACGCACGAGATTTTCTTTTTCAATTCTCAGCTTCCTTTTACTTCCGTCGGAGTGTGCAAGCTCTCTTTTTACAGGCTGTTCTTCCCACAATCGGCAATGATGCTCAGTGATCGTGCATATTTGAGCCCAGTCAAGATTACCGGCACAGGCCAGGACCATATTGTTCGGGCAGTAACGATTGGAAAAATACTGCCGCATTTGTTCTGCTGTCAGATTATCGATGCTTTCATCGCTTCCGAGCACACTGTTGCTGCAGGGATGCCCGTCGAAGTGTAGGGTTCTGCATCTATCCACAACATCGAAGCTCGGCAAATCCTTATACATGGCGATTTCTTCTTTAATTACGTTCTTTTCAATATTGAAATCCTCATCCCGCAATGCCGGCCTCAATAATTCCGCCCAAAGACCGGTTACCTCTACGATATATTCCGGAAGTACAGCGGCGTAAAAAACAGTGTTTTCTTCGCTCGTAAAAGCATTAAATTGAGCACCTGTTTTGTCAAATGACTGGTTTACTTCGAATGCATTAAGTTTTTCGGTTCCTTTGAACAACATGTGTTCCAGAAAGTGTGAAACGCCGTTTATTTGCTTGATTTCATCGCGAGAGCCGGTTTTAACAAAAAAACCGACAGCCGAAGATTTAGCTGAGTTATTAATTTCACCGATTAAAACCAGACCGTTTGATAGTTTTTTATGTTCGAATTTCATAGTTTAATACGCCGTAAACATTAACAATGACTAAACTCATAAGACTAATGATACGATATACTTATAACAGAATTTCCATTATTTTGAAGTTTTCGCCTTAAAACAGTAACTTATCGGTATTCTATCACCTAAAAGGTGGTATTGTAAAGGATTTGCTATATATACAAATGAGATAGGAAAAATGAAAATATTTTGACAGATAGGCAGTTTATTGAAATACTATAGGTTTCAGCCCTTGAAAATGGGGTGTTATTTTTCTTGAACTAAGAAAGGACAATTTTATGAAAAAGACTCGTGTTGTTATTCAGATTCTAACTTACCTTGGAATATTTTCCTTTATTTTAACATTTGGTTGTAGAAAGAGTAAAAGTCAGGGAGGAACGGATACAAATCAACCTGAACCACAGACTGCTGTTCAGGTTCCTGCCGATGTAAATGTGGCGGCGGTCGTTAATGGAGTTGAGATTACTGAAAGCCGGGTTCAGGCTTTAATTGATGATGCACTTTCACAATTTTCTAATAATACTACTCAAATGCCACCGGCTATTTTAGAGCAATATAGAAAACAAATCAGACCGCAGGCGTTGGATCAGCTTGTTGCCGAGTGTTTGCTGGCTGAAAAGGTCAAGCAGGGGAATATCGTAGTCTCCGACGAAGAAGTGATTAATGCGCTCACACAAATGCTTTCTTCACAGCCGGAGCCTTTAACTCTGGAAGATTATAAACAGAAACTGATCGAAAACGGGAAAAATTTTGATGAGCAGAAAGAAAGAATTCGAAAAGGATTAGCATATGAGAGAGTTTTAGGCGCTCAATTGGAGGGCAAGTTGAATATAACCGAGGAAGATGCGCGAAAATTCTATGATGAAAATATAAAGCAGTTTGAGAGAGGTGAGCAAATCCGGGCGAGCCATATACTCATTAAACCCGTGTACACTCAAGGCGGCGACCCTAATGAGGCTAAAGCCGTCGCCAAGGCCAAAGCCCAGGAATTGCTGAAGAAAATTAAAGAAGGCGCCGATTTTGCTATGTTGGCAAAAGCCAATTCAAATTGTCCCTCCGCTGAAAGGGGTGGGGATCTGGGCTTTTTTTCCAAAGGTGATATGACGCCGCCTTTTGAAGAAGCGGCATTCGGATTGAATCTCGGCCAGATTAGTGACATCGTTGAGACGGAATATGGCTATCATATAATAAGAGTGACAGACCAAAGAGGTGCTGGTGCCATACCTTTCGACGAAGTAAAGGATAATTTAATTCAACAGCTCACGACACAAAGACAAAACGAACTGACCAACGCATACATTGAGTCACTCAAAGCCGAGGCAGAGATTGTTTATCCGGCCGACACCGGGGCGTAGAGGTTGATAAATATACCTCCGATAGGGATTATAATTCAAAGTTCAGGAGCTTTGCCGGATCGAGATTGGCGGATTCTATATCTTTGAAATATTTTGCCGTTCCGACTTTGAGCTCTTCGGTGGCTTCTTCATCGCAGACAATAATACCTTTCGGATGCATTTGAAGGGCACTGACAGTCCACAGATGATTAATGCTGCCTTCGATGGCATGCCGTAAAGCGCGTGCCTTGTTGTGGCCGTTGACAATAATCAGAACCTCGTCCGCATCCAAAACAGTTCCTACGCCGACTGTCAGCGCGGTTTTGGGGACTTTATTGACGTCTCCGTCGAAAAATCTCGAGTTGGCCAGAATAGTGTCATAAGTCAGGGTTTTTACGCGCGTCCTTGACGACAAAGAAGAGCCCGGTTCGTTAAATGCGATATGTCCGTCCGGTCCTATGCCGCCTACAAAAAGATTGATGCCGCCGACTTTTTCCATTTTTTCCTCGTAAGAAAAGCATTCGGCTTCGAGGTCCGGCGCATTGCCGTTGAGGATGTTTACGTTTTCTTTTTTAATGTCGATATGGCCGAAAAAGTTGTTCCACATAAATGAATGATAGCTTTCCGGGTGCTCTTCGGGAATGTTGACGTATTCGTCCATATTAAAGGTGACAACATTCTCAAATGAAAGCACTCCATCGGCATTGAGTTTTATCAGTTCCTTGTACATGCCGAGCGGCGAAGAACCTGTTGGGAGGCCGAGTACGAACGGTTTTGACTCGATCGGCATATAAGATTTTATCTTTCCGGCGACATAATTGGCGGCCCATTGCGAGGCCAGTTCGTAATTTGGTTCGATAATTACTCTCATAATACTCTCCTTTTTTTAAAGATTACTCGCTTTAATTCCGGCTAATTTTTATCTTCCTATTTTCTCCATTCGGCTTATAAGATTATTCGCAAGTTCGGTTTTGGTGGAAATGTGTTTTTCGATTTCCAGGACAAAATCGTCTTCTTCGAAGGTTCCCCTGACGGAGCTGAAATCGTTATGTTTTGTCTGTTCGTCGCCGTCAAGCCCGAAACCGATTTGGGCGGTGGCGACGAATTCTTTTTTGGCATCGGCGTAAAGCTGCTGGTCAAGATTAATGACGGCTTCTTTCCATTTTGTTGTGAGCTCGATAATATCTTCCGGTAATATCTGGTCGATTTTTTTGCCCAGAACCTGTTGCAGAATATCCGCCGTCCATGCCCATTCGTACATTGGGTAATCATCATATATCGACTTGAAAGCTTCTGTGACACGCTCCAGAGAATCGATAGTCCCATTTTCGATTTCGGAGAGCATTTTCGATACGGCTTCTTCCGGAGCAAATAATCCCGCAAGATCTATCCATTTACCCAGCCCTGCATCGGTTTCGGGAAGAAGTGCCGTCCGGAGTTCTTCGGTATTTTGAAGATTTCTGCTTTCCAGTCTGTGAATAAAGCAGTTGCCTAAAAATTTATAAATTCCGATTTCGTACAGCTCAATCCCTCTCTCAAGTGACGCTTTATTAATTTTAACGTTGTGATAAGTATAAAACTCGGATGTTTCGCCGGATGTTGCTTTAAGGCTTTTAAGCAAATCTCTGCCGTTGAGCATTTTTTGTATTGTGTACGGGCTGAGAAGCTTGAAGTTTATTAAATCGAGTTTTTCGCTGCTTTTCCTTCTGTCTCGCTTCGGCCATTTTCGAGCGTCTCGGACCGTGCCGACACTGCGGATATTTACCCCGGGGGCGAGAATACTTTCGTCTTCGTGTTCGATCAGATATGAGAATGGCAAATCCGAGGTATCTGAGTTTCGATAGTGCCTGCCCATTACAACAGTGAACGCCCCGACTTTTGCAGGCCAGAGCATATAGGAATCACTGCCTGTTTTAGAGCCGCGTTCGACTATTCCCTGATGGACCGGCCCCAGCTTATACATGTGATTGCTTTGGTTGGTGCCGCTGCCGGCGTTTAGGAAAGAAAACAATCCGGCAATCAACAGCGTGGATTTGTGATGAGTTACCGTATAAGGTCCGGCAAAAATTGCACACGCCTCACCATGAAAGCCGCCGCAATTCGCAAAAAACACGGAATTTTCCGCCGAATACTGCTTTGACAGAACGGTGCCCTGGCCTATGAAGCATTTATCGATAATCGTACCGTCTGTAATTTTCGAGCCGCTGCACGCAATGAAGTCCTCTGCAAATACTGCCGGGCCGATATATACCGGGTCTTCGGAGCAGCTATTGACGGAGCCGTTTTCGAGGCTGTTTACGCCTTCTATCTGGCTTGCGGGTCCTATTTTTACATTCTTTATAATCCGGCAGTTCAGAAGCTTTGCCGCTTTTCCGATGACACCCATGGAACTTTTTACAGCTCGGCAGTAGCCCGCTATCATTTCCTGCAGCTTTTTGATAACTTCCGGTTTATGACGATAAAATGCAATGACGTAAGCTAAATGTGCCGACAGATGGTCGTAAATAGGTATTTCTCTACCACCGGCTTCATTAACAACGGCAACCTCAGTCCCGTTGCCGAAGGAGCTTTCGCCTTCTACCGCGAGCAGATCGATATTGTCTATTACGGCATCATCTTCGATTATATAGTTCGCAATGTAGTTTTTTACCTGGCTTATGTAAACGTTGTTACCGACCACGCAGTTGTGAATAGTCGCATCGCTGATACCGGCGTTTTTTTTAACGCCGCCGAAGAAAGACACTTGCTTCTCGAACACACCTAACCGTATCTGCCCGCTGAAATGGGTCGATTTTATTTTCTCAGCGTTGAAATCCGGTGCAACCTGAACTTTCGACCAGTCATCACAAGTGCAGTTTTGACTGATTAATTCAGTTATTTGCTCGTCGGAAAGGGGATTGAATTCGCCTTGATTCCAAACAGATTCTGGTGTGGTTTGATATTCTTGCTGTGCCATTGCATTTCCTTTTCAGTTCGTTTAAGCCGAATTACCAACTTTTATCGTCTGTAATACTGCCGGAAAACCTCGTCTTGAATTTGGTTGGGGAAATATTACATGTAATAAGTATATAAAGCAACATATTTGTAGCTATTGAGGTCAATTAATAATTCCAGAATTTTTGCCGCACGATTCATCCAAAAAACGATGGGAAATTATCCCTTTTAGGGGGATGGGGTTGTAATATTTTTTGTTTGACGGATAAAATAGAGAATTATTTTTTACAAAATTTACAGTTAAACCTTGGCGAGTGCCGATGTTTACCTTATATAAAAGGAGTTTATTTGTGATAGTATAAATTTGCCCCCTTATCTGTCGGACAAAAGGGCTGATCTAAGATTCGGGACATTTATTCTATCGGCTCTTGGGCCACCGTATTCAAGGATGATTTTTACAATACGTTAAACGGGCACTATCAGGGATGTAACTATGCCGAATCAGACAAGGGTTGCGAAAGTCCTGGCAACGCTACTGGCTTCAATGACAATCGGGGCCGCACTTCTTATGGCCTCAGGGCATAATCCTCCATCCGCCGGTCCTTTTTCTCTCTGGACCTATTGCCGTCTCAATCCCGTACAAAATGCCATTCATTCTCAGGCTGTGCAGTCTCCGGATCGCTGGAACCGCGTTGAGATTTATTACAGCGGCACAAAGTCCGGCAATATCGAGCAAATGGCCCTCGAAGAAGGCCTTTCCAAGCCCGAGTATGTAAATTGCCATTTCTGCCTTTGTAACGGCACAGGAGGCTCCGACGGCGACATTCAATCGACGGAAAAATGGCAAAGACAATGGTCCGCCACACCGGACGGGAACTGGTACGGCAGCGGCCAGACTATCCGCATCTGTGTGATCGCAGATGGCAAAACCGCCGGCCCGTCCGATTGCCAGGTTAAGAGGGTGCAGGTGCTCGTGGAAGAATTGTGCAGAACATTCCGCATAAATCCTCGAGAAGTCTATTATCCGGGCGATTGGCGTTAAAAGCCCGGCAAATTCTGATTGTTACCAATTCTGCGATAATTTGAAAAAAACTGGAAGTGTATCTTTTAGATACACCTCCAGTAGCTTAAAGGTGGGCGGGTAAGTATTTCTCAGTGAAGAAGTTATAAGCATTTCCTTTTCGGCGTTCGCCGTATTTTTATGCCCTTTGTTAAATCAGGTCTTTGCAATTTTTTCGGGTTTGGGAGATTTCGGCGGTTTTTTATTTTTCCTCTGTTTTTGTGCCGGATTTTTGGAAGCAGATTTAGAAGCTGATTGGCCGGAATTTGTGAAAACATTGCGCAAAGCGCAAAAATCTTCGCGCAGTATTAGCAAAACCGCCGATTTGAAGTCTGAATTGACTTTTTTGGCCATTAACTGTCTTCCTTCTTCTGCCGGTCCTGCTTTTTTCTTCCCGATGTTATGAACGTTAGTAAAGACGAGTTTTAATGCCGAATTTATTGCAGTTTTCAAAAAATTCCTTAAAAATATGTCAAAATTGGGTTCGTTTTCCATTTTTTTTGAGCCCCAGAGCATACAGAGGTGTTCTGAAGGCACAAAGGTGCAAAGGCACAAAGAAACAATCCACCTCATTATTAACATAACTAACTTGATAACAAGCATTTAAAAAACTATCCCCCATACGCTATCCGCTGACCGCTAAATTAAATTGGCTTCGTTTTTCATTTTTTTGCCACAGAGCACACAGAGCACACAGAGGCACATAAGTGCATAAGAGCATGAGTACATAAGCCCAATTCGTTCAGCAAGGCCTAAATTTTGACCCGTTCGGCTACGCTCAGGGCAAGTTTTTGAACTGTAACTTTGCTTTTTTACTTTTACATTTTGATTTGATTCTGTTTCCCCCCATTCTGCCTTTCTATCCGCTACCCGCTGTGAGCCCTCCGTGGTTCAGTAACTATCATACGCAAAACCGGCGAAAAATCAAGCAAAAACGGCGTTTTTCCGGCAGATTGTCCTTGATACGGCACGTTGTTGGTTCAGGGTGCAGGATTTAGGGTACAGCGTTCGGCGTTCAGGCCAAAAAGCAACATACGACATGCTACATACGATCCTTCGGTTGCACTCAGGACAAGCATACGAAAAAAAAGACTTTTTTTCAAAAAAAACAATCAATATTTACCCTCCGAAAAACGCCTAATTAAATAGAAGACAGCTTACAGCTTTCAGCTTATAGCTTACAGCATGTTTTTGGCAGCGTTCAGCGTACAGGGTATAGCGGATAGCGTATAGCGTATGGCGTGCAGGAATTGAGTATTGCGTTTTTTTTTAGGCTGAAAACTAACGGCTGAAAGCTGTCAGCTAATAGCTAAAAGCTAATAGCTAATCGCTATTTTTTATGAAAAATTACGTAGTTACCGCAATAGCAAAAAACGATTAAAACTATATAATTTATAGATTCAGCGAAGATTGATATTAAAGTACGAGCTGGCAACTTTGAGCGAGTGCTAAAAGAACTGATTAAAATTGAGGTTTTTGGGGTGAATATACCAGTTTGAATTAATTATGGTTTACAAGAAATTTGAAAATAAGATAATAGTTCAATCATATTTGATAAAAATTGTCTCTTAGGGTGTTGAAACCAATATAATTGTTGTATTAGTGTGACCATTATTTATTCAGGAAATTAAATTGGCTACAGCAGAACAATTAAAAACATTAATAAAATCACACTTTGGTAATGATCCGGACCGATTTTCAACTATTGCCCTTCAAATAGCGGCACATGAGGCCAGGCAAGGTCATGGTGATGTGGCAAATGAGATACGAATTATTATTGACCATGCTAAACATAAACCGGTAAGAATTACATTTCATCGCGAACTTGAAGATTTGGTTTTGGAAACAGAACCAAATCATCGTTTGGGTGAACTTGTGTTGTCTGACTCTATGAAAAATAGAATTCAAAGAATTCTCAAAGAATACAAACAGCAGCACAAACTGAAAAAGCATGGTCTTGTCCATCGTCGTAAATTATTGCTTACAGGTCCTCCGGGCACAGGTAAAACAATGACTGCTTCGATAATTGCCAAACAGCTCTCCTTACCATTTTATACTATCCTAATGGACAAACTTGTTACAAAGTATATGGGAGAAACTAGCGCAAAGCTACGTCAGATATTTGACCTTATTAGTAAACAACAGGGAGTTTATCTTTTTGATGAATTCGATGCTATCGGGGCAGAACGTGGACTTGACAATGATGTTGGTGAGATGAGGCGGGTATTAAATGCTTTTTTGCAATTTATTGAGCAAGATAAATCAGATAGTTTGATTATTGCTGCTACAAATAATTTGACTTTACTTGACCAAGCATTATTTAGAAGATTTGATGATGTTCTTCATTATGAGTTACCTACACTAAAAGAATCTGCAGTTCTTATTGATAATAGGCTCGGCACTTTCAAAGGACAATTTTCATCGGAAAAGATTGCTATGCATGCAACAAAATTAAGCCATGGTGAGATAGCACAAGCCTGTGATGATGCTATTAAGGAAACTATTTTATCTGATAAACAGAAAGTAACTAGAGAGCATCTTTTAGCAATGCTTAAAGACAGACATAACGCTTACGGAAAAAGGAGAATTTAATTAAAATATGGCTGTGGAGAGGCTGCCACATATATTCTTGAATGATTCAGCGGAGCAATCTAACTATACTTCACCTGCTGGAGGCGGAGGTCAATTACACATACCAAAAAGGCATCGACAGCAACATAGTAAGAGGCTAATGAGTCAATTTGAAAACGCATGGAGTAGTGCAAGACAAACTGTGGAACAAAGAACCGCAGTGTCACTTCCAACAAAGAGTGGTATTTATCTTGAGTTTAAAAGTCAGGCTGATGCTGACTTGGTAATACAAAGTCTCGAGAATATTCAATCTGGAATAAGATTACTAAACGTTAAAGAGATAGACCAAGCCGATGCAAAGGTAATTGTCGCTACTGTGTATATACCGCAAGGTAAGGAAAGTTATTTTCTTAAGAAAATTCAGCAATATTCGAAAGAAGATACTAAGACAGGAAAGCCAAGGCACGAAAGATTAATTAATAGCATAGAAGATATTCGCTTGGCAATTTTAGAATCGTTCTGGCAGGATCCACTTGATTTAATACCTATTAAGACAGCGAAATGGTGCGAGATATGGCTTAGAACAGGAGTTACAAAAGAGGAAGCAAAAGAAGCTATAGAGGAATTTAAGGCACTTTGTGCAAGTCTTGAAATAGGGTATCAAAATGAAACTTTATTCTTTCCTGAAAGAGCTGTTATTCTCGTAAAGGCTGATAGCAAGGCTCTTAATAATCTAATAGAATCAAGCGATAGTATTGCTGAATTAAGGCTTGCTAAAGAAACTGCAGAATTTTGGGTTGAACTCTCTCCAAAAGAACAAGCTCAATGGGTGCAAGATTTAAGAGGTCGCTTGCGAGTAAATACCAATACCAAGGTTGCATTAACAATATTAGATACAGGTGTTAATAATGGACATGAATTGTTATCTCCAATATTAGCAGATGATGACTGTCACTCACACAAACAGGAATGGGGAACTGAAGACCACGATGGGCATGGGACTAATATGGCCGGTTTAGCAATCTATGGTGATTTGCAAAGTCAACTTGGATATTCAAATCAGGTTGAGATAAATCACAAATTGGAATCTGTGAAAATTTTACCTCCACATGGGGATAATGACCCAAAAGAATGGGGGGCAATTACTCAACAAGCCATCAGCAGGGTCGAAATTAAGTCAGCTAATCTCACGCATATTAGTTGCATGGCTGTTACAGCACCAGAAGATGTCGACCACGATAAATATGGCAGACCTTCTTCGTGGTCTGCTGCAATTGATGATATTACATCTGGCTCTTTCGATGATAACCAAAGGCTTTTTATCGTTTCAGCTGGTAATGTAAGAGATAGACAAGATTACATGGCATATCCGGATTCTAACCAGACAAAGTCTGTTGAAAATCCTGGTCAATCTTGGAATGCTTTAACAGTTGGGGCATATACGATTAAAGAAAAAATTTCAGATCCAGAACGTCAAGACCATGAAATACTTGCCCCTGCTGGTGGATTATCTCCATACAGCACTACATCTTTAATCTGGGACAAAAAGAAATGGCCTTATAAGCCTGAAATAGTTTTCGAAGGTGGTAATCTCTCCAAGGCCCCCGATGGTTTTATTGGTAACCTCGAGGATTTAGAATTGTTAACAACATATTATAAAATAACTGAAAGACAATTTGATACCATTCATGGCACCAGTGCTGCAACAGCACAAGCTGCTTGGATGGCTGCGCAAATACAAGCTGTTTATCCTGAGGCTTGGCCAGAAACAATTCGTGCCCTGATAATTCATTCTGCACAGTGGACAAATACGATGAAACAACAATTTGGTATCAATGATGATAGTTCTAAATCTGATATTGCAAATATGTTGAGAGTTTGTGGATATGGCTTACCTGATATTAACAAAGCAATGTGGTGTGCAAATAACAGCTTAACTTTGATTGCTCAAGAATATTTACAGCCCTTTGATAAAAAAGATTCTGGAAGTGTCTATTGCACAAAAGATATGCATATCCACGAGCTACCTTGGCCAAAAGAAGTTTTGCTTGAACTCGGTGAGACACCTGTCGAATTGAAAGTAACGCTATCTTACTTTATAGAGCCTGGTCCAGGTGAGATTGGTTGGAGAGATCGGTATCGGTATGCATCACATGCATTACGTTTTGACGTTAACTCTGTCAATGAAGATAGAAGGGATTTCTTAGCAAGACTCAATAATGCCGCAAGAGATGCAGAGTATAATAGAGATACTGCTCCTGACAGCGGAAGTGATCGTTGGTTGATTGGAAGCCAAAATAGGAAACTTGGAACAGTACATTCTGATATATGGAGAGGCAATGCGGCTAATATAGCAACCTGTAATTTAATTGGAATTTATCCTGTTATTGGTTGGTGGCGTGAAAGGCATCATCTTGGAAGATGGAATAGGAAAACACGTTATTCTTTAATAGTTTCGCTACATACACCTGAACAAGCAGTTGATTTATATACACCCGTTGCAAACATGCTTAAGATTCCTGTTTCTATAAGAATTTAACAAATTGGTGTGAATCTAACATCCGGTTATTATATTATGGAGATGTGTTGTTTGTTTTGTTGGGATTTGATTTTCTTAAAAAAATCATTTAATATTTGCTTTTATAACTGCCGCACAGGCCGGGGGCAGAACCGAGGGAAGAGGGAGGATGGAAGATTGCCGCCCGTTCGACTACGCTCAGGGCAGGCTATTCCTTGCAATGACAGAGGCAAATTGGTAGTGTCAAAAAAACTATTGAATATTTGCTTTTATAATTAGTGCACAGGCGGGGGGGATAGTCAAACTGATTTCGTTATTTTTGATATTGGTCTGTGGCAGAATCTGCCATTGACCTTTCCACGAGCCGTCGTTTTCAATTGGGACGCCACCTAAGGTTACCGAATCGGAACCTGCCGCGATATCGTTATTTTTCGCGTTCATGGAAATATATTGAACTTTGGAACCATCCAACGGTGCATCGAGCCGGATACGGATTGAAAGCTCTTCGGAGCTGTTATATTCTTTATTGATTAAAGTCAGCAAAACAGTTTTATCCTTGCATAGATTTGCGTAAGCGGCGAGATTTTTATCTGAAGAAGAAATCTCCACGTCAAGCGAATTGCCTGAACCGGCCAAGGCGAATAATTTCATCCCGTAGCCCAAAGGACGCGCTTCGTAACCGCTGCCGGAAGTGACAAAAGCGGCGTAGCGGCAGGGCAGGGCGATGGCTCCTCCCGTGATATCGCCGGTATGGAAGTTCAGGCCGGCAGCTCCGTGCGAGGACCACCAGTGCAGATAATCGAGCGCCCACAAGGCCGAGGCGTAACTGTCGCTCGCTCCTTTGAGGCCGCTGAACCAGTAACTGTTCGTCTCGGTCATTCGGAAAGTAACATCGGTTCCTTTTGTCGCTTCGAGCATTCCACGTAAGACTCTGTCGTAAATGCGATACGCCGAAGGCATCAGCATTTTTTCTCTCGATCTTGCGGCGTCCTGCGGCACAAGTTGGTTAACGTCTTTTACGCCCGGGTTTCTATAGGAACAGCCGAAGGGATAATTATGCTGAGTGACCTGCACGAGGCGGCCTGCGGGATTGCCGAAATCCGAGACTATTTGCTTTATTCTTTCAGGCTCGGGATTCTGGTCGGGTCCGGCAAAAACCGCGTCAGGATAGACTTCGAGAATGGCGTCCCGAATCGCGGTCCATTTGGAAGTATAGACATCGTAGTCTTTATAATAGCCCGGCTCGTTGCCGATGGAGAAGCTTTCCATTACATCCTTATAATTTTCATAAATTACCTTGGCTATGTTTTGAGCGACTTTTGGGTCGCCGTCCTGAAGGCGGACGGAGTAAATCACTTTTACATTCGCCTCTTTGGCGAATTTGAAGAACGAATGTATTTCCTTTTCGCCGGGGATTGGAATATTCGGAGCATCCACGGAATTTCCACCTATGCGAAGATTTTTTATGCCGAGCGTTTCGAACATATTCAGCAGGGCGGTATTATCAGGCCGAAAATAATATATGCCATTCTCATCCGGCAATAATCGGCTCGCTTCGTAACTTAGTCCGACGGTATCGGGTGAGATTTCCGTTCCCGGATTTTTTGTGTTTACCTTAACCGTTATAGTTTCATTGTCGGAGAGGTTGGTTGAGTAGCTGCACGATTGGAGGCAAAAGATTAAAAGTAATATGGCGGCAAAAGTAGTAATTTTTTTCATTTTTATCTTCTTATTCAATTAATCAAACTGAACGGTTCCAAATGTCATACTATGGATTCCTGCTTGCGCAGGAATGACAAAAAAACGTATTAATCATGAAGTTCATATTTTAGATTTTTTGGGAAGAAAGTCAAATTTATTTGTTCTGTGCGTTTTTTGTAGTGTGTGAATTCGAGGTGCGGACTTCGGTGATGCAATAGATAGCCATGCCGATTAAAAGGACGCCCTCGAGGACGCAGAGGCTCTTGGGTTGTGTGTTCCAGGCGAATGTGACGGTGCTGTAAATCAAAAACGCGCAAATCGCGCAGAATATTATTGTGGTAAACGGATAGCCCGTGACACGATACGGCCTCTCGATGTTCGGCTCCTTGCGGCGTAAAACTATAACGGCCAGGCTGGTTGCCAGGTAAAAAGTATAAACCGGAGCGGCGGTATAAACTATCGTATCGATGATGGAACCGAGTGCGGCAATTAATCCGATGGCGATCAGGGCCTGCACGACAAGCGCCCATATCGGCGTGCCGGTGCGTTCGTTCCATTTGCCCAGTAAGCGGAAGGCTTTGTGTTCGGCGCCAAGGGCGTAAGATATTCTCGCACCGGTGAAAATCAAGCCGCTGACCGCCCCGAGCGCGGAAATGCAAACCAAAGCGCTGATTAATCCGCCGCCGATGTTCGGAAAGACGGTGGAAACGGCGTCCGAGGCGACGGCCTGGGAATTGGCAAGGCCGACAAAACCTAAGATGTAGAGAAAAGCCCCGTTGACCAGAAGATAAAGCACCGTTACCGCCGTGGCTCCGAGCACCAAAGCTCGAACGATGTTTTTGCGGTGATTTTTAACCTCCGCCGCGACATAGGCCATTTCGTTCCATCCGCCGTAGCAGAATAATACGAAAACCAGCGCCAGGCTGAGGGGGAATTTTCCGGCGGATTCCGTCACGGCCGGCGCTACGGGCTTGACAAACAGTGCCACGGCGAAAATCGCGAGCAGCCCCAGGGCTTTGACAGTTGTCAGAATATTTTGCGTCCATTTGCCTTCTTTGACGCCCAGAATGTTAATCGCAGTCAAAACGATAACCGCCGCTGCGGCATAAATCCGCTCGCTGTACGCGGGATAAGTTTTGAGCGGGTCGAAGATTTCGCGCGCGTATGTCGCGAACGCGAACGCCATTATCGCAATGTCACCGGGGCGGATTATAGCAAGCTGGCCCCAACCGAATAAATAGCCGGTCCAGGGACCGTAGGCCCTGCTAAGATAGACATAGTCACCTCCTTCTTTGGGATATGCCGTTGCAAGTTCGGCGTAACCCAGCGCCCCGAACAGCGAAAGCAGGCCGCCGATTGCCCAAATAGCCAAAACACCCCACCAGCTACCGGCGCCCGTGGCGATATTCGGAGCCAGCTTGTAGATACCGGCACCGATAATGATGCCGACAATGATACAGGTCGAATCGAAAAGGGACAGTTCTTTCTTTGGAGCTGTTTGCATCATAGAAATCGCCGAATGCGGCGCCTCCTTTTTGACAGTGTCAGGTTTCGTATTCCATAGAGATTCGGCATCGGCAGCGTTCGAGAAAATGCGTCTTCGGCGAATTCATGAGTGTCGTTGTTGTTTTCCTTAACATGTCACAATTTTATTATATCGTTCGCGGATTTCAATCTTTTCCCGGCGGATTCTCATTTTTATTCCGTAGGGGTATTGCATTTTATCCATCGTTAAGGGTATCTTTTGCCGCATCGCCGGCTGCTTCGGGAGCGTTGCTCCGGCGCTTTTTCAGAGTAATAGTAACGCCTTCTGTTTGAATTGTTTCCAGAACAGGATTTGTGGTGATTGCATTGATATAGTCCTGAGTTGTGCTGTCGATGTTGTGGGACAGAATCAATCCGCCCGGACGGACGAGCGGCAGAAGTTTGTTCAGGTAATCGATGTAGCCTTCCTTGTCCGCGTCGATAAAGAGAATGTCGATAGGCTCCTTGATTCTCGTGACAGTCTGGTGAGCGTCACCCATTACAAGCGTCACGAGTTTTTCTACGCCGGCTATTTTGAAATTTTCGCGTGCAAGCGAGGCTCTGCCCTGGTCGATCTCGTGAGTAGTGAGTTTGCCGCCGGTGGCTCGCAGGGCAAGGCAGAACCATATGCCGGAGTATCCGTTGGAGGTGCCGATCTCGACGACGTGTTTGGCGTTAGTTGTTTCGGTTAGCAGTCGCAGAATTCTGCCGTCCACCGTCGGGACGTTCATCATCCCTCCGCTTTGATTGCGGTTCATATCTTCGAGTACACTTAATATGTGTTTTTCCTGCTCGTTTATTGGAACAGGTGAGTATCGTTCGTATGCAAAACCTCCTCGGCCTCTGCCGCCTCTGCCGCCGAAACCGCCGCGTCCGGACCTCGGCTGGCCTGTGAGGTCTTGATTTGCCGCTATTAATAAAATCATTCCTAAAACGACGAAGATAGCTTTTTTGAACATTTTTTCCCCTTTCTGTATAGTTTTTATCGTTGTTTCGGCAGACTATCGGTCCGCCTCAGTTTGGAAAAGACGGATTTTGGGAGTAAATTTATTGCAGTTTTTCAGAAAATCCGGCGAAAGGGCTTTTAAGGCTCAATTTCTGAGCTTTTTCGTGGGATATGTTTTGATTTTTCAAAACTCTGTGTTCGGATCGAGCCTTTCTCTGCCGGTTTCATTCGCATCTTGCCGGAGTAAATTTGGTTCGACAAAAGGTCGATTTTGACGCCCCCGACGTAAAAATTCTCGCTGTCCTCTCCCGCCTCGAGCGCCGCCGCCCGGTGCTTCAGCGCCTCGTCGTACTCTAGCGCCTCCCGTTCCGTTTCGGCGCTGCTGGCCGGCCGGCCTGAGTTCCCGTTGAAGGCGGTTGAGCTCTCTTTGCCATCTTTGTCGTTGTGTCTCAGTCAGAGTTGCCGATATCTCTTTATTCATCTGTTGCAGTGTAATTTCTATTTCGGAGCGAGCATTCTCACGAATTTCCTGAAGTTTTCTTAGATACCCGTCAAGCATTGGTTTAATCTTGTCTGCTTGTTCCTCCGTGAGGTCGAGATTGCGTCGAAGAGGGGGCAGTACCTGTAAACTTCTGAGTTCCGGAGAGGGCGTGGTTTGCGTCAGCTTTTTTGTCGTCAGGATCGACATGGTCGCGCCGCCGATAACAGTTCCGGCGATTAAAATAACCAGGCCGAAGAATGCGGTCCGCCAGTAATAAATTTTCTTGAGATGATCTATATTCAGATTATTGTTTTGTTCGGTATTCATTTTTACATTACCCATGAAATTGCTTTTGATATTTCGAAAAGCGGCCCCGTCCAGATATTGTGCAGAAAAACCGCCAGTGTTACGAAGGGAACGGTAGCCACAGAAGAAACTGCCGCAATCCACATAAGAGGTTTGTCCCATATCCACCCCAGCCGTCTGTTTGGAGCGGCAAGAGTTGCAATGACCTTCTCAGAGATATCGACCTGCGGCGGTTTTTCTTTAAGGGCACCGGCAACAAGTATATTAAAAAGACGATTATTATTCATAATTCTCTCCTCTGTATTTGAGCCAAAAGCTTTTCCAGTTTCTTTTTTGCTCTGTTTGTCTGAACTTTTACCATGCTTTTGGTCCAGCCGAGCCGATGGGCAGCCCGGGCTACGTCACAACCTTCGAGGTATCGCAGTGTCAGGACAATCCTGTCTCGCGGAGGTAGTTGCCCGAGAAGACTGTGAAGTAATTCCGCCGCCCGGCCGGGCTCGATTTCTTCCGGCGTTTCGGTTGTAATCTGGTCCCAGTCTTCAAAGCTGAATCTCTCGAAATTTTTCTGCCGTTCTTTTTGTTTCCAATAATGATAACCGACACGTGTGGCAATTTTTGCCAGCCAGTGCTCGAACGGAGCTTTTTCCCTGTATGTCCCTATACTTAAATATGCTTCAACGAAAACATCCTGCACCAGCTCTTCGTGAACCATCGGATCTCGGCTGAATCTCCACATAATTTTGCCGATTTGCTGCTGATGACGTTCTATCAGTCTTTTATAAGCATCCGGGTCACCCTGACGGCTTGCTCGCACATCTTCAATGTCTGAAACCTGCTCCGGGTTGTTTGCCTGCACTTCTGGATGTTTAAATATCTTTTCAGACAAGATTTCTGCCGCATATAAAACGAAAGCCCATCCCTGGCTTAATACAAAACTTTGATTTGTTGAACATGCGGCCATTATCGATTAACCAGTGTCATTTACATGTTATAATTCAAATATTAGTCTATTATCATATCAAACAGACCCCGCCGTCAGGGTATCAACGGCGGGGTGCTATGCTAAGTTAAGATTTTATAAGTTGTTACTGTCGGGCTCTTCTTCCGGCAAAATTTGACGACCGCGTTCCAAGCCCCGGCGTAAACCGCGTCTTTGACCGGCGTCTGGTTCTGCTTCGGTTTCGGATTCGATGTCGAGTTGACGACCGCGTCCCTGGCCTCGTCCCATACCTTGCCGGGCGGCAGGGCCTTGTCCTGGTCTTGCTTGCGGAGCAACGCCTTGATCATCGATCTGCCCGCGTCCCTGGCCTCGTCCCATACCTTGCCGGGCGGCAGCGCCCTGTCCTGGTCTTGCTTGCGGAGCAACGCCTTGGGCATCGACTTGCCCGCGTCTCTGGCCTCGTCCCATACCTTGCCGGGCGGCAGCGCCCTGTCTGAGTCTTGCTTGTGGAGCAACGTCTTGACCATCGATCTGTCTGCGCCTCAGACCTTGTCCCATACCTTGCCGCGCGGCAGCGCCTTGTCTGAGTCTTGCTTGCGGAGCAACCCCTTGACCATCGGCCTGCCCGCGTCCCATACGTCTCCGTGCGGCTGCACCTGGTCTTGCTTCCAGAGCGACGGCCCGTCCGCGTCCGGAACCTTGTTCCAGAGCCTGGAGTGTAATGGAATCCTGCCTTATTATCAGGGAGATCCCACTGCCGTTTGCAAAAGCTCTTCTTAATAGACGTCCCAGACCTTGCCGTGAGATGGTTATCTGCTGTGCTCCCTGGCCGATTTCGGCTCTATTGGCCCGGCCTTGTCCTAACGCCCGGCCAAGACGTTGTCTTGCCCTGTTCTCATTTTGGATTTGCCTTCCTCTGCCGCGATTGGCCCCGGCTGCTAGCACATCTGCCGACAGAAAAAGAACGGTGAATACGGTCAATAAAATCGCTGTTTTATAATTTCTCTTTTTCATTTTTTTGCCCCTTTCTCAGTGTAACAGGTTCATTGAATTTTTTGGCCCAAATACCGGCCTTCTACAACAGGATAGTGGGAGCCGGAAATAAAAGGTTACACCCAAGGGCCTGATTCCTGATAAAAATATGTTTTTTATATTTCTGTTCATTCTTCAAATTCTATTCGGTTCAATCATTTCCTGTACCAATCCGACACATGGCATTATATAAGTATAGACGAACAAAGAAGTTAATTTATTGCCGTTAATCGAATTATTGTAAATATACCGCTGATTTGCGACTTTTTGAGTGTATTTAGTATAATCAGCATTTTTTCCAATAAAATCACCCCCACCCGACTATATTTAGTGTATTAGTTTCGGCGGCGGGGCTGCGGGAGGTTCCGTCGAGACGAAGCTTTAGATTTCTTTAAGGAATAGTAAGCGTAGAATTATAGTATGTCGTCTTTATTTTTGCCGCTGTTTTAACATCTCGGCTACGGCACGAATATGTTCGGGAGTGGTTCCACAGCACCCGCCCACAATATTTGCACCGGCGTCGATGCATTCCGAAATACCAGCGGCGAAAGGTTCCGGAGCCATTTCAAAAACTGTTTTATCTCCAATCAGCTTCGGTTTACCCGCGTTCGGTTGCGCGAGCAGGGGCAGTGATGTCGCCGCTCTTAATTCGGTTATTACCGCCGCCATCTGAGACGGCCCGAGGCTGCCGCAATTGGCGCCGACGGCATCCGCTCCGGCATCGGTGAGATGTTTTGCGCACTGTTCGGCGGAATCACCCATCATTGTTCTGCCGCCTTTTTGCTCGGTGTCGAATGCTATCGAGACGATTACCGGCAGAGAAAAATTTTCCTTACACGCCTTGAGGGCGCATATAGCTTCCCGCAGGTCGAATACTGTTTCGATTAGAATTCCATCCACACCTGCTTGTGCCAGGATTTCGGCCTGTTCCCTGAATGTATCGTGGAATTGCGATTCCGTATAACTACCGTACGGTTCGAGCAGTTGTCCCGTCGAGCTCATATTACCTAATACATATTGACTTTGATTAACGGCTTTTTTGGCCAGCTCCACACCGGCGATATTAATCTCTCGCACCGAGACATTCATGTTATGCGTCTCAATATAGATACGATTCATTGTCAGCGTATTTGTCGTAAGTGCATCGCAGCCGCATTGGGCGTATTGACGCTGGATTTCGAGAACAATATCGGGATTGTCTATATTATTACCGGCACGGCCCATAAGGCCTCGTTTGTCCAGTTCGGTTCCGATTGCTCCGTCCAAGAGAAAGATTTCTTTAGTTGTTATTGCCGTCAGTAAATCCATAAGCCGTTCCTTTGAGCATTTGGCCGGTATGTTTGACACCGATTTCGGCGAGTATATTTTTTGTTTGCTCGATACTTTTGAAAAGAATCGTATATAGACCGTATTTTTCTGCCGCCGCTATAAATTCCGGTTTATCATCTATAAATACGGCTTGTTCCGGCGTACAGAGCAGTTTTTCGAGGGCGAGCTCGAATATTTTTCTATGCGGTTTGATTACGCCCGCATCACAGGAAAAAACCGCCGTCTCGAACATATCGTATCCTAACCGATAAAAGTATCTCATCGAGGGTGCTTCGGTATTGGATAGAAGAGCGGTTTTATATCCGCTTTTTTTGAGCAGGGCGGCAAGATTGAACATTTCTTCTCTGGGTATGTAAGAAGCTTTGAATGCGTCCGTCCATAAAGAGCGGACCGCTGGCTTTTTGACCTTGAGTTCTCCGCTGATTCTTTCCCAGAAAGTATCTTCATTTATCAGATTTTTCTGAAAATCATCTGAAAATTTGTGGTGTGCTTTTTCATACTTTTCTTTCGATACATTAAAGATTTGCGCGCAATATTTCATCAGTGCTGGAGCCGGGTCCTCGATTAGAACGCCCCCCCAGTCGAAAATAACAGATTTTATCTTTTCCATTGCATGCGACCTGAGATTGCTGTAAGCGATTATTACATTTACATTAAAAGAAAATATCCCGGTTTAAAAAACATATCAAGATAATTATTTGCCTTTAGGCATCTTCTATTGGTCTTTGACTAACGGCGGGATTGAATCTATAATCACTATGTTTTCTAAGGGTAAACAGATGGAGCTTATTTTAACCGTTGTCATTATTGTTTTGGTTCTGATTGTGCTGGGGCTTTTGGTTTGGCTTATTCTCTCACATTCGGCCAATGCCCAGAAAATGGCCGGCCAGGAAGTTTCAATCGGTCTTTTGCAGCAGCAGTTAGAGGCATTGAAAGCCACACAGGACGACACCAAAGATAAACTTCAGAAATCTCTGCTGGACGGCCAAACCAATATCAACCGGAATATGCAGGCCGGCCATGAAGTGCTCGCCAGGCTCAACAAACAGATCGGCGAATTGCAGGGCACGAACAAACAGATGATGCAGATCGGCACCGAAGTCAGGCGGCTCCAGGATATCTTAAGCTCGCCTAAGCTTCGCGGCCAGATGGGGGAATGGTCTCTCGAAAATCTTCTCTCGCAGATTCTGCCGAAAGACAGCTACAAACTACAGTACGCTTTCAGAGACGGCAAAACGGTTGACGCCCTTATAGAAATGCCTGGTTTTGATGTGCCGGTAGATGCCAAATTTCCATTGCCGAGTTTTGAAAAAATAGTTCAAACCGAATCCGAACAGGAAAAACCGAAACTTCGCCGGCAGTTTATTAAAGATTGCATGAGTCATATCGATAAAATCGCCGGAGATTATATCAGGCCGGCCGAGGGGACATTGGATTTTGCCTTGATGTATGTCCCGGCGGAGAATATCTATTACGAAACAATAGTCAAATATGCCGGCGAGACACAGGATATTTTACAGTATTGCTTCGATAAAAAGGTGATTCCGGTTTCGCCGAATCTTTTGTATGCGTACCTGATGACTGTTGCGATGGGTCTGCACGGGTTGCAGATAGAAAAACAGGCCGCAGAAATCCGGCAGAATTTGAAAAGGCTCAATGCCTCCTTTGCGGATTTTGGCGGCAACTGGGAAATACTCGGCAAGCACCTGCGGAACGCCTATGGCCAGTACGACGAAGGGCAGAAAAAGCTCGACCGGTTCGGGATGCAGCTCGACCAGATACAGGGAGAAGACGAAAAAGGAGGGCCATGAGACAAGTTCATAGTGCTGTTTCGTGTTTTATATGAAAGATTATAAAAAAAATGCGGTTGTGCCGCAAAGTTGTTTGAGAGATAGAAAGGGAAAATGATGAAAAAACACAATCAATACCAGTTGCCTGCCATTATTGTAGCGGCAATATTCATGTCCTTCGGGAACCTTTGTATGGGACAGGCCCGGGATGATGAGATCGTATATTACAACAATCCCGATATCATCTCAAACAGGCTGGTGGACAATAATGACAACTCTCAGAAGTCCGGCATAGAGACGAAGAAGGACACAGAGGTTGTTTTTGCGGAAGTTGAACAGGCGAAAAAACGGCTGACGATTAAGGACGATTTTATTAAATCTCTCAGCCCGTTCGACCGTTCGGCGCGATTGAAGACGGATAAATTCGTATCTGAAAAGGAATTCCTGGAACATCTCGCGAATCAGGTACAGCCGTGGACGGTCGGCGAAACGGTCCGTATCAGGGCGATTATCAAATCAATAGCGAAACGTTTTAAAGGCTTCGATCTGGATTTTCCGGACAAAGTCTATCTGATAAAAACAACCGGCGCCGAAGAAGGTCGGGCCGCTTATTGTCGATCGAATGCGATTATTTTGCCGCAGCAAATGTTGATGCAGCAAAACGCGGACCTGGAAAAATTGCTCATTCACGAGCTGTGCCACGTTTTATTGTCGAATAACTCGAATGTGAAGGAATCGCTTTATCGAGTGATAAACTTCAAAAAGTGTAACGATATCGAGCTGCCGCAGAAGCTTCGAGATGTAAAAATAACCAATCCCGACGGAGTGAAAAACGACCACTACGTCGAAGTGAAATATAAAGACGCCGTTGTTCAGGTTGTCCCGATTATTTATTCTTCTTCAGCGAAATATAACGTTGCGAAGGGAGGTGAGTTTTTCCGTTATCTGAGGATGAATTTGCTGATCGTGGAAAAAGACGGCGATAAGTGGCTATGCAAGCGCGACAATGCCGGCGAGCCGGTGTTGTTGGAGCTGCAGGATGTGCCGGATTACTTCGAGAAAATTGGTTTCAATACGGATTATGTCGTTCACCCGGACGAAATAATCGCCGAGAATTTTGTTCTTTTGGTGCAGGGGGCTGAGCCGGTTAAATCGAAGTGGGTTATTGAAAGAATGCGGAAATTATTACAAAATAAGGTCGAGGCCGGGGTAGGATTGAATTGAACGAATTGAATTTTGTTTGTGCGGTGTATTTTTACAAACTTATCGGGAATATAAGGGATTACAGATGTCAGAAATTTATGATTGCATTATAATTGGAGCCGGGCCGGCCGGTCTTGCGGCGGCTCTTTATTCTTCGCGGGACAGGTTGAGAACTTTAGTTCTCGAAAAATTCATGCCGGGCGGGCAGATTAATAACACCGACAGAATCGAAAATTATCCCGGCATCGAACGCATAGACGGCCCCGGCCTGATTGCTCAAATGCAAAAACAGGCCGAGAACTTCGGCGCCGAAATTAAAAACGGCAGCGAAGTAACCTCCCTTCAAAAACAGCAGGACTCGAAAATCGCCGTTTCCTGCGGCAAAGATAAGTTTGTCTGCAGGGTAGTAATCCTGGCTCCGGGCAGTGACTATCGTGCGCTCGGCGTTGACGGCGAAAATAAGTTTCGCGGCTCGGGCGTCAGCTACTGCGGCACATGTGATGCTCCGTTTTTTAAAGGAAAACATGTCGTTGCCGTCGGCGGCGGAAATACCGCGGTCGAGGAAACTTTGCACCTGACAAAATTCGCCGCGAAGGTAACGATGATTCACCGCAGAGACGAATTCAGGGCCTCGAGAGTTTTAGTCGAAGAGCTTCTGGCCAAAGCCGACGAGCCGAACTCGAATCTTGTTATCAAATACAGCACTATCGCAACAGCCATCGAAGGTGATAAAAAGGTCGAGTCCGTCAAATTCAAGAATCTCAAGAATGACAGCCTGGAGGATTATCCCTGCGACGGAGTGTTCATATTTGTCGGCATGGTACCGAATACCGACTTTCTGAAAGATTTTGTGGAACTCACCGACAAGGGATTTATCAAATGTGACTGCGGCTATCTTCGCACGAGCGTTCCCGGCGTTTTTGCGGCCGGAGATTGCAGGATAGGTGCGGCTATGCAGTTGGCTACAGCCGCGGGCGATGGTGTTATTGCCGCAATGATGATGAAACAGTATTTCAGAGATCCGAACTGGTGGAATGAACCGGTTAGCGAATTGCTTCAACCAGGTGGGTGGTAAGAGTACGAAGTACTAAAAGTGAGCTATAGTGCCTAAAATGAGCTAAAGCAAATTATTTTAACTTTAGGCACTTTCAACTTTAGTTACTTTTATCTGCTTTGTAATTGACGAAAATTAATAGTTCGGATATGATGCAGGCAGGATAAAAATAATATAACAGCCGGAAAGAAATTTCCGTGCGAAATATTCGTTGAAAGGATTGATAAATGTCGGGTAATGTAATTGAATTGACGGATGCGACTTTTGATGACGCCGTACATAATTCTGATGTGCCGGTTTTGGTTGATTTTTGGGCTCCATGGTGCGGACCTTGCAAGATGATAGCACCTATTATCCAGGAAATCGGTGATGAATATACGGAAAAGGCCAAAATCTGCAAACTGAATACCGATGATGCTCGTGATAGTGCGATGGAATTCGGCATAAGTGCGATACCGACTCTCATTTTATTCAAGGACGGACAAATACAAAAGAAATGGGTCGGACTGACCAGTAAGAAAGATATAACTGAGGCCATCGACGAGCTGCTCTAAAGCAAACGTGGTTTGTGTTCTCATTTCGATAATGATTTACGAGGATTTGAAAGGCAGGAAGGTTTTGGTAACCGGTTCCAGTAGTGGAATCGGTGCGGCAACGGCGGTTTTATTCGGTAAGCAGGGCAGTTTCGTCGGAGTTCATTATTTCCAGACCGCCGAGGGTGCGCAAAAGACGCTCGAGCAGGTCAAGAAAAGCAGCGACGGCATTTTACTTCGCGCCGATGTTCGCGAGCCCAGGCAGGTCGAAGATATGGTCGAGCAATTCGCGCAAAAAGCCGGGGGTATCGATATTCTTGTAAATAATGCCGGTTCGCTGATCGAGAGGCAGCCTTTTGAAACCGCTACTGCTGATTATCACGATGATATTTTTGCCACGAACGTTCGCAGTATTTTTTTCGTGACGAAAGCGGCACTGCCTTATCTTAAAAAAAGCAAAGGCAATATTGTAAATATAGGTTCTGTCGCCGGCCATAACGGCGGCGGCTTCGGCTCCGGCATATACGCGTCGGCGAAAGCGGCTGTTGCCACTCAGACGATAGCTATGGCGGCGGAATTTGCCAAATACGGAATCCGGGTAAACAGCGTTCTGCCGGGCTTTATTGAAACCCGCTTCCACCGGAGATTCAGCGACGCCCGGCGAAGAAAAGAAGTCGCCGAGCAAACACCGCTCGGCAGAAACGGCACAGCGGAAGATATTGGCGCGGCGGTTCTTTTCCTGGCAAGCGAAGCGGCGGATTTTATTACTGGCGAATATATCGCTGTAAACGGTGGGCTTTATATGAGAGCCTGAAAAACTATCGTTGCCACAACTGGCGGTCTTCTGGTATAAGGATTATATTAGCGGCTTTTATAGTGAGAATTTTAAGATAAAATATTTGAGAAAAAACACAGGAACTAATTAGAATGCTGCTTTCGGCACGTATGTATAATAAACAATGGGTGATTCGCCCCTCGGACGAACGAAGCGGGCAGCTTGCGAAATCGCTCAAAGTCTCTAACCTTTTGGCGCAGTTGTTAATTAATCGCGATATCATCGATGCCCGGCAGGCGAATGTTTTTCTGCAGCCGAAATTGACTGAGCTTATCGAACCGGACCGAATGCCGGGAATCAAGCCGGCCGTGGTTCGATTGAAAAGTGCCGTCAGGAACAATGAAAAAATCACCATTTACGGCGATTACGACGTCGATGGTATTACAGGCGTGGCGATTCTTTGGCAGGTGCTGAAATTGCTCGGCGCCGACGTCGATTACTATATTCCTCATCGCATAGACGAAGGTTACGGTCTCAACAACGACGCGATTCGGACGCTGTCGGAATCGGGAACACAGCTTTTGGTTACCGTCGATTGTGGTGTTACGGCGGTCGAATCGGCCAAACTTGCGGCAGATTTGGGTCTCGATCTGATAGTTACCGACCATCACCAGCTCGATAGCGAACTGCCTCCGGCTGTTACTATTGTGCATCCGGCTCTGGATGAATCATATCCGAACCAGGATTCGGCGGGTGCTATGGTTGCCTTTAAATTGGCCTGGGCGATTGCGAATGAATTTAATTCGGGGCCGAAACTTCAGCCGGATTTGCGTGCTTTTATGATAAACGCAACTTCCCTGGCTGCGATGGGAACTATCGCCGATATCGTGGACCTGCGTGGCGAAAACAGGATTCTAACAAGCTATGGCTTGAAAGCTTTGCCGGATTGCGAGTTGTCGGGCATACAGGCTTTGATAGAATCGGCGGGACTGACGGGACACAAGCTCGACAGTTTCCATATAGGTTTTCGGCTTGCGCCGATGCTGAACGCGGCGGGGCGAATGGGACACGCAAGACTGGCCGTAGAGCTGCTGACTTCCGACAGCCGGATGCGAGCGATGCAGATTGCCGAATATCTTAAAGAACAAAACGCTCAGCGGCAAAAATGCGAGCGAAAAATATTCAAACAGGCCTGTGATATGATAATCCAGCGGGATTTGAATCACCCCGACCGCAAAAGCATTGTTCTCGCGGGTGAGAACTGGCACATCGGCGTAATAGGCATTGTCGCATCGAGATTGGTGGATAAATATCACCGCCCGACGATTATGATTGGACTTGCTTCCGGTAACGGCTCTCAAAACGACGGCCCGGCGGATTTCGAAACGGCGGAAGCCGGCCTTGCACAGGGTTCGGCACGTTCGATTCCGGGATTTTGTATGTTGAGCGGACTAAGGGTCTGTTCGGGGCTTTTGAGCAGTTTCGGCGGACATAAAATGGCTGCCGGGATTACTATAGAAGCCGAGAGGATAGAGCAATTTGCGGAGGAGTTCGAAGCCTATGCAAAGCAGAACTTAAATGATAAGGATGTTTCATCCAAGCTTCATATCGATGCGCTTGTTCCGTTAGGGCAGTTCCAGAGGGAAACGGTTAGTGAATTACAGATGCTCGGTCCATTCGGCGAGGGAAATCCCGAACCTGTTTTTGCGACCAAAGGTTTGCGTCTTGCCTCACCTCCGAAGAGAGTCGGCGCCGGTGGCGAGCATCTGCAACTGATAGTGACCGATAATACGGCGACGATGCGCTGTATCGGTTTTGGATT
>JAFGBG010000113.1 GCA_016933295.1 Sedimentisphaerales bacterium | reverse complement strand
AGATACACACCAATAATACCTTTGTCTTCGGACCAAAATCATAATGCCAGAAAAACAGTGTTTGCAGAACTCGTTTTTCAGTTTTTATCGTGACCTGGTCCTTTCTCTGGCTCCGGGCAAAGGTCAGATTTTTCCGAATATCGTCGTCATTGCCAAGATTTGCCGCCCGGCGATAATTCAGGATTGCTTTGCCTAAGCGGCCACGAAGCAGATAGGCATTAGCAAGATTATAATATAATTTGGCATTATGAATCCCGCCCTCATCGATAATCCTATCAAAACTCAATATCGCATTTTCGTATAATTTATCAGCCTGCTCGGGATCCCGGGCGGAATTGGCCTGCCTGAAATACTGGTTTGCCTGACTAAAAAGCTCGCAGACTTTTTCTCGTGGCAAATCGGCATTTGCCGAAGCGTAGATAATCGATAAGAATAAACAAACTAAAAATTTACTTTTTCTGAGAATCATTTTCCTGATTTCTTTTCGACGGTTCTTATAAGATTTATGACTTCTTCAATTTCGGTTTTAACGATATTGCTTTGAGCTGAAGTATATCTGGCAGCTTCACAATCGGCTATTATTTCTTTGAATCTATCGGCTATTTGCGTATCTTTCGTCGCTTCAAAAACAATTTCGTAACAATCGTTCGAAGTCAAAGCACCCGCCGATTTATCGAACCGCTCGCCGAAGTATTTCTTTATTATCGATTCCAACTGCTCATGCTGACCGGCGGAATCAGAAGTTATTTTTCTGAGCTGTCCGATGGCTTTGCCTGCGGCAGTGCGTCTGCGCTTGCGAGCGATTTTTTCGGGAGAGGTATGCGTGAAGAATTTCGCCGCGGCGCTGAGGATAAGCAAACCGAGAGGCCCGGCCCAAATCACCATATAACCGGGCTGAACCAAAGCGGCCAGCGGCGAGAAGTTCTGGTTTTCCAGGGCATCGAGACCTTCGTAGTTAGCCGAAAGACCTTTCCTGACCGCCTCAACCTCTTTGCTGACGGGGGTGAATTCCATCCCCTCAAGGTCGGCGTTCGTCAGTACTTTTGACGGCGAGACTTCGAGCTTTATCGGCTCGGTTTTTGCCGTTATGTATTCGCCTTTTTCCGCATCGAAAAAGACGAGCGGGATTGGCGGTATCGAGGTTACTTTGTCGTTATTGGCGCGTATCGTCTGGGTAAAAATCTTGCAGTCGTTTTCAATTGTTGGTGAAGCCTGCTCGGCGGGAATCTTGAAATTATCGGCCAATTCCGGGATATCTTCCAAAGCGGGCCACCGAACCGGTTTGAGATACCTGCTCCCGCCGATTTTGACGGTAAGCGTGATAGGGTCGCCCACGCTGACTTCCGTAGGTGTCGCGGATGCGGAGATTGTATATCGCCCGACTAAGCCGTAGAAATCGGCCGGTTTATTCTGTTCGGGTAGAGGCAGGACCGTGAGTTTCAAAGGCTGCGAGCTTACCATGAACCGCTTATATTGTTTTTGCGAGCCGAAGAAAAAGCTGTCGTCAAAAAGACTGTCCCGCGACCTTGTTCTGCCGACGGCGACATCGGCGGAAACCGAAGCCGGCGGGATTTCGATTTCACCCGCTTGTTTCGGAATCAAAACCTTACTAAAAGAAAGCAGAATCGATTCTTTGCCGTTATGGGTTGTTCGATACTGGCTTGCTCGAACCGTTATCCCGTTACCGAGTCTGTACTCCCGGGCCTGTGGATTCGATATGTCCGGCTCTTCGATATAAAAATTGTCCTCGTTAAGAGAAGGGATGTTAAACTGAAAATCGCCTATATCGGCGGAGAAATAAAAATTTACCGTCATAATTACCGGCTGACCGGCGTAGCACTGTTTTTCCGACAATGTCACTTCCAGGTCCAGTTGATCGGTAGTCCCCGGCTGTAAAATATTCACCTGAACTTCATTTGTCTGGTAGGTTTTTCCCTGAAGAGTCACTTTCACGGGCGGCAGAATAATGCGTCCGGGCTTGTCGGCACTGAGCAAATAGCTCATTACGTATCGCTTCGTGATATTCTGAGTTCTTCTGCCGTTGATTATACTTATCGAAGTTTGGGAAACATCCTGATTCCCGGCGGGACGCGGGTTATACTCTGCAAGGGGGGCCAAATCGACCCGGCCCGGCGTATTTTCCCCGTCAATAATAATGTAGTAAGAGAAATTTTCGCCTATATAAATATCGTTTCTCGTATCGACCTGAGCAACTACCTGCACCTGTGCAAAAGAAGCACCTGAAAAAACCGACACAAAAATCGCAATCGAAATATATTTCAAGCAAACACGCATTTACCAGTCCTTTTCCACGTTCTGATTAGGAGCTCTTTGCAGCATTTGTCTCTGCTCTTTCTGACGTTGCTCGTTGTCGAGAATCTCCTGTGCAGTCGTATCCGGAGCAGAGGCCTGCTGCTGCTCCTGCCGGTCTTGTTGTTCCTGCTGTTCGGATTGATTTTGTTCCTGTTCCTGCTGCTGTTGCTGTTGTTGCTGCTGCTGACTCTGGTCATTTTCGCCGGACAATTTTTTCAGGGCATTTTCAAGATGTTCGGCTGCTTTGTCCTGTGATTTTTTTGCCGCGGTAGCTTCTGATTCCTTTAGTTGTTTTTCAGCCTGCTCCTGAGTTTTCGCCGCCTTTTCAAGCTCTTCGGCGGCCTCCTGCATCTGCGGCGACGGCGAATTATCGGGGTCCTGCTGTTGCTGCATCTGCTGTGATGTCTGCTGCGTTTCCGACTTCAACTGAGATTGCTCTTGTGCCTGTTTATTGTAGTTGTCCGAAGCCTGCTGCCGGCTGAGCTGCTCTTTATCGGCCTGCTCTTTTGTCTGTTCGGTTTGTTGAGAAAGAGCTTTTTGCCGCTCTAAAAGCTTTTTAAGTTTTTCCTGCATCTCTTTTTGTTTTTGGGCCTGTTGCTGTTGCTGCTTTTGCTGCTTGTTTATCTGGTCGATAATATCCTTTATAAGCAGGCGCGCCACTTCGATATTTTTAGCGGCATTTTCATTTTCAGGCTCGATATCAAGAACCTGCCGCCACTTAACTATGCTCGTCTGCAAATCTTCGAGTGCCTTTTGCAGGTCGGAATCTTTTTGCTTGGAGCCACGCTGGAAAAAGCAGTTGCCGAGATTGTATTTGGCCGCGGCGACTAATTCCATATTTTTACTCTCTGCGGCGACTTCATTATAGAGGTCTATTGCCTGTCCGAGGTCGTCAAGACGATAATAGCAGTTCGCCTTGTTGAATTTAGGCTCCAGTATCTGCGGCTGGTCGATAAGAGCCTGGTCATATTGCTTGAGGGCGTCGTTGAAGTTTCCCTGATTATAAAGCTTATTGCCTTTCTGTACGGAGGTTTTTGCCGAGTCCGCCAAGGCGGTCTGTACAGTTAATAAGCAAAATAATAATATAACTTTAGCTTTTTCTGCGTTCACCGGTCAGGTACTCCCACACAATCAGAATTAGTCCCAAAGCCAGAAAAATCTGGAACTTTTGATCATATCGTATCATTGTCGTAGATTCAAGCTCGCGTTTTTGAGCAGATGCAATCAGTCCTTCATAAATCTGCCCCAGATCCAGCGTCGTGCCCGGCAAAACGGACAAATATTTGCCGCCCTCGGTGGCATATACGACTTTTCGCAGCGTATCGGCATCGAGCTTGGACCAAACTTCCTGCCCATTGTATTTCAAAAACGTTATTTCGCCGTTCGGCCCCGTAATCGGAATTCGCGAGCCCTGGTCTTCATCTCCGAGTCCGATGGCAATAATTCTGATGCCTTCGGCGGCGGCTTCTCCCGCGGCCTCGATTGGGAAGCTATCGTGGTCTTCACCGTCGGTAATTAATACGATGTCTTTAAATTCCCGGCTCTGTTTGTCAAATACATCCTCGGTCGCTTTACGGATGGCATCGCCTATCATCGTGCCGCCTCTGCTGGTGCTTTCAGTGGAAATATCGGCAAGCACCATGCGAACAAAGGCGTAATCCTGCGTCAGGGGACATTTTACCGTGCTGTTGCCCGCAAAGGTGACAATTGCGATTCTATCTCCCTGTAATTTTTCAAGAAGATCCCGGATTGCTATTTTGGAGCGTTCCAGCCTGCTCGGCTTAATATCTTCGGCAAGCATCGAGCGGGAAGTATCCAAAAGTATGCAGACATCCCGGCCGTGACGTTGTATTTTTTGCGACTTCGGATTCCATCTCGGTTCCGTAAGAGCGATAACGATGGATATAAAAGCGGCAATTAGCAAAACGGCCTTGAAGATTTGCTTTTTCAGGCTCACTGTTATATTAATCTTCTTCAGCATATTACTGCTTGCCAGGGTTTTCAGAGCTTTATATTTCCACAGAAAACACCATACATAGACAGGTATTAATAATACCGGCACAGCAAATAACAGCCACAATGCTTTGTCGTTACCTAAAGGATCCAAGTTCATATCCTTCTCAAAAAAAATCTTATGGTATTTTCCTAAATACGGTACAACTTGCGATTATCTCAAGAACAAGAAGAAAAAGTGCCGCTTTTGTCCACGGACCGAAAAGTTCCGAGTACTGTGTAAATTGAAAGGATTTTACTTCGGTTTTTTCCAGCTTGTCGATTTTCTCAACAATCTCGTGTAATGCTTCGGCGTCGTCGGCCCGGCCGTAAAAGCCGCCGGTTTTTTCCGCGATGTTCTTTAGCAGCGTTTCATCGAGATTCTGGCCGGTCGGCATCTTATATGTTCCGAGCGGAGTTTGAACCGTCATAAAAGCATTAGCCGAGCCGATACCGATCGTATAAATTTTTATATTCCATTCCTTCGCCAGCTCGGCAGCCTGAAGCGGGTGATACTGCCCGACGTTATTTATGCCGTCCGTCAGCAGAATGATAATTTTACTTTTAATCTTAAAACCGTCTTCGCGTTCGTCGGTTATTTTTTCGCCGGCCTGAATCAGCCTGGCTCTTCTATCCTGTATTTCCTGCTCCGCTGTTTTCAATCGAGCGGCAGCCAGTGCAATGGCGTCACCGATAGCGGTGCCGTCTTCGCTGCGAAGATTAACGATTTCGGTTTGTTTCATAAATTCAAGCAAGATGTTATGAGTCAGCACCATCGGACAAGTCGTATCCGCATACCGGGCAAAAGTTATCAAACCGAGTAAATCGCTTCTTCTGCCGGCCAGACCTTTTTTATCGCCGTTGATAAAGTCGGAAAGAACTCTTTTAACAACATCAAAGCGGCTGAGTGTATCTCCGTAATAGTCCATTTCCGCCCCCATACTTCCGGAACGGTCAACAACAACCTCTATAGCCACACCTTCGGTAGAAATTTCAGAAAGGACCGTTCCTTTTCTCGGGCGGGCAAGGGCTATAATTAAAAGGGCGATGCAAAGCAGCCGCAGGATGTGAAGTAAAGGTCTGAGCCGAAGACGCAAAGAGACCGGGCAATTTCGGAAATCCGCCAGCGAAGGGAATTTTACCGTTGCATGACGTTTTTTCCATAATCTTAAAAACGCCAAAACAGGCAAAAAGAACAACAAGAATAATACCCACCATGAATGAAAACTCATTTACGCACCCCTCGCTTCGGCGAATTTTCCGGTATCTGTTCCGGTGACGTCAACTTTCTTTTCTTCAGATTTAGTCGTTTCGATAAAACTTTTAACCAGATTAAAGGTTTTCTGGATTTCTTCGGACGTCGGATTGTATTTGGCAAACTTAACCAAATCACAGTGTCTTAAGAATTCCGCCAGTTGCTCCTGGTCGGACCCGACAAGCACGTTCGTCGATGGAAGCTCGGCGAGAAATTCCTCCGTTGTCCTCTCCGGAGCGTGCAGGTTGAAGCGATGCTCGATATAATGCCTGAGAATATTGCTTATCTGCTCGTAAAATTCCTTTATTTTGCCGGCCTTGACCAGATCCCGCCTGACCAGCTCACGCAGACGAGCGTATGCAATTTCGTGGGCCGGCCTGAAAACTCTGATAATCTTCATCATCTTTTTGCGGCGAAGATATAGCCATATCACTAAAAAGACGGATATAAAAAAAATCGAACAAAATGCCCATATCCCCCCCAAAATCCACCAAAAAGTAATTTTTGCCGGCATTCCAACAACGCCTTTGATATCGGCAATTTTCAGGTCCGCCCTCTGCTGGCCCAAAAGGGAAGTGACCTCGATGTCAATGGGTTCAGTCGTAAGCTCGTACTTTTTATCTTCGGTGTCATTAACATCATGGAATTCAAAAGTAAAAGCCGGTATCGGATAAGTGCCAGACAAGAAAGGTTCGAGACGATACTGGTATCTTTTAACTACATTATTGTTCTCACCGAGCTTATCGCCCAAATTATTCCAATCGACAATACCAAAGTTCTCCAGAACTTTATCCACCGTCGGCATTTTAAGCTCATAATCCGGCTCGATAGATGCCTCAAGTTCCAGCAGGACGGTCTGGGCAATTGTAATTTTCGCCTTATCGAGACGAACATGCGCCGTCAAGGGGCCTCGTGTGTATTCCTTGTCAATCTCGAATTCCGTTTTTTCAGTTTTTGCCGCAGGTCCTTTCCTGCAACCGGCACATGAAAAAACAATTCCTGCGCTCAGCAATACAATAAAAGCAAACCTTATCTTATATAATCTCTCTGACATCTATTTTTAAGCCGCTATTGTGATTTATCCTCAGTTGTTGTTTGCTCGGCTCCTCCAAGCACGGACGTATGGATGATTACGTTATATTTATTCATCATTTGCTCTATGAAATCTTTCCGGACATCCTGGCTTTTGCGACTTATAAGCTCGGATGCAACCTGATCGCGCACTTCGTCAAAGCTTTTTTGACGAGCAAGCGAATTAGGATCTTCTTCATCAGGCGGTTCTACGAATTTATCTTTATTCGCCTGATAATATGTTTGCAGGTCAGTTTCCGTGACATTAATCTTATCCGCCAGTTCCTTGCTCATAAGCTGTTGGCTCAGCACCGAACGATTTACCTCTTCAATCATTTTTTTCACCTTCGGCTCTTCCGGCAATTCCTGTTCCAGCGCATTTCGATATAAAACTTCCTGAGCAAGCCATGATTTGAGAAACTGAGCTCTCGCCGCCGGTGCTTTATAATGCTCCAGCATCTTCCTTTTCTGCTCATTTTGCTGTTCGGCCGATGTAAACCACGACATCGGAGCTATTTCACTATCTATCGTTTCCTCGATTAGTGCGTCAAGATCGGCATCGGTGATTTTTTCCGTACCTATTTCGGCGACAACTTTTCCCCCGGCTTGTTTATCCTTATTTAGGCTTGTCCTATCCATCAGCTCATAACGCAGGGCCGAAAACATACCGAGCTTTTCGAAACAGTTTTTCAAATGGATATTAATCTGAGGTTCCAGCTCGGCAAGTTCGGAAGTTATCTCGCTTCGATAAAAATATTCGATAGCTTCCTCGTATGAGCCGGCTTTTTCAAGCAACGTGCCAATCTGGAAAAGCGTTTTCGCACGTTCGTCGGTTGTGATATGGCCGTTCGAAAGATAATCCCGCCAAACTTTCGCCGCCTCAGTGTATAAATTACGATCGGAAAGCTTTAAAGCGAGCTGTTTGACCTGATCAGATGAAAAAGATAAATCATCCTGAGTGAGATTACTACGACTGTTTGATATAATCAGAATATTAATCAGTGTCAAACCGATTAAGACAATCAGTAAAACGATTGAAATTATCGGTAGAATAGATATTTTTTGTTTATTCTGAGGTAACGAAAAATCAAGTTTCTCATCCATTTTTTAACCTCCGAATCTTTATCCGGAATACGTGTTCAAAAACTAATGCCGTCTATGCCGCATGTGAAAAAAACTCACCAGGTCCTGTATGTACGATTTGTCCGTGTTGATGCTGATACAATCGACATTAATCGACCGAAGCATATTTTTTAATTCTTCAAAGCGCCGAGCACAAGCACTGCTGTAAGTGTTTCTGAATTTCCTGCTCGAAGTATCAACGAAAATAATCTCGCCGGTCTCGGCATCGGCAAATTCTACCAATCCAATGCCCGGCAACGCAATTTCCGCCCGGTCGCGAACTGAAACAGCGATAACATCATGCCTTTTATTGAGCAGACTCAGTGATTTCTTGAAACCGGTTTCAATGAAGTCGGAAACCAGAAACACTATCGCTCTTTTACGAACAATTCTACCGAGATAATCCAGCGCATGAGAGATATTCGTCCTTCTTTTCGGCATTTTGAAATACAGCAATTCTCGAATCAGCCGAAGCATATGGCTGATTCCTTTCTTTGGCGGGATATAAAGCTCTATTTGATCCGTAAAAATAAGCAGCCCAACTTTGTCGTTATTCTTGGCGGCGGCAAACGCCAGTACAGCACAGAACTCGGCGGCAAGCTCGTTTTTGACTTTATTGACGGTGCCGAAATCGCCGGAGGCACTGAGATCAACGGCAAATATAACCGTCATCTCACGTTCCTCTACGAAACGTTTAATGTAGGGCTTACCGGTACGTGCGGTTACATTCCAGTCGATTGTCCGGATGTCGTCGCCGGGTGTGTACTCCCGAACCTCATCGAACTGCATACCTCTGCCTTTGAATACACTTTCATACTGTCCGGCAAAACTTGCATTAACCGCCTTGGAGGTATAGATTTGTACACGCCTGATTTTGTCTATTAATTCCTGTGGTATCATAATAGTGCAAAATAAATTCAACCGGTTTTTTGCTTACGGCACTTCGATGTTATCAAAAATCGTTTTGATTATATCCTCGCTTGTCTTGCCCTCGGCCTCGGCTTCATAATTAACAATGACCCTGTGCCTCAACACATCGGAGCCGATACTTTTTACATCCTGTGGGGTGACATATCCCCTCTGTTGTATGAAAGCATGAGCTTTTGCCGCAATGGCAAGAAATATTGTCGCCCTCGGCGAAGCACCGTAGCTTATAAAATTCCCCATTTTTATGCCGTATTTACCCGGCTGCCTTGTTGCACAAACAACATCGACGATGTAATTCTTGATTTTGTCGTCGATATAAATTTCATCGACAACGGCTCTGACCTCCGAAATGTCCTCAGGCCTGATAACCGGATTAATGTCGAATTGCTTGTTTGTCACAGCCATTCTATCGAGTATTTCCCGTTCCTCGTTCTTATTCGGATAATCAATTTTTAGCTTCAACATAAACCTGTCAAGCTGAGCTTCCGGCAGGGGGTATGTTCCCTCCTGTTCGATCGGATTTTGAGTCGCCAGAACCAGAAAAGGAGCCGGCAGTGAGAAGGTCTCGTCGCCGATGGAGACCTGCCTTTCCTGCATGGCCTCCAGCAATGCGCTTTGGACTTTCGCCGGTGCTCTGTTTATCTCGTCGGCCAGCACAATATTTGCGAAGATCGGTCCCTTGCGAGTGTAAAACTGGCCGTCCGATTGCCGATAAATTTGAGTACCGATTAAGTCCGCGGGCAAAAGGTCCGGCGTAAATTGTATTCGCCTGAAATCGGCGTCGATTGCCCTTGAAAGAATAGTCACAGCCATTGTTTTTGCCAGCCCGGGAACTCCTTCGAGCAGAATGTGTCCGTTCGCCAGAAGTCCGATGAGCATCCTTTCCAGCATATAGCGCTGCCCGACGATTACTTTATCGATTTCACCGAAAAGCAATCGCACAAACTCGCTTTTTTCCTGTACCAGTTTTCCGATTTGTTTTACGTCTGCCGCCATGAAGAATTTCTCCTTTTCTATAACAAAGTAAATTCTTTAAAACCGAACTCAATATATGATGTTGACCACCAAAAAAATGATAATTATTTTACGTTCCAAACCGAAAATTGTTCATTTTATGTAAAAAAATCGATAAAAACAAGTCCCGTATACAGGAACTTTCTCAAAAAAATTATCGGGAATCGATATAAAATGAACCATATTAAATTTTATCGGAAATTTGTCCGCTTTAAAGCTCGCGCGCGGCAAAATATTAAATGGCAAAAAGTATACGGGAAGATACGAGAATTTCGCCGGATGATAAATTTATAGACAATAATTTTCCTGTCCTTATTTTATCGGCGGAAAGTTAAAATGAGAAAAAAGTGGGGCTAAAACTCGGAAAGCCAGTCCCGAGCGATATATGAAATATCGGCAATCGAAAAACTGCCGTCATTGTTTATATCATATTTGTGATAATACCACTGGTGCCTGTAAGAGCGGAGATAGTGCCGGGCGAATTCCGAAAAGTCATAAAAATTAATTATCTTATCGCAATTGAGGTCGGTTCTCGGCGGCATAGGTTGATTAAGCGGCAGCCAGTTTATGTACTCTTCTATATTGGTATAACCGTCTCCGTCACGGTCCGCTACGGCGTCGCCTGAATCATAAGGATTAAGACAAAAGGCGATCTCCCAATCATCGGGCATACCATCATTATCTCTATCGGCGGGGGGGGCCGTTGATTCCAGAACGGGCCAGGCACCAACCTCGTCTTCGTCGTCGATAATATCGCCGATTCCACAGATTACATCGTTAATAATCCGAGCGTCAACTTCATCGCGTACGGGAAAAGAGGACCCGGCTTCGGCAAGAACCAGCTCATAGGCGATAAAAGTATCATCTGTCTGAACCGATGGGACAATAAGCGGTTCGGCCAGCTTATATGCTTCTATCTGGGCATTCGAAAAACCGTCAAATCGAACAAGAGCCCATGGATCGAACGAGTTGGTTCCATTCATCCAGTTATCCTGAAAATACGCCCTGCTAAAAGTGCATTGCTCGCGAAAGGCCCAATCACCGGAGGAATCAGGGCCTTCTTTATAATAATTTCCTACAAAATTCATCCATGAAATACTGTCCGTATCGGCATTATAACCTGCATACGAGCCGCCCCAGTTAAATACGACATTATTGCGAAAATCGAAAATCAAACCATCCGGATCTATACTGTGGTTATTGTAGTTTCCGGGGCGAGGGCTTCTGCCTCTGTGATGCGCATAAAGATTGTGATGGTAACTAAAACCGTTGCCCCAGCCGCCGCGAACCAGGGAACCATAGCCGTGACATCCCTTTGAATGGATCGCACAGTTCAGACTTTCGGTAATCATGCACCATTGCACTGTGACATTCCCCAGGTTCGGCCCCGAACCGGCCACTGAAAGCGTTTCATCAACCCCCCAGCTTGCCGAACAATGGTCGATGATAATGTTTTGCCCGTCTGCGACCCATAAGCTATCAAGTTCGACTTCCTCGTTATCGCCGGGACGAAACCGCAAATAACGGATAATAACATGGTCGGCCGAAACTACGAGGCCGTAATTTTTCAGACAAATTCCATCTCCCGGAGCCGTCTGCCCGGCAATTGTTATATACGAATTCTCGATTTTCAAGCCGGATTCTAATTCAATCGTCCCCGAAATATCGAAAACAACGATTCTGGGAACTTCAGCTTCGACCGCCTCCCGCAGACTTCCAGGGCCTTTATCTTTCAGGTTTGTAACTTTAAAAACATACCCGCCGCGTCCACCCATGCTCATAGCTCCAAAACCTTCGGCGCCGGGGAAGGCAGGTTGTGCACACAGGGATGAAAATCCGCAAAATAAAAAAATTAGGAAAAAACAAAAAGGGATTCTTTTCATCATTGTAGCCATTTATCCGAAGCCATCATATATCGAAAAAACCTCGAACAGTTATAATCTCGGTAGAATGTTTAGATATACGTTATGCGAAAGAATTGCCGTATCGCTTAGAAGCTGATTTTAGCCGCCGTTACCTACCCGCTTGCCGCCGACCATCTGAAAGACCATATAGTTGGCTTGTAATTCCGAAACCGAACCACTTTCCAGCTGATCCCATACCTCATGATTGAATACATTCTCATCGGTGCATAACGTCACAGAACCGTCCTTGAATAAGGCGTTTATGGCATAATTATTTTGTCTCCTGTGGCTGATTTCAAGTTTGTGCCGAATTATATCGGTCATTAACGGGATATAAGCATTTATGCTGTCAATAGTGCCGGCTGTTTCGTCGGGCATACCCGTAGATGGGTCTATTTTTTTTCTCGGATCAATTGGAAGATAGGTATATCCCATACGTATCCATTGATTATGAGTGTTACCCGTTTCATCCCTCGTGTTGTAATTTTGCGGCAAAGAACCCCACGGCTTGGGATTGCTGTACGATTCATATTTATATAGAGAATTCTTGTTGGAAGGGCAGTAAAAAACCTTCGGATCCGCTATGTAGCCACCTTCGTAAAAAACTGCCAGTTTCATTGGAAGCAATCTTCCGCCGGCATCTCGATAATCATTTTCCCCACGATATAAAGCGTAAGAGTGAATCAATAAGTATGGATTTGTGTTGGCAATATTAGTGTTATACGGCGGCATACGATTATCATAGTCCGCAGTATAAGAGGTCATTGCCGTACCAATCTGTCTTACCTGACTCGAACATACGACCCGCTTGGCAGTTTCTTTAACCTTGCTCAACGCAGGCATAAGAATTCCCATTAAAAGAGCAATAATCGCAATTACTACCAGTAATTCTATTAACGTAAAACCAGCTTTTACAGTTTTCATAGCGATCCTTTTCATATACAAGCCGACTTAATAATGTCAGTACATCCAAATAATAAACCACTTCTGACACTAAATTTACTACTATATGCCGTCGTTCAATACTTACGGTATTCTTTTAGTGTTTTATGTTCCGTATAATCAATATCCCGTACCATGAAAAATCATGGTACGGGATATCGTTCTATATTAAAAAAATCTGCAAATAGTATTTAACAAACAATCGGCTTTTCTGCAACTATTGCTATTGCTCATCTGCGGCGGTATATAATCTAATATCATCAATCAACATAGTTCCTGTGCCGCCGACAGCACCGGTTTTGTCAAATCCAATCCCAAGTTCGGTAACATTACTCAGGTCGAGACCACTGAAAAGGTCGAGGTCAATCGTTTTCTCCTGCCAGCCGACTACCCTTAACTCGACCGGTTGACCGACATTGACCTTTATACCGTTAAGTTTTACGTACATTTGCTCAGCAGAATTCCCCGGGCCACCATTAACCCAAATAGATAATGTTTGAAGATTATCTGCGGCAAAATCCGGACTCACACTCAGATCGGCAAGATTAACCGATGCCTCTGAATAAGAAGCCTGGGTGTTATTATACATCAATGGAACCGCCTGATCGCCGCCGTGAACATTGTCTCTCTCAAGAGAATCACCAAAAAGGTAACCCATTGTAGAGCCGTTTACAGAAGGATCAGCGTAACCATCCGACCATGTAAAGTAAACCAGGTTGCTACCTTCCTGTCCGTCCGGTATTTCATTATAAGACTCGAAATCGTCCACAACGATATAGTCCGCTAAGGAAAATTCCCAGACTACACCTTTCCAGGGACTATTCGGATCCGCCTCATTAACTTCATCGATTCTCCAGTAGTACGTTTCTCCCAGTTCAAGAACTCCCAGATCGAAGCTGTTGGAATCCTGACTAACTTTGAATTCCGGCCACAAACCGGGAACATCGTTAGCATCATTTACGGCATTCGGATCCGTACCAAAGTACACATTATGAGATGCCGCAAAGTCACCCGGCGTCCAGTTAAGAGTAACACCTTCGGCCGTTTTCATTACTTGAGCCTTATTACGAGGACTCGGGATCGAAGCAAGCTCCGGCGGAAGATTACTGGCTGTTATCGTAGTTTGATTGGGATCTGCGGTATATTCCACATTTAATAAACCCAAACCACCGTAGGGAACAATCCATCCCCTATTAATATATTCGTTAACAACTTCCCTATAATCACCCGGCAGTATAAGCGTACCTTCAGTGATATCCATCAAAGGATCTCCCAGCATTTGCTCGGGATCACGGAGATTACCGGCATTCATAACACCACCATATAAATACAAGCGAGCGACAGCGTCAGCATTATTCTGTGTCAATTTGATATTATCCTGAACATTGAAAACACCGCCGTATTGATATACATATCCTGTCCCGTTAGTACCGATTTCAAGGTCGGTTGAGTTACCTGAGAAATTAATGGTCCCGTCATACAAATATAAATAACCGACAGCGCCGGCCTGTCTGCCTACCTCAACTTTATCATAGGAGTTTAGCTCTCCGCCGGTCATAATCAGAGTGCCTATACCCCTGTAGGCAACACGTACTCTACCGTTGGTTCCGTTTAAGGTCCCCATATTAGCAACACCACCGCTCATAATCATTACGCTGTTACTGTCAGCGTCGTCTGAGATGGTAAGAAAACCATCCATCGTAAGAGAACCACCCGTCATTTCCAGGGAACTGTTGCTGTTCATGGTCAAAGATATACATTCTGCCGTTACAGAAGAATCAATGAGGCAATTTGCATTTGGGTCTTCGATTCGTGCATCATCAGCATTTGTGGGTAAACCATCCGGTTCCCAGTTTTGCTGAGTACTCCACAAATTGTTACCGCCGCCGCTATCCCATGTAAATGTGTCGGCCGGAGCATTGCCGACTAACAGCAACAAAACAAACAAAGAAATTAGAGACGTTACTTTTTGATACATCATGCACCTCCTATAAAAATTATCAAAATGTTGTGAAATTTTTATTTTCTAATACCTTAAACCTGAATTTCTGCAAAAAAACACATTTTTCCCCCCCTCGAATATATATAACACGCTGCATTCTAAAAAAAATCTAATTTCATTCTGCCCAAGAACTTAAAAGTTCTCTCCTGCTACTTTATTTATACCAAATCCGGGTCTTTTGCGTCAAGAAAAATTTCAGTATATCCCGATATTTGCGGCATATATGGCCGTTTTATGACATTTTTCACCCTACAGGACTTTCTATTGTTTTTAATACGGTTTGAATTCTTATCAGTGATTATTAAAAAAAAGGGGGCCTATAATTTATTCATTATAGGCCCCTTCATAATACACCTATTTCACTTATCGATACTAAACTCTATTGGCGCATTAGCCTACATTCCTGCAATGTAAAGAATCTCCTCTGCAGTCAGAGCTCTGTTATAGATTCTGACTTCATCCTGAATGCCTTCGGAAAATCGGCCGCTCGCCTCGGTATTGGTTCCTATTGCTACATTATGGACACTGGTAGCAATGCCTGGGGCAACATCCTTCGTGGAAATTAATTCACCATCGAGATAGACCTTAAGCTGAGCGCCGTCGAACGTTCCGGCAGCATGGTGCCATTCATTATTGATGGCGCCAACTTCAGCGTTGATCCATTTCCAACCGCTCTCATAAACGTCGAATTCGATTGCATTACCAGTACGGCAACCCTTGAGACAATAAGAGTGGTCACCTTTGCTCACCCAGGGATTGTGCTGGCCATTGCCAAAATCATTAACATTCACCCAGGTAGCAAGCGTGATTTGCTCGGTGATATCGAAGAGCGGATTATTTCCGCAGTCAACATAGTCGTCCACACCATCAAGCTGCAAACCCATGCCGATAATACCTTCGACAAAATTCGGATCACCCATAATTGTGCCATCGAGACCGTTACCGGAAGCATCCAATGTGTCTCCATCCAGTGGATAATAAGCAACCAGATTGTCAGTGCCGGGATCTACCGGCTTGGCGGGAATCAGATACTTCATTGCGTTGAGGAACAGCTTCTTGCCGTCGTCGTTCAAATTCAATACGCCTACAGGCGCTGTGTTGACGCCATCCGGAGCCAGGTACGGATCATCCTGGGTTCCGGCCATCAAGAACATACGATT
>JAFGBG010000112.1 GCA_016933295.1 Sedimentisphaerales bacterium | reverse complement strand
TCAGAAGAAAACGGCGATATCAAAGCGGCAACCGACGAATGGCAATATTTATCGAAGGATATTTTCCCGGAATTTGCCGTCGCGCTTCTGCACGGCCGGATGCCGTCCGCGGAAAAGCAGCGAATTATGTCGGAATTTCGCAAAGGCAAAATCGACTTACTTGTATCCACTATCGTAGTGGAGGTTGGAGTTGACGTGCCCAACGCAACAATAATGGTCATCGAAGGAGCGGACAGATTCGGACTGGCACAGTTGCATCAGTTAAGAGGCCGCATCGGCAGGTCGGAGGCGAAATCTTACTGCTTTCTTTTCGCCGAAACTGAAAACGAAATCGCTCGAAACCGGCTCGAAATTATGACCAGAAGCAACGACGGCTTCGAGATAGCCGAGCACGACTTACGTCTTCGCGGCCCGGGCGAGATGTTCAGCACGCGGCAACACGGCCTGCCGGATTTGAAAATCGCCAATATCATCGACGATTACGATTTACTGGTCATGGCAAGGAAAAACGCGTTTGAACTTGTCTCCAACGACCCGATGTTACTTAGTCCCGAGCACAGCAATATTCGCCGGGCCTTGATTTCTAAGTTCGGTGACTCACTGGGTTTAGCTGATGTGGCGTAAAATAAGTATATTATCGGTCTGAAAACATAAATAAAAAAACGATTCAAATATATTGACAATTCATGCGTTTCTCGGCAAACTATTTCATACAAATTAAGAATATATTGTGGCCGAATTTCACGTCGTGGGCGTGAATACGGAGGAACCGAATTTTGGGGCTAACTCCTAAAGAGCAGGAGTGGGTACTTTCAAACCCAAGCCCGACAGCTAACTTCGTAGGCGTTTGAAAGGGCAATGACAAAATATGAAACTGTCATTCTCGGCAGTTTTTTTTTATTGCCTTTTTCGCTTGATGGTAAAGGCAAATGAAAAAAACAATTTCATTGATAAGCTTCAGAATCAAAAACTAAAAAAATTAATGGATGTTAGCTGTGTTTATATTATTATATGCTGGATGTGCTCATATAACATCTGAGGGGAAATCTTAAAGTATGGAACAGAAAATTTACTGGACTTTAAGAAAGAAGGTATTAACCGGCTATGGTCTCGCATTGAGCCTCATCGTTGCGGTTCTTATATGGTCTTTAATAAACATGGTCCGCCTTAGTCATGCCGCAGAAGCAATTCTGAAGGAAAACTATAAAAGTATCCTCGCAGCCGAAAACATGATAGATTCTCTCGAAAGGCAGGACAGTGCAATCCTGCTTCTTATGCTGAACTATCCGGATGAGGCAATAAAACAGTTCAGGGAAAACGAGAATCATTTTCTTCTCTGGCTTGGCAGGGCAAAAGACAATATAACAATTGCGGGTGAAGATAAAATCGTAGAGAACATCGATGCAGGTTATTCGGAATATTTAGTCAAATTTTCGAACCTGCAAACAATGTTTAGTTCCGATGCCGGCAAAACTGCGCAGTTCTATCACGAAAATGTGCTCCCGTCTTTCAAATCCGTCCGAGATGAATGTATCCAGTTGCGTGAAATCAACCAGAACACCATGTTTGACGCCAGCAGCAAGGCATCGGAAGTTTCCAGCAGGGCCTTCTGGTCTGTGTTTATGATAGGTTCGATCTCCGTGGCTGTCGGTCTGGGTTTCAGCCTTCTGTTAGCGGCTCTTTTTGTTAAACCGGTACATCAAATCATAAAAGCCACACAGAAAATTTCCGAGGGAGATTACAACGTGCAGGTAAAATCCAAATCCAGAGATGAAATTGGAATAATGGCAAATGACTTTAACGTAATGGTAAAAAAGCTCAAAGCATACAGGAACCTTAATTTCAAAAAAATACTAAGCGAGAAACATAAAAGCGAGACAATTATTCGAAGCATCGATGACGGGCTGATTGTTCTTAATTCCGAATTAAAAATTGAGGACATTAATCCCACTGCGGCAAAAATTTTCGACAAAACTCCTGATGAAATTAAAGGCTATCACCTACTCGAAGTTATCAAGGACGAAAAAATTTACAATTATCTCAAACAGGCCTTTCAATCCGAAAATATCACCATGCCGGAAGAACCCGATGCCAACATTATAACTGTTGATAAAGGTCAATCACAGCAGCATTATCTGTTCTCAGTAACTCCGGTTCCCGCAGATGAGCAATCTCCTGTAAGCATGGTACTGCTGCTGCGTGACATAACCAGGCTAAAGGAGCTGGACCGGCTCAAAAGTGAGTTCGTAATGGCGGCGTCACACGAGCTGAAAACCCCTCTTACCAGCATTGGTATGAGTATCTCATTGCTCAAAGAAAAATCGATGGATAAACTTGACTCGAAAGAATCCGAATTACTCAACGCCGCCGATGAAGAGGTGCGAAGGCTCAAAGCACTGGTAAGCGACCTTCTGGATATTTCAAAAATAGAAGCCGGCAAACTGGATATCGAGTTTGACTCCGTACCGGTAGAACTGCTTTTTGAAAAGGCTGTCGCATTATTAAAAAAACAGGCGGAAGAAAAGACTATTGAATTGTCCTATGAGCCGGTCACCCATATGCCTGACATCAAAGCAGATGTAAATAAAATCACATGGGTCTTGACAAATCTGATATCGAATTCGCTGCGATATACCCAAGCAAATGGATTTATCAAATTGTCGGCAGAACAAATGGGTTCACAAATTCAAATCTCAGTTGCGGATAATGGAATGGGTATTCCTTACGAATATCAATCCCGAATATTCGATAAATTCGTCCAGGTAAAAACCGAAAAAGCACTCGGCGGAAGCGGACTGGGACTTGCAATATGCAAGGAAATTGTTCGTGCTCACGGCGGTACTATCTGGGTGGATTCGCATCCCGGTAAGGGAAGCACGTTTACATTTACCGTCCCAATAACTGGTTGAAATTTAATAGGAGACAATGAAATGAGAACCAACAAAATATTAATCGTGGATGACGAAAAGAACATCCGAATGACTCTGACCCAGGCATTAGAAGATATGGATGTCGAAATTGACACGGCGGTAAACGGCGAGGAAGCGTTGTCAAAGCTTCAGGATGGCGATTTCGGGTTGGTATTACTCGATTTACGTATGCCCGGAATAGACGGCATGCAGGTGCTTGACAGGCTTAGCAAGGACAGGCCCGATGTGAAAATTATAATCATAACTGCTCACGGAACCATTGATGCCGCTGTGGATGCAATGAAACAGGGAGCCATAGATTTTATTCAGAAACCCTTTACTCCCGAAGAAATCAGAGATATGGTTTCAAAAGTAATTCAAGAAGAAACAACCGGTGAGCAGAAAAACGGAGACTATGATTCATGCCTGAAGCTCGCAAAAAAAAGTGTCGAAGACAAGCATATCGAAGCTGCTGTTGAACATGTCAAAAAAGCAATATCTCTGGATTCGTCCCGTGCCGAGGCGTTTAATGCCCTTGGAGCTCTTCTGGAAATTCAAGGCGATAAGCTCGAAGCACAGAAGAATTACAGGGCAGCAATTTCGCTCGATCCCGGATATAAACCCGCCCATGAGAATCTGAGCCGCTCAACACATGCGAATCCGAACGCCGAAAAAAATATTAAATTTGATCAAAAAACATCCTATTAAATAACGGATCGGAAAATGGCTTCAAAAAACAATATGTACGTGATCGTAATCGGATGCGGCAGACTCGGCTCGTTTCTGGCTAATATGTTGAGCAACGAGGGACACAGTATTGTCGTAATAGATATAAAACCGATTGCGTTCAATGCACTTGCTCCGGACCAGTTCAGCGGCTTCAAAATTGAAGGTGACGCCACCGAGCTTGGTATCCTCAAGCAGGCAAAAATAGACAAGGCCGACGTTTTAATCGGTGCGACGCATGATGAAAACGTAAATATCATGGCTGCCCAGATCGCCAAAAACCGGTTCGATGTGCCGAGAGTTTTTGTCAGAATCCTCGATCCAAACAAAGAATCTTTTTGCAAAACAATAGGCATCGAATGTGTATGCCCTACTTCCATGGCGGCGGAAAAAATGATAACGGCCCTGAGGGAAAAACCGGAAAGTTAAATGGTGTAACTATGGATACGTTAATAGTAGGTGGCGGTAAAATCGTATACTTTCTGGCCAAGGCATTCTTTTCGAAAGGGTATAATGTTACCATTATAAATCGTAAAAAAGAGGAATGCAGCCGGCTTGCACGTCAATTGAAAGCTACGATCGTTTTCGGCAATGCAACCGATCCGCAGATTCTGAAAGACGCCCAAACATACTCAATGGATGCCGTCCTGGCTGTAACTCCAAATGACGAGGACAACCTGGTCATCTGCCAGTTGGCAAAGCTGAACTTCGGTGTTAAAAGGACGCTCGCTTTGGTAAACGATCCGGACAATGAGCAGGTTTTCCAGCATCTCGGCGTTACAACGGCATTTTCGACAACGCATATAATATCATCCCTGATTGAACAGCGAACCGGCTTAGAGGAAATTGTTGGCCTTTTTTCAGTAGCCGAAGGCAAGGTAAATGTCACGGAGGTAATCTTGTCGGATGATTCACCGGTTCTTGACAAATCTCTTATGGAATTGGAGCTTCCCAACGATGCACTGATTGCCTGTATCTTGAGAGACGACAAACCTATAATCCCGCGAGGGGTAACAAAATTGAACGTAAAGGACCGGTTGTTGTTAATCACAATGCCCGAAAATCACGGCCAAGTCCTGAAGTTTCTGACCGGCAGCGAAGTTTAGGCTCATATAATCGTGAAAAATAGATACGGACTAACACAAGCATATTCGAATATATTTCATTACACCGGCATGATTTTGATATTGGCCGGCGTGTTGATGCTCTCACCTTTATTATGTCTTTTCTTTTATCCGCAAGAAGCAAGTCAGCTTTGGGATTTTTTAATTCCGGCGTCTATTACAATATCGATTGGAATATTCCTTTGGCTTTTATTCCGGATTAAAAACGGTCAATCGCTCGATATCAGGCAAAGTGCGGTTATTGTCGTTTTAAGCTGGATTACAGTTTGTCTTTTTTCCGCATGGCCGTTTATGACAATACAAAAACTGAATTTTACCCAGGCGATATTCGAATCCGTCAGCGGCTGGACAACGACCGGACTTTCGGTTATTAATGTCGAGCAATCCAGCCATCTTATTTTACTGTGGCGAAGCATAACACAATGGGCTGGTGGAGCGGGTCTGGCAATCATCATGCTTGCTACTATAGTGGGGCCTACAGGACCGGCTCTCGGTATCGCCGAAGGCAGAAGTCAGCAGCTTGTCCCACAGGTACGCCAATCAGCTAAAATAGTTATGATAATTTACACAGGTTACACCGTCCTGGGGATAACCGCGTATTATTTTGCAGGGATGGACATTTTCGACGCCGTCAACCATACCTTTAC
>JAFGBG010000111.1 GCA_016933295.1 Sedimentisphaerales bacterium | reverse complement strand
TAACTGATTTACCCTTTTACTGATTTGTATTCCCTACCCGCTGTGCGCTGCGAACTATCCTTAGTTCAGTAACTATCTTACATACTTCCGGCGAAAGTTCAAGAAAAATATCGATGTTTTATAAAAAATTGTAGTTGAAATACCTGGTTGTTATCTGATACACTACTATTTGGCATTTCTTGAGCCAAAATCTTACCGATTCGTGCAGTGAGTTAATCATCAAAAAAAAAGTTGCTTATTGTCTGAATTCGGGGGGGAGGAGGTCATAGCATGACTATTGCAAAAAACAAACAATATCAAAAGGTAATCCTTTTATATATAATCGTGGCAATGCCATGCATTTTTTATGTGGGAAAGGCAGCTTTGGCTATTGAGCAGATTGATCAGAGCAATCTGCCGGCATGGGCTGGTGGCTGGACAAACATAAATCCTAATGCGGAAGGCCAGGCCGTCATGTGGCAGACTTTCACACCAGCCTGCTCTAACCTGATGGCCGTTGAAATTGACATTCTTACCATAAGCCCCGGTCAGGGTGACGATATGCTAACTATCGAAATCGCCAAAGACGGAGATATACTTGCGGCTGCCGACTGCTCTGTCGAGGATGGTTTTGACGGTCTCCTTCGATTCGAGTTCCCGGAGGCGGTGACTCTTATACCTGAGCAGATTTACGAATTAATGGTGCGCGACACAGGCGCGCTCAGATTCGGCTGGAAGTACGCCTCTAACAACTATGAACGCGGAAGCAGATATGTCGGTGCGCAAGAGCGTCCCGGTACCGACTGGTTATTTCAAACCTGTTCTGATGCCAAATACAGCGGCGGCACAGGAGAGCCGAACGATCCCTATAGAATAGCTACGGCAGAGGACCTTATCACTCTTGGCGAGACGCCCGAAGATTACGATAAGCACTTTATCCTGATAGCCGATATCGACCTCGACCCGAACCTGCCGGGTCGAAAGGTCTTCGACAGGGCTGTGATTGCCCCCGTGGATGTAAACGATTGGGAGAATTCGCCGCTGTTCACGGGTGTCTTTGACGGCAACGGTCACATAATCTTGCACCTGTCAATCGAGGGCCAGGACTTCTTGGGTTTGTTCGGAAGCATGGGGACTGCCTCGGTAGTTGCCTACCTTGGCCTGGAGGCAGCGGATGTCAACGGAATCGGCACATATGTCGGTAGCATCGCAGGTCAGAATAGCGGTGGCTGGATTACTGGCTGCCATAGTAACGGTATGATCGCTGGTAGAGGCTTTTATCGATGTAAAGGAAGTGGGACTCTTGGGGACGATGGGTATATGCATTATATGGAGTGGACCGAAGGAGATGTCGGGGGTCTCGTTGGCTACAACGACGGAATGATCATCGCAAGCTATACCTCCGGCTACGTCAATGGACACACCAATGTCGGTGGCCTGGTGGGAAGAAACGAAGGTCTGATAGCCAATTCTTACTCTATGTGTTCTGTGTCTGGTACCGATGGTGTAGGAGGTTTCATTGGGTCTAATGGCGGGTACGATTGGGAGGGATCGCCTGTGGGGGGCCGTATCGTCAACTGTTACTCTACCGGCTCTCCAAGCGGAATGGGACAAGTGGGTGGTTTCGTGGGGGCCTCTGTATCCTTTGCATTGGGGAGGATCGTAAACTCCTTTTGGGACACCCAAACGAGTGGTGTGACCTATATGTGCGGTAGCCGAGAAATTGAGTTTGAACTCTTTGGATTTGAGTTCACGAGCTGCGACGACTCCTTTGGTAGGACTACTGACGAGATGCAGACAGCTGACACATTCTTAGATGCCGGCTGGGACTTTATCGGTGAGACGATAAACGGCCCCAACGACGTCTGGAAGATTTGGGATGGCTACGACTACCCTCGTCTGGCATGGGAGCCCGGGCCGAACACGCCACTGGTGTTTGTGGACATAAATGATCCAAACTTTTATGGCCAAATGAGCAAATACGAGGTCACCAACGCCCAGTATTGCGATTTCCTGAACGAAGCCCTGGCCTCTAGTGATATCACGATAAACGATACTATTGTCGAAGGCGCCAATGGTTTGAATAGCGGCGAAGATTATGCCGGACTGTCTTATTATAAATTCGATGGTCTGGGATGGACTGGAGCAGGGGCAACCAACGGAGGAGCAGCTCGTATCCATTACAACGAAGGCTCTTTCATCGTTGATAGCGGCTTTGGCAACCATCCCGTGACCTATGTGAGCTGGTATGGGGCTACGGCCTTTGCCAACTACTATGGTTATTACCTTCCTACGGAAGAGCAGTGGCAAGCGGTTGCCGACTATGACGGCACATATATTTATGGCTGCGGCCAAACCATAGATCCAAACATTGCCAACTATAGGGATTCAGAGAATCCAGATGGCACTACCTCAGTGGGTAGCTATGGCTTGTACGGCTACGATATGAGTGATATGGCAGGCAATGTATGGGAGTGGACAAGTAGCAGCTTGGATAGCAATCGCATTTTCCGCGGCGGAAGTTGGAGCAGCTACGATTCCGACTGTGATGTCTCGATTAGGGGCGATGGCATTCCATACGCCAACTACTACGATATCGGTTTTCGGGTATGTCGTTGAGTGTTCCGTCGTCTGGTTTTTCCCTTTGAGCTTTGTTCTTTTACGCTTTAACTGAGCGACGCAGGGGGGCGATATTTTTTCACATCTAAAGCATGGGGGTTGCGGATATTTCGTATCTGTGGTATAAGAGAAGGTTAAAAGTAAAAAGTTAAAGGTTAAAAGTAAAAAGCATGCCCTGAGCGAGGCCTGCACTTAGCATGGCCGAAGTGTCGAATGGGTAAAAAGTTAAAAGTAAAAAAATGTGGAATCCCGACTTTCTCGGGATGACTTCATTAATTTTGCATTTTAATATTTGAGTTTTACATTTTTTTCTATGGAAGTAGCAGAACTAAAAACGGCGATAACGGAACTGTCGGCCCGGGTGGAAAACATCCGGGACTGGCTTTGACTTAATCAATAAAAAGAGCCGGATGCAGGAATTAGAGGCAAAAATGTCCAAAACCGGCTTCTGGGACAATCCTGAATCCGCCCAGTCGGTCGTATCCCAAATGAGCGCACTCAAATCGGTCGTCGAGCCTGTCGAGCAATTGCAGCGCGAGGTCGAAGACCTGCGGGAATTGTTCGAGCTGGCAGTATCCGTTTCGGACAAAGAAGAACTGTACCAGCTCGAAGGCCAGCTCGATATCGTTGCCAAAAAATGCGAGCAGGTGGAATTGACGGGTCTGCTGTCCCGGCCGGAGGATATGAAGAATTGCTTTTTCAGTATTCACGCCGGAGCGGGCGGCACGGAAAGCTGCGACTGGGCGAGTATGCTGCTGAGGATGTATACGCGATATTTCGAGGAGCATAGATTCAAGTTCCAGGAGCTTGATATAACGCCCGGCGAAGAGGCGGGCATTCGCTCGATAACTTTGCAGGTCGGCGGGCCGTTTGCGTTCGGCAAACTTTCGTGCGAGACCGGCGTGCATCGGTTGGTAAGGATTAGTCCTTTCGATGCGAACAAGCGCCGGCATACGAGTTTCGCCGCGGTGGATTGCGTGCCGGAATTCGAGGACGATATCGATATCGAGATAAACGAGGACGATATCCGAACCGATTTCTATCGCGCCAGCGGGGCCGGCGGCCAGCATGTCAACAAGACCAGCTCGGCGGTGCGAATAACACACGAGCCGACCGGCATAGTTGTGCAATGCCAGAACGAAAGGAGCCAGCACAAGAACCGGGCGCAGGCGATGAAGATGCTCAAGGCGAAACTTTACATGCTCGAACAGCAGAAGCGCGACGCAGAAGTTGCCAAGCTCTACGGCCAGAAGGGCGAAATTGCATGGGGCAACCAGATACGAAGCTACGTGCTCCAGCCGTACCAGATGGTAAAGGACCACCGAACTGATTTCCAGACCGGCAACGTCGATGCCGTGCTGGACGGAGAGATAGACGGATTTATAGAAAGCTATTTGCGGCATCGGGCGAAAACGGGCCGCGGTAACAAAAACGACAAGTAAGAAGGATGTAGAAATGAAACAGATTATCGATGTAAAAACGACGACGCGGAATGTTGATTTTATCCGGTGCAAAGCGGATGTTCTTGTTGTGGGTGTTTTTTCAGATGCGAAGAAGCTGGATCCGGCGAACTCGCAGTTGGATAAAAGGCTCGGCGGTGCGATAGGGCGGCTGATTAAATTAGGTGATTTCAAAGGTGCCGATAAGACAAATGCTGTTGTTTACGGCAACGAAAAAATCGGCGCCAGCCGTGTATTGCTTATGGGGCTCGGCGAAAAAGATAAGGCCACGCTCGATACGATTCGCAAGGCGGCGGCCAACGCGGCGAAAAAAGCCGTCGAGATGAAGGCCAAAAGCGTCGCCCTTGCTTTGCATAACTCTTTCGGCAAACGTTTCGATTTGTTTGCCGTCGGCAAGGCTTACGGCGAAGGGGTATATTTCGGGGCTTATGTGTATGACGAGTATGTCACCGAGAGCAAGGACGGGCGGCTAAGCTCGCTGAGAGTAGAGATTGTCGATCCAGATGCGGCAAAACTCGGTCAACTGAAAAAAGGTCTTGCCGCGGGTGCGGTTATCGGCAAATCGCAGAGTTTCGCGCGAACTTTGGCGAACAGGCCGGGAAATGTCATCTATCCGGCGGTTTTGGCAGCCGAGGCAAAGCAGGTTGCTCGCGGCTTGAACAGATTAAGCTGCACGGTCTTCGATAAAAAACAAATGACGGAAAAAGGCATGGGCGGCGTGCTTGCCGTCGGCTCCGGCTCGCAGCACGAGCCGAGATTTATCGTCCTCAAGTACAGCCCGACAAACAAAGCGGCGAATAAACTGCCCGTTGTCGGACTTGTGGGCAAGGCGATAACTTTCGATTCGGGCGGGATAAGTATCAAGCCTGCGGCGAATATGGATGAAATGAAGCTTGATAAAAGCGGCGGAATCGCCGTGCTGGCTACGATGAAGGCCCTGGCGGAACTGGAGTTGCCGGTAAGGGTGTACGGCATAATTCCGTCGGCGGAAAATCTGCCGAGCGGCTCGAGCTACCGGCCCGGTGACATTATCAATACTTACAGCGGCAAAACCGTGGAGGTCCAGAACACCGACGCCGAGGGCAGAATGATATTATGCGATGCGCTTGCGTACGCCTGTAAGCAAAAATGCGAGGTGATTATCGACGTCGCTACGCTGACGGGCGCCTGCATGGTGGCACTCGGCAGGTATAATGCCGGGCTGATGGGTAACGACGACGAACTGATCGGGCAGATTCGCAAAGCATCGGAAGAAAGCGGCGAAAAGGTCTGGCCGATGCCGAGCGGCGATGAATACGCCGAAGAGATGAAGAGCAAAATCGCCGATTTGAAGAATATCGGCAGCCGGTGGGGCGGGGCCTGCACAGCGGCGGCTTTTCTGCGGCAGTTCATCACGGATGCAAAATGGGCGCATCTCGATATCGCCGGGATGGACCTTATTCCGAACGCCTCGGAATCCTCGAGTGCGGGTTCGAGCGGATTCGGGGTCAGGCTGCTGACGACCTGGCTGATGAATCTCGCCAGCGGAAAAAAGTGAAATTTTATTTGAGAGCAAATTTGAGTTATGGGCAAAAAGATAAAAAAAGTAGATACGGCAAGAATTGAAAAGGCGGTCAGGGAGATTCTGCTGGCGGTCGGCGAGGATATCGATCGCGAGGGTTTGAAGCGTACGCCGGAGCGGGTCGGAAGGATGTACGCCGAGCTTCTTGGCGGTATGCGGGAAAATCCGGAGATACATCTTCGAAGCGTCTTCAACGAGAATTACGATGAAATAGTTCTGCTGCGTGACATTCCGTTTTACAGTGTTTGCGAGCATCACCTTATGCCGTTTATAGGCTCGGCTCATGTGGCGTATCTGCCGACGGGAATGGTGCTCGGAGTCAGCAAGCTGGCCCGTATCGTGGATTGTTTTGCCCGGCGGCTTCAGACGCAGGAAAGACTGACGTACCAGATTGCCGATTTTCTTATGAAAAATCTCAAGCCTCTCGGTGTCACCGTGGTCCTGGAGGCCTCGCATAGCTGCATGACCATTCGCGGCATAAAAAAACCCGGCTCGATGATGGTGACCTCGGCCCTTCGCGGGATTTTCAAAAAAGACCCGAGAAGTCGAAGCGAGGTGCTGAGCCTGATGCATAAATAGCGAACGAAAAGGCAGATTCCATGCATAGACTCACCCGGAAAGTTCGGTTTTCAGTAAATCCTTTTCTGTCGGAAGACCTCGAAGGTGCGAATTCTTTCGCCTCAAAGCCGGCGGGAGAAGGATTGGCTGTCTTTCTGGAATTATCCGTCGAGGTTATCGGCGAAGTTAATCCGGCGACGGGTTTTGTCGTCAACGTGTACGATATTGACACGAACGTTCGCCGCTATGGGTTGCCGGTTTTCGCGGAGCGGATAAAAGAAGATTTCAGAAAAGCAAGGCATATTTCGTTTTTCGTGATTTCGGAACTTTTAAGAGCGGCGTGGGATCGGTTAAATGATAAATTCGAAGCGGCAAAATTAGGAAAGTTGAGTTTGAAGCTGAATCCGTCGAGGGCGGCGGAGATAGACTCGGAGGATTTAACAATGGTTTATTTCAGCGAGAAATTCGAGTTTGCGGCAACGCACAAACTCTGGAACGATGATTTTTCCGAGCAGAAGAATCTGGAGGTCTTCGGCAAATGCGCGAATCCCGCCGGTCACGGTCATAATTACATCGTCGAGATAACGGTGAAAATTCTCGACGGCGGCAGAAATTTTCGGATAGGAGATTTCGAGAAAATTGTGGACAAAGAGCTGATAAAAATCGTCGATCATAAGAACCTGAATCTGGATGTCGAGTATTTCGGCCGGGCCAATCCAACCGTTGAAAATATAACCAGCTTCGCGTGGGACAGGCTCGCCGGGAGATTCGGCGAGGTCTCGCTGCATTGTGTGACCGTCTGGGAAAACGATAAAACTTTCTGCTCCTTCCGCGGCTGAGCGTTCGGGATTGTTTTTTTTTGGACCGAATAAATCCACGTCTCTTTCGGGAAATCTCCGAAATTCGCATGCGGCATTATTTTTCATAACGACTTAAATGCATTAATAACGGCGGGCTTATAGGTCTTTGGGGGTTTGTGTAATTATCCGATTTGAAGAGGCGGCGGAGGCTCTGTAAAAAGGTGTTTTTATCGGTATTTGTGCCGGCTTCTAAATCACGTCCTCTAAAGCTATGTTCTTTATTTGACGATACTTAGGCAGCAGTCGTATCGACGAATCGCCCGCACTAAACGGATGTGAGCATAAACCATGATTACAATTGCGTGGCGTCGGTGCGGCTGAAAAAAAATAACGTAGCAGCGACGTGCCTCGGTAAGGTTGCAGAAAAAGACTGCGCAACCCACGGGGGCGGAGTCTAAGCATATTACATCAAGCGGCGGCATTATTTTATCTTGATAATCGGGCAACTGTTATTATCCTTAATTGTTTGAGTTATTAAATTTCGGCAAAGGATTTCTATGAGAGCATTGATTACAGGCGGTGCAGGTTTTATTGGCTCCCACCTTGCGGAGCGTATTCTTCAAGACGGCGAAGGTGTCACCGTTCTGGATAACCTCAGCACCGGCAGTCTGGAAAACATCGAGGCCGTAAAGGATAATTCCGCTTTCGAGTTTATCGAAGGTGATGTTCGTAACGTAAAGCTCATGGAGCCGTTGGTTGAAAAATGTGATGTGGTTTTCCATTTAGCCGCGGCGGTCGGTGTCAGACTTATTGCCGAAGATCCCGTTCATACAATCGAAACGAATATCGGCGGAACTGAAGTTGTGCTCGATCTGGCCAATAAGTTCGGCAAAAAAATACTGATTGCTTCGACCAGCGAAGTTTACGGCAAAAACGAAGCCGTTCCTTTCAGCGAGGACGACGATATTGTTCTCGGCAGCACGAGCCTGTCGCGCTGGTCCTATGCCTGTAGTAAGGCGATAGACGAATTTCTCGGTTTGGCTTTCTGCCGGCAGTACGGCCTCGAAGTCGTTATCGGCAGGTTTTTCAATACGGTCGGACCGAGACAGACGGGACAATATGGAATGGTCGTGCCGCGATTCGTGCAAAGCGCCATGAACAATCAGCCGCTTACGATATACGGAACCGGCAGGCAGACGCGATGTTTTTCTTATGTCGGCGATCTTGTCGAAGCTGTAATAGGTCTGATGAGTTGCAAAGGGGCGGCGGGGAAAGTATATAATATAGGCTCGAACGAAGAAATTTCCATCGAAGAACTTGCCCAGAAGATTATCGAAATTACCGGCAGTAAAAGCAAAAAGCAGTATGTTCCTATCGAGGTCGCCTACGGCAGACCCATCGAGGATATGATGCGTCGCGTTCCGAGTATCGAGAGAATCAACCGGGCGATAGGCTGGAAGCCGAAAACGAAACTGGAGGAGATATTGCGGCTGGTTATCGAAAGCGAAAGAGCAAAAAAAAGAGTATAACGGAATACTTATTTTGGGAGAGATTTTATGAAAAAAGCCCTGATTACCGGTATTACAGGTCAGGACGGCTCGTACCTTGTGGAATTTCTTTTAGCGAAAAAATATCAGGTCTGGGGTATAATTCGCCGAAGCTCGTCGTTTCATACCGGCAGAATCGACCATTTGTACAGGGACCCGCACGAGGAGACGCGGCTTCGACTTATTTACGGCGATTTAACGGACGGCGGAAATCTGTCGACGATTATAAACGAAATAAAGCCCGACGAAGTGTATAATCTCGGCGCTCAAAGCCATGTGCGGGTCAGCTTCGATATGCCTGTTTACACGGTTAATACCGATGCGCTCGGGACATTGAGACTTCTGGAGGCGATTCGTTCGAGCAAGCGGCCGATTAGATTTTATCAGGCATCCAGCAGCGAGATGTACGGCAAGGTGTTTGAAACCCCCCAGACGGAGAAAACGCCGTTTTATCCGCGAAGCCCATATGCCTGCGCGAAGGTTTACAGCTTCTGGCAGACTTTAAATTACAGGGAGGCATACGATCTGTTTGCGTGTAACGGGATATTGTTCAATCACGAATCTCCGAGACGCGGCGAAACTTTCGTGACCAGGAAAATCACGCGGGCGGCGACAAGAATCAAATTAGGCCTGCAGGATAAACTTTATCTGGGAAATCTTGATGCAAAGCGTGACTGGGGTTATGCCGGTGACTATGTCGAGGCGATGTGGCTTATGCTCCAGCAGGACAGGCCCGACGATTATGTTATCGCTACGGGCCAGAGCCATTCGGTTAAGGAATTTGTGCAGGAGGTATTTAGCTGTCTCGATCTGGATTGGCGGCAGTATGTCGAAATCGACGAGCGATATTTCAGACCGAGCGAGGTCGATTTACTGCTGGGCGACGCCGCAAAGGCAAGGAAACTTCTCAACTGGCAGCCTAAAGTCACTTTCAAGGAGCTGGCGAAAATGATGATCGATGCCGATATGAAAATCGCCGTGCGAGAGAGGATAATCAACGAGCACGAAAAATGATGCGGATTAAAGTGATAAATATTAGGAGTATCGAGAAATTGCAATGAGTGATTTTTTCAAGGACAGGCGTATAGTGGTTACCGGCGGCGCAGGTTTCCTCGGACGATATGTCACGGACGGTTTGAAAAAACGCGGCTGCGAAAATATTCTCGTTCCAAAGATAGAAGAATACGACCTCGTCGATATAAGTGACATCAACCGGATGTATGACGATATGAAGCCGGATATTGTCATTCACCTTGCGGCGGTTGTCGGAGGTATCGGAGCGAACCGCGAGCATCCGGGCGAGTTTTTCTATAAGAACCTTATGATGGGGGTCCAGCTCATCGAGCAGGGCAGATTGCGCAATATCGATAAGTTCGTAGCCATCGGGACGGTTTGTGCGTACCCGAAGTTTACGCCGGTGCCGTTCAAGGAACAGGATATATGGGACGGATACCCGGAAGAAACGAACGCGCCCTATGGTCTGGCCAAAAAAATGCTGCTGGTCCAGTCTCAGTCTTACAGGGACGAATACGGTTTTAATTCCATATTTCTTCTGCCGGTAAATCTCTACGGCCCGGGTGATAATTTCAATCCTGCGAGTAGTCACGTTATCCCGGCTCTGATTAAAAAATGTGTGGACGCAATCGAAATCGGTTCGGACCATATCGATTGCTGGGGGACGGGAAGCGCCTCCCGAGAATTTATTTATGCCGCAGATGCCGCCGAAGGGATTTTGCTGGCGACCGAGCATTACAACAGCTCCGAGCCTGTAAATATCGGCGCCGGTTTCGAGATAACCATCAAAGAGCTTACCGAAAAGATAGTCGAGCTGACCGGTTTTACCGGTGAAATCAGGTGGGACACATCAAAACCCGACGGCCAGCCGAGGCGCCGACTGGATGTCACTAAGGCTAAAAAATATTTCGGCTTCGAGGCAAAAACCGGCTTTGACGAAGGTCTTAAAGCTACCATAGACTGGTACCGAAAGCATAAAAACTCCTGAACAAGAGAAAGCATGTCGAAACATATTCACGTTCTTTTTTTGTTGTTATGTTGCTGTCTTCCGGCAGATGCGCTGGAAAACCTGGCATTTAACAAGCGATACATTTTTTCTCCGGAGCCGGGTTATCCTCTGTGCACGGATGCCTCCGATGCATTGCAGTTGACCGACGGCGGAAAATACGGCAGCCAGTGGACGAGCATAAGCACCGTCGGCTGGCGCAGACCTGAGCCGGCGGTCGAGATAGTAATCGACCTCGGGCAAAAATACGTAGTTGATGAGGTTCGTATTCACACGGTCGGCGGTGGTGTCGCATCGGTGGAATTTCCGGAATTCGCCGCCGTTCTGCTCAGCGACGACGGAAGGTTGTTTAAATTCGCCGGACTTATAAGCGGCAAAGAATTTGCGAACGTTCGGGGCTTCGGCTATCGAGGCGTCTCTCGCACTATGACGATAAATGAGATAAATGCAGCCGGACGGTATGTCAAAATAGTGATGAGGCCGAACGGTTTGACTCTTTTCACCGATGAGGTCGAAGTGCTAGGCGAATTTCTCTCCGATGCGGTTAATCGAAAACTGCGTGACAATCTTGATGTTTACACATCGCACGAAGAGCTGCTAAGCAGAATCGACGATTATTTGCAGTTGCAGGAGACGATAAATATTACTTCTGAAGCCGTCAGGCAGACACGGCTGAAATATATGAACCGGGCTCAGGGATCGAGCCTTGACGATTTACAGATACCTTCGCAGGAAATCAGCCTTCCGAAGGGCAGGGTATATACACCCGGCGAGATTAAACAGATAAAAGGAAAAATCGGGAAGATTAAATCGGAAATCTATGAGCTCGAATACGACAAGCCCTTCGTATGCCTTCCGGCGAATCCGATGGATATCGTATATGAAAAGAAAATGCACCGGCGGGAAAATGCCGACCGAATCAGTGTTCAGATGTGGCAAAACGAATACGAATCGGCCGCTTTCGATATTATCAACTGTTCCGAGACGCCGCTGGAGATGATGGTATCGATTTCGCCTTTGGTCGGTCCCGGCACTCGGCGGATTGACAGCGGCGAAACCATCACAATCAGAAGAGCGGTTTATGTAAAGGCGAGCGGAATAGGCTCGATAGCGGACGCCCTTGTTCTGCAAAACGAGCGTCCATTTACACTGGAGCCGGGCGGGCTGGCGCAAATATGGTTGACGATATATAATCCGCAAATGACCGCCGGCAGCTATGAGGGCAAAATTGCCGTTGCGGCAAAAACTCAGGATAGCGAAAATCCGCCTCTGGAAACAATCCCGATAGTTATAAAGGTCGGCTCGAATAAATTCCCGGAGAAAGTCGCTCTCAAGACCTGCAACTGGGCGTATTACGAAATCGCTTCAGCAACCGAGATGGCCGAGGATCTTCGGCGTCACCACACCAATGTTTATGTTGTCCCGGCGCAGGATTTGCCGTTTTTGAGATTTTCGTCGGATCCACCGGGGGTTATCAGGAAGCCGAATTTCGCTGCTCTGGACGAGACGCTTGAGCGGCATAAATACGCCGGGACTTTTTTGATTGGATTGAATTTCAGCGTCAAAGACAAGGATTTCGGCAGATTCGGCGACGTCGAGTGGATGACACCGGCCTGGAAAAATGTTTTCACGACGTGGTTGAAAGATTTGGTTGCGCATTTGAAAGAGCGCCGAATCGGCTACGAGAGGTTTGTACTATATCCGTTCGACGAGTCTATCGCCGATGAATATTTCGAGCTTGCGGTGCTGATTAAAGCTGTGGACCCGAAAATAAGATTATACGCCAACTCGTTCGGCAAAGGGCCGGAGGAATTTATGCGGTTCCGCGGACTTATCGATGTTTGGTGTCTTCAGGATAGTCACTGTATGCGGCACCCGGACTGGTTCGAGACGATAAAAGGTTTCGGAACAGAGCTTTGGACATACGAATGCCTGCGTCCGATGAAAGCCAAACAGCCGCATTCGTATTATCGCCTGTTGCCTTGGCGGGCTTTCAAAAGAGGCCAGACCGGCGCCGGTATCTGGATTTATTATTACGGGCTTGGTTTCAAACCGGGCGCCGTTCCCTGGGACGACACTCTCAGACCTCACGGTTTTTCCGGCGTAGTTTACGGGGCTAAGGCAAGTCCGGTCGGCTCGCCCGGTGAAAATATCGTCCCGTCGCGGCGATGGGAGTCTTGGCGCGAGGGCGTTGAAGATTATCAGTATCTTATCGAGCTGCAGAGGGCAATCGAGAGAATGAAAATTAAAGATCCTAAGGCGGCGGCGGACGCGCAGCGAATTCTCGATGAGCAGGTAGATTCCGTGCTGAAAAATCAGGATGACGGCAGTCTCGTATATACCGCAAGAGAAATCCTGTCGGCGACGCTGCAATTATTAACGAGAGCGACTGATTGATCTTGAAAATTTTGCCGGATTTTTTTGATTTTGTTCGGTTCATTTTTATGAAGTTATTTTTTATTGCAATTATTTTTTTGATTTTTGCCGGTATAAATCCAGTCATTGCACAGTGCTATATAAGTAAGTCTGTCAAACTCGTCGCTTCGGATGGCATGGAAGGTGATTATTTCGGTTACTCTGTTGATAACGACGCAAATACGGCGGTTGTCGGGTCATACCGAGACGATGATAAAGGATCGAATTCCGGCTCGGTGTATGTATATCGTCTTGAAGATGACGGTTGGGTGCAGGAAGCGAAGTTATTGGCCTCCGACGGCCAAAAGAACGACTGGTTCGGCTGGTCGGCGGCAATTTCCGGCGATACTATCGTTGTGGGGGCCACCGGCGACACCAATGCAGGTGACTGGACCGGCTCTGTGTATATATTCGGCCGCGACGGGACAAACTGGAGCCAGCAAGCCAAGCTGCTGGCCGACGGCACCGGCTATTACTGGGAAGAATTCGGTTTTGATGTCGCGATATCCGGCGACGGGAATACTGTTTTGATAGGGGCGTGTAAAGCGAACGACAACGGTTTCAAATCTGGTGCGGCGTATGTATTTCGCTTTGACGGCTCCGATTGGACTCAGCAGGCGAAACTGTTGGCTTCCGATGGTGTCGAGCTGGCTACTTTCGGCAATAGTGTGGCGATTTCCGAGAATGGTAATGTAGCTTTACTCGGCGCGCCCGGCAATGATACTGCCGGTCACACCGCCGGTTCTGTGTATGTATTCGAGTTCGACGGCACGCAATGGCTCGAAAAGCAAAAAATAATTGCCTCCGACGCTACACACGGCGACCATTTTGGACATCACCTGGCCTTGTACGGTGACACTTTGGTGGTTGGTGCATACGGCGACGACGGTGCCGACCCGAACGACCTTTACTGTAATTCAGGCTCGGCATATATTTTTAACTATAACGGTGAAAACTGGATCGAGCGCACAAAGCTGGAATTGCCGGACGGCAGTTGCCGCAATCAGTTCGGCTGGGCCGTGGATGTTTGCGATAATATCGTGGTTGTCGGGACACCGAACGGGCACTGGCAGACGACATACGGGCCGGGTTCTGCTTATGTTTTCGTCTTTGACGGGTTAAATTGGTTTCCGAAGGCCAAACTTGCTTGCCGCGATGATGCATACAGCGACCATTTCGGATTCTCCGTAGCCGTATCCGGCCGCAGGATATTGGTCGGTGCGGAACTGGTCGACGGCAGCGGCACCGATTCGGGAGTGGCTTATATTTTTGCCGCAGATATTTGCCCGGGCGATTTCAATGGTGATGGAGATATAGATTTGGGTGACCTGGTCTTGTTTGCCGCTGCATGGTTAAATGCCTCCGGGAGCGAAGAATGGAATCCTGATTATGACATCGGCTTCGGTGCTGACGGGATTATCAATATGTCGGATTTTGCCGCATTTGCCGAGAACTGGCTGGCGGGCGATAAATGAACGTGCCATCGGGCAGAGCTTACACAGATAGGGGATTTTAGGTTTATGGCGTCACTTAGAAAACGAGTAATGATGAATGCCGGATCGAACTGGGCCGGTATGTTTGTCACGGCGGCGGTTTCGCTGATTCTGGTTCGTATTATGTGGCGCAGTCTCGGTGTTGACGCTTTCGGGGTATGGGCTTTGCTCAGTTCCGGCCTGCGATATCCGATGATTTTCGAAACGGCGTTTTCGCTTTCGACAAATCGTTTCGTGGCTTTTTATCGCGACGATTCGGAGCAATTGTGCCGGTTCGTATCGGCGTCTTTTATCGTGCTTTTGACTTTATCGGTTCTGACGATAGCTGCGGCGATAATTTTGTCGTTTTTCGTATCGGGATTTTTTGCCGCTATTACCGAGGAGCAGGCCGCCGACGCTCAGGTCACGTGCATGCTGGTCGGCGTGACGCTGGCTCTGAAGATGCTGGAAGCGACGTTCAGCGGGACTCTTCGGGGCTTCCAGTACGATACACGGGTAAACGCGGTTCTGATTGCATCCAATCTGCTCAGACTGATTTTTACCGTTGCAATTCTTTTTATCTGGAAAAGCATTGTCGCGGTGCAACTGGCTTTCGGATTGTCGGCGGCGGTATCTCTTGTGTCGATGTTTTTTGTCGCCCGAAAATCCATCCCCGGTTTCGAAATTAATATTTTTAAGATTAAAAAAGAAACAATCCGGGAGCTGTTCCGCTATACCGGGCACGCGACCGGGCGTTCGGGCAGTATGATTTTCATGTTCAGCACGCTGGCGCTGCTCGTCGGTAAGGTCGGCAGCGCCCAGGATGTGGCGGTTTACGATGTGGCCACGCGGATTCCGAATTTCACACGGGGACTTCTTGCCGGGGCGCAAAATGTTTTTCTTCCGGTGGTGACGAGTCTTTTTGCCGCAGGGCATATCGAAAAAATGAAAGCGGTTATCAGGAAGGGCACTCACATCAGTTGTGTAATTACCTGTGTTTTTGTCCTGCTGCTTTTCATATACGCCGAGGAAATATTCGTTTTCTGGCTTAAAGACAAGATTGTGCCGGAGATGGTCCTTGTCATGCGACTGTTGATGCTGTCCGAAATAGCCCGCGGATTCTTCGGGATATGGCTGGCGTCTTTGGTAGGCATGGGACATCTAAGAAGTTTGACTATCGCGGCGATAACGAGCGCGATAGGCGCGATTGCAGTCGAGATAATTCTTTTGAACGGTTTTGTGCCGGTTCCCGTGGCGCCGGCGGCGGCGATGATCATCGCCCTTTGGGCGTATATGGGCCTCTGGCTTCCTTTTTACGGTTTGCGAAAATCCGGCATCGGTTTTTACGAATATTTCAGAGGCAGCCTGTTGGGGCCCTTGGCGGCGACAATAGTTTCGATCGGCGCTTTATGGCTGTTCAATCACATTGTGCCGTCGGGGCGTATTAATTGGGCGATATTATTTGCCGCATCGGGCTTGATTGTGTTGGTGTGTTTTACTGTTATATCCCTGCGTTCGGAGGCGGCGGAGCTGCTCGATATGCTCCGAACCAGACTTGGTAAAGGACGGCAAAATTTGGTATGAACGTTCTTGTAATCAATCAATGCTCGACGAATAAAGGTGACAGGGCGGTTTTGTATTTCGTGCTCCGGCGACTCAAAGCCTGCGGCGTAAAAAATATCACCGTCTCGGCGTCTCACCCTGAGTACTGGCGCGACAGGCCGGATTTCCCCGATGCAGAGGTAAAGGTGATTCCCTGGGGCTGGGACGTTGCACGCAGAAAAAATGTGAGCCTGCCCGGCAAAATGTATCATTTATTCTGTAAAGTGAAACTGCCGAGGCGTATCCATTTTCCCTTAGTGCGTAACGCCTTTATTGCCGGCAGATATCCCCGGTATTTGCGATTTCTTGTTAATAAAGAATTCCTGAAAGCCGTCCGTGAAGCGGATTTGGTTATCAGCACAGGCGGGCATCATCTGACGACTATAATCGCCGGGAGCGTAAAAACGCCTCAGATATTCGATATGGCGGTTGCGTTGCTGTGCGGCAAACCGCTGCTGTTATGGTCGCAGTCCATCGGGACGTTTGATTTCACGTCACCGGCAAATAAAAAGATGATAAAAAAAATACTCTCGTTCGCCGGGCAAATATTCATTCGTGACGAAGCTTCGGAAGAGCAGATACGAAAGCTGGGAGTTTCTCTCGAGCACGTATCGAAGACGCGCGAATCGGTTTTCGGATTGTACGATGTCGTCGAATCGCGGGTAAAACCGAGCGAGCGCCAGAATTTGATTGGAGTTTCCGTCTGGACGGGAAATAAAAAGGCCGCCGCGGCGTGGGAGCATTATGTCCGGACTTTTGCCGCATTGATTGACCATGCGATTGAGACCGGCTACGAAGTGCGTTTTTTCCCGATGGAGATGCAGGGAGCGGATCGTCCCTGTATCGAAGATATAATCGAGCGTACCGGCAAAAAAGAAAACTGCGAGATTGTCGAAGGTTTCCCGGGGACCGTCGAGCATATTAACGCAATCTCGAAATGCAAAATGTTTGTGGGGCACAAAACTCACTCGCAGATATTTTCTCTGGTTGCGGCGACGCCTTTGCTCGCGATTGCGTACCACAGCAAATCAGTAGATTTCATGGCCCAGTTCGGCCTCGAAGATAACTGCATCATCGATACGCAGCTTGATTCCGAAAAGCTGATTGAAATTTTCGATAATATTAATAAAAATCTCGACGCCGTCGGTCGAAAGCAGCAGGAAAAGGCCCTTGAGATGTACAAGCAGGTCGAAGCAGATTTCGAGCGAATGATTGAGGATTATCGCCGGTAAAGGCTGAGCGAGCGGCCCAAAAATACCGGCAATTACCATGTTTTTATCCTGTAATCGCCGCCTTATATTTCCGATATTCATTTAGAGTATATCCGGGCTTGAGGTTTATTCGGACGTTAATTTTAGGTTAATCTTATGGCAACGTTAGTCGCGGTCCTTTGTGTAATAACAATCGCACTTTGTGTGCCGTTGGTTGTTCTAAAGCCGAAGTGGGTGTTTTATATATTTTTGGTAGTGGCCACTTTCAACAGCATCCTTGCGGGCTATATCAATCAGGCGGGCAATCTCGGTCTGCCGCTGACCTGGGCCCCGGCGGATTTTATAGCCTGGCTGACACTTTTTGCCGCTCTTTTCGTGCATGGGGAAAAACATTTTCGTTCCGGCGTTATCAAAAAATGTATCGCAATCCTGGCTTTGTTAAGCGTATTGTCTCTGGTTCAGGGAATGCTGATGTATCCTCGTGACGCGCTGACGCATTCGAGGGTGGTACATTTTGCCGCGGCGGCGGTATTTTCGCTTCGTTACTTCACGGATTATTCCCGTGTAAAAGGATTCTTCAGGTTCTGTGTTGTTTTGCTGTTGGTAATGTTCGTATTTCATATTGTCATTCGTTTCGGGATTTATACGGCGCCTATCGCCGAGGCCGACAGGAACGTTGAGATAGGAGGCCTGGTCGGCGAAAGAGGAACGCGCGCTCTTATCCCGATGCTTTATCTTGTTTTAATCAGTATGGCCATCGGCAGGCTGGTAAGTAAGGTCGGATTTTTTATTGTCTCCGTCGTTATGCTGATGGTAGGTCTGGCGGGAATCGCCTTGAGTGAGACCAGATCGACATACGGGGCGCTGGCCATATTGTTTATGGCTTCGCTGATATTTATGAAAGGCAGGATAAAAAATGTAATCCTGTATATGTTCATGGGCATGTTCGCGTTATATGCCGCATCTTTAATACATTTCGACTTCATGGCGAGATTCCGTTCCGACGGCGGACAGGGTGACTATTCCATGCCGACTTATTACCAGTGGCGGCACGGCTGGAGGGGTATAGAATACGAGACAATCGCTTCGAGTTTCAAAAAGGAGCCATATTTTGTCCTGACCGGCAGAGGTGTCGGCGCGATGCATCCGGCGCCAAAGGGCGTGACCCCGTTGGTGGCGTTTTATCATTCCGAGTATCTGGGCTGGCTCGACAGGTGCGGCATAATCGGGCTTGCCGCCGTATTGGTTTTGTATTTCGCGTGTCTCTGGCGAAGTTTCGTATTGGCCAGAAGCAATATTCCTTATCTGGATTATTTCGGAATAACAAGCTTTCTGCTTATTATTGCCCTGGCGGCGGACGGTTTCTTCCATCCGATTCTTTCGCATTATCGCGCCGCTTCGTTGTTGGTATGTTTTGCTGTTATTACCGCGAACTGGCCGGAAATTTATCTGAGCATTACCGGCGAGGAGGCGAAAGTGGAGCAGCCGCAACAGCAGGAGCAGGAAGCCGAGCTTGCCTTGAGCTATTAAACTTGAAGAATATATTTTCAAATCATAACTTGAAACTATACCTTTTTAATTTATTTTCAAAACCTGTAAAATGCGTATCCTAATGATCGAACATTCCGGCAGAGGCGGCATGTACGCATACGCCGATTCGTTGTGCAACGCTTTGAGCGAGGCCGGCGCCGATGTCACCGTTCTGACCAGCACTGCATGGCCTGAAAAACAAGTGCCTTTCAAAGTGGAAAGGAAACTATCGGAATTTACACGTCAGCAGGGCGGCGGTTCCAAGCTCCACTGGGCTGCGGACAGAATCTGCCGGAGTTTGCTAAACAGTTTCAGGCGGAACCGCTTTATTTTGGACGGGAATTTCGATATTGTTCATTTTCAGGGTGCCGGGATGCCGCTGCTGGATCAGTTTTTCTTTAAGCAGTTGGCGAAAAAACTTCCCGTTGTGCTCACTGTTCACGATATCAGGTCCCATTACGAGCGATTTGTCAGCAGGGATTCTTTTCTTAGACGCAGTCTGCAAATCCCCCATTGCTTGATAACACACTACCAAAGCGGCAAAAATCAGCTAATCGAGCACTGGGGCGTCGAAAGCGAGAGAATCTCTGTCATCCCTCATGGAATTATGGAGCCTATGCATCGAGACGTCACTCGAATAGAGGCAAAAAGGAAGTTGGATTTGCCGGAGGACCGCAAGGTTCTTTTATTCTTCGGGAGTATCAGGCCGAACAAGGGTCTGGAAGTACTTCTGGAGGCCTTAAATTATATTCGCTCGAAAGTGCCTGAAGTTTTATTGATTGTCGCCGGGGCTGTTCCTCGCGGGATGAGCTTCCAGTCGTATTCGGATATTATCCGGAACCTGAACCTCTCGGAGAATGTGCGGACGGTTATCGATTTTATACCGGATGAAGATGTGGATTGCTTCATGGCGGCGGCTGATGTGGTTGTTTTGCCCTATTTGAAATTCGAGGCGCAAAGCGGAGTTTTGCTTCGCGCATACGCGCACAAAAAGCCGGTTGTGGTAAGTAATGTCGGGGCTATGGGTGAGCTTGTCTCGTCGGATAAAGTCGGTCTTACCGTCGAGCCGGGTGCCGCCAAAGATTTGGCTGAGGCGGTTGCAGACGTTCTGAAAAATCACAATGAATTTCAGTCCTATTATACGGCGGAGCTCGAAAACAAATACAACTGGAAAAGTATCGCCGAGCTTACAGTGCATAGCTATGAGAAGGCGATAGCGATAAGCAAAAAGTGCCGCAACGGTTAAGCGAACGTATTTCAATGAAAATATTACGATTGATTGCTTATTATTGTTTTGCAAGGCATTTGCCCGCTTCCGACGCCAGGTTCGGCCGATGGGCGAGGCCTCTGAGGCGATGCGTCACTAATGGATTGTTCAAATATGCCGGCAAAAATATAAACATCGAAAAAGGGGCGTATTTCGGCGACGGCTCGCAGATAGAAATCGGAGATTATTCAGGTATCGGCGTAAATTGCCGGGCTTGCGGGCCTGTGAAAATCGGCAATGATGTGATGATGGGGCCGGAAGTGATTATCCTGACCGTCAGCCATAAATACGACCGGACGGATATTCCAATGAGGCGGCAGGGTCATAATCCGCCGGAGCCGGTCACAATCGGAGACGATGTCTGGATAGGAACAAGGGCGATTATTATGCCGGGGATTTCCATCGGCGACGGGGCCATTATCGGCGCCGCTGCGGTTGTCACGAAGGATGTGCCGGCTTACGCTGTAGTCTGCGGAAATCCGGCACAGGTTATTAAATATAGAACTGAAAATCCAGAGAAACAGGATTAAAAAATGCGCATTTGTTTTATTGCCGTCGGAACTTTCAATCATATCGGGCCTTATCTCGATTACTTCAAGCAGGCAGGGCACGAAGTCTGTTTTGTGAGTCTCTCACCCGGGCCGGAGCGTTCCGTGCCGACGTATAATCTCGGGCTTGGCGGCAAATATTCAGAGACGAAGGGTAAATGGAAGTACCCGGTTAGTATGCTAAGGGCGAGGGGATTGATAAAACGGCTCCGGCCGGATGTTGTTCATGCCCATTATGCCACCAGCGCGGGACTTGCCGCTTTAGTGTGTGGATTCCATCCGACTATCGTGACGGCACACGGAAGCGATGTGACGACCGGTGTTAAATCCGCTTTGTGGTGGTTTTTATTAAAAAAGATTTTCAGATTCGCGGATTGCGTAAATGTGGTCTCGGACGAGCTTGGCGAGATGGTTATGAATCTCGGTATTAATAAAGAGAAAATCGAGACTTTTACCCTCGGTATCGATACCGAGAAGTTCAGTTTTTCAGGCGTGCGAAAAATCGAAAAGTCCAGGCCGTTAAGGATGGTCTGCACGAGACGTTTGGAGCCGGTTTTCGACCACGACACTATTATCCATGCGTTGGCTTTACTGCGGCAAAAAGGAGTCGAATTCGAGATGAAATTCGCCGGAGAAGGCTCTTTGCGCGGCTCTCTGGAGCGGCAGGTAAAAGATCTCGGGCTGGATGACTGTGTTAAGTTTCTGGGTAAAATTGCCAATGAAGAATTGCCGGAATTGCTCGAACATAGTGACGTATATCTGTCGGCTTCGCTCTGGGACGGGGCGAGTCTTTCATTGCTGGAGGCTTTGGCGTCAGGGCTGTTTCCGATTGTCTCCGATATAAAAGCCAATTCGGCCTGGATTAAAAACGACCGGACTGGTTTGCTGCATAAGCTCGGCGATGCCGAAGATTTGGCGAATTGCGTAATGAAATTGCTCGATAAACCGGAGATGGCGGAAAAAGCCGGAGCGAAAAACAGAGAAAATTTAATTGAAAAAGCCGACAGAAAAAAGAATATGAAGCTTCTCGAATCTGTTTACGAAAACCTTATTCGAACAGCGAGATAGTCGCATTTATGCACATACTCTATATCCATCAACATTTTGCCGTTCCTGAAGGAAGTACAGGCACGCGTTCCTATGAATTCGCCCGCCGGTGGGTCGAAGCGGGGCATAAGGTGACTACGGTCACCGGCTATTATGATATAGGCGGCCTGACATCGGGAAGAAAATTCCGCCGCAGGCTCGATATCGAAGGGATCAACGTTGTCATTGTTGGAACGAAATACGGCAATAAGCAATCTTTTATCAGGAGAATTGTTTCGTTTCTTTCTTTTTGCATTCTGAGTGTTTTCGCCGGGCTGCGAACTAAAAACGTGGATATCATTTACGCCACGAGCACGCCGCTGACGGTCGGCGTAACGGCGATAATCCTCAAATGGCTTAAAAAAGTCCCTTATGTTTTCGAGGTACGCGACCAGTGGCCTGAAATACCAATCGAGCTTGGAATCATAAAAAATATAATTGCTAAGAATCTTTTGCTGCGTCTGGAAAAGACCATTTACAAACGCAGCTCGGCGATTGTTGCTCTTTCGCCCGGAATGGCTAATGGGATTAAAAAGATTATCGACGACAGGCCGGTAGAAGTTGTTCCGAATTGTTGTGACGTTGACGTATTTACACCGGATATCGATGGTTCGGCGATTCGCCAAAAGCACAAGTGGGGCGATAAGCTGGTTTTGCTGCATTTCGGTGCTATGGGCAGGGCCAACGGGCTGGATTTTGTAATAGACGCCGCGGACAGGCTGGAAGATAATCCCGATATTCACTTTGTTCTTGCCGGTGGCGGCGGTGCTAAGAAAAAACTTACCGAAAGAATCGTAAAACTCGGGCTGAATAATATCGAAATTATAGATTCGATGCCGAAGCGGGAGCTTGCCACGCTTGTTGCTGCGTGTGATGTTGCGATGGTCATATTCGCGAATTATTCCATACTGGAAAATAATTCCGCCAACAAGTTTTTCGATTCGCTGAGCGCGGGAAAGCCCGTACTTTTGAATTATTCCGGCTGGCAGAGAGAAATATTAGAGCATAATTATGCCGGCTTCGGCTGTGACTTGTGTAATCTCGAGCAGTTTGTTGAAAAAGTGCTGTATTTAAATTCACACAGGAAGCAATTGGCGCGCATGGGGCAAAACGCCAGACGTATGGCGACGGAGGATTTCGACCGCGATAAATTAGCCGCACAGGTGTTATCTTTGCTCGAAGAACAGCGCAAAAAGAATAAAAACTGATGTCACCTTCGCAAAACGATATAAAAAAAGATGAATCGATTTCCATTGAGCCGGCACGGATTGAAAATGTGCCGGGCATGGCCGATTGCCATGCTATCGCTTTCCCCGGCAGATTCATGTCGGAAATGGGACATGGCTGGCTGTGCGCATTGTATCTTTATTTTATTAATCAATCCGGCGGTATTTGTTATGTAGCGTCGGATTGTGCCGGCAAAGTCGTCGGCTTCGCGGCGGGGGGAGAGCCTGATATTCGCGGGAGATTTCTTCGGGCCGCCATGTGGCGTTATCCTCATATTATCTTCTGGAAGTTTTTAACCAAACCTTTGGTGCGGTCTGTGCTTCTGGAAGAATTATTTAAGAAGCTGCATTTGAAACACAAGCCGCTTTCTCCGGAAGAAATTGCCACGAGTGAGACTTCGGTGAAATGCGGCAATCTTTTGTCTATTTGTGTTTTGCCGGATTACCGGGGCGCCGGCGTTGCGGGGCGGCTCATCGAGGATTTTTACAAGGCTTGTGTCGCCAAAGGGTACAGGCGTTTGACCTTATCGGTGTTGACTGAAAATTGCCGTGCCGTTGCTTTTTATAAAAAACATCACTGGCGCGAGACCGGTATCAGCGGAGCGAGTACAAAGTTCGCGCTGGATATAGATATCGACAAATCGGATTCGGATAAATAACGTGCAGGATTTACCTTTTGTCAGTGTAATTATGCCGGTTCGCAATGAGGCGGATTTTATCGAGCGGGCTGTGCAAAGCGTTTTGGATAGTGACTATCCTGCCGGGAGGATGGAAATACTTGTCGTGGACGGCGACAGTGACGACGATACGCGGCGGATTATCGAAAAACTTGCCGCATCGGATGACCGGATAAAAATACTGGATAATCCCCGGAGAATAGTTCCGACGGCGATGAATATCGGCATCGAGGCGGCACGAGGTGACGTATTTATCAGGATCGACGGCCACGCAGAAATTCCCGCCGATTTTGTGAGCAAATCGATTCAATGCCTGCGCGAGCACCCGGAAGCCTGGATTGTGGGAGGATACATCGAGACTGTGGCGGCCGATTTCTTCGGCGGGGCGATTGCCGCGGCAATGTGCTCACCGGTCGGCGTCGGTAACGCCAGGTTCAGGCTCGGTGATTACGAGGGATGGGTTGATACTCTTGCGTTCGGCGCACACCACAAGTGGGTGGTGGAAAGAGCAGGCTTGTTCGACGAGGAGTTAGTGCGCAATCAGGACGATGAGTTCAATCTGCGTGTAATTTTAGCCGGTGGCAAAATTTGGATGTCGAAATCGATTCGCAGCAGGTATTTTTCAAGGTCTTCGTTCGGCAAATTATGGCGGCAGTATTTCCAGTACGGCTTCTGGCGGATGCGGACTCTCCAAAAGCATAAAAGGCCCGCCACGCTGAGGCAGTTAGTGCCGCTTTTGTTCGTTTGCTCCATTGTTCTGCTCGGTGTCACGGGGTTGCTCTGGAAGCCTTTCTGGTATTTATTAGAGACCGAGATGATTCTGTATGCGCTGGGGCTTTTTGCCGGGGCTTGTATTGTCGGGCGTAAATCAGGCTGGGGATTTGTCCCGGTTGTGCCGCTTATTTTTTTGATTTTGCATTTTGCCTACGGCCTCGGCTCGTTGTGGGGCGTCGTAAGGTTTTTTATCTTTCGCGGCAGAGGAATGAAAAAGGCTGAGGATATCCGAATATCGAGATAAAAAAACTCAGATGAGCGAGATTATAGAAAAATATCAACGTCGATTCGCAGAGTTTTTCGGGGCCGAGCGGGCCTTCGCGTTCTGGAAGGGCAGGGTGGCGTTGTATGCTATTCTAAAAGCGATGGGTATTGGCCCCGGCGATGAAATAATTCTGCCGGGCTATACCTGTGTTATGAACGTCAATCCCATAAAGTATCTCGGCGCCAAGCCCGTCTATGTCGATATCGAGCCGGTGACGTTTAATATCGATGTGAATCTGCTAAGGGAGAAGATTTCGCCGCGGACGAAGGTGATTATCGCACAGCATACATACGGCTATCCGTGCGATATGGATGCCGTTATGGAAATCGCAGGCGAGAAGGGGATTGTTGTCGTCGAAGACTGCTGCCTTGCTCTCGGCTCGAAGTATAAAGGCCGAATGGTCGGGACGTTCGGCAAAGCGGCGTATTTTTCATCACAGTGGAACAAGCCCTATACGACCGGCCTTGGCGGGATGGTGATAACAAGCGATTCGGAGCTGGCCGGCAAAATTCAATCGCTTTGTGAGAGCTGGATGCGCCGGCCTTCGAGCGGTGAAATTTTCATGCTTTGGGCGCAGTTAGCCGTCTATCGGCTGTTTATCTATCCGCGGACTACCGCGTTTGCCCAGAACGTGTTCCGGTATCTTACGAAAAAAGGCGCCGTTGTCGGCTCATCCGGCACAAATGAATTTCGGCCGGTAATGGCGGAAGATTTTTTCAAATCCATAAGCGGCGTGCAGGCGCGTTCCGGTTTAAGACAGCTCGAAAAACTCAGTGACAATATCAAACATCGCAAAGAGATGGCTTTGCTTTATGAGAAGCTTCTTAAGCAACGAGGCTGGTCTATTCCGAAATTCGATAGTTCAGGCAGTGACCCTGTTTTAGTCAGGTATCCTCTCAGGATAGACGGCAAATCCGAGGCCCTCGAAAAAGCCGCCGGCAAGGGGATAGAGCTCGGTAGCTGGTTCGAGTGTCCCCTGCATCCGATTGAGACACCTTTGGAAGTTTACAATTACATGCACGGCTCATGTCCGCAGGCGGAAATAGCCGCACGGCAGGTCGTGAATCTGCCACTTCATCCGCGAGTTGACGAAAAAATCGCCCGAAAGACGGTCGAATTCGTCACCGGCTTTAAACAAGCATAGCGGGATTTATCATCCACATCGGCCAGGGGACAAAAAAGTCTTTTATAAGAAGGCATTTATCGGATAAAGGCGAAGAGAAGATAAAGAAATGGCCTATTTGTACTGACACCAAAAAGCTTTGCCTCGAAATGCCCTTACAGGTACATTACTAATGGGAAAAGCAAATAACAATTGTTAGATTGCAATTGACCTATGGCGAAAAATAATACTCCAATCTGTTATCTGTGTGGTGATTTGATTGATCCAAATCCACTTCAAGATCAATTGAAGCTCTCAAGAGATCATATTCCACCAAAGCAGTTTTTCCCGAAACAAATCCGAATTGATGAGAGTCTCAACCTTGAGTGGGCTCCCTCACATAAGAAATGTAATAACGATTATAAAAATGACGAAGATTACTTCTACCATTCTTTGTATCCATTAGTTGCAAATAGTAATCCAGTTATGGCCCAAACGGTTTTTCAAGACTTTAAACGCAGATCTCATAATCCTCAAACACCGGCTATGCTTCGAGATATCTTTTCAAGTGCATCTCGAACAAGCAGCGGTGGTATCATACTTCCTTCAGATAAGGGTGAAATCAATGTTGATCTTGTGAAAATCCAGAGAATTGCTGGCAAGATAGCACGTGGTATTGTATTTCTTAAATCTGGTGATTATTGTCCTGAAACCAATATTGTTGACATGAGGATATGTGAGAATGAATCAGAAGCTCCAGAAATGTACCAGTTATCCTGGAAAGCTACGTCAGTGGAAAGTATCTATCCAAAGGTATTTTCGTTCAAGTATTTTCCATTTCTTCAAGGATACTATATTCTTTCTATCTTGTTTTGGGAAGCATTTATGTTTTGCATAACAATACAAAATTAATTTGAATATTGGCAATAAGACGACATGATAACTAACTATACAGAGGAAAAAAACGTATGTATGTGACGATAAGCATAATAATCAGCCTGTCATCGCTCATCATTGCTGCTTTGGCACTAGGTTGGAATATCTACAGGGATGTTATCATGAAGGGACGCGTTAAAATAAGATTTGGCTGGCGTGTCATCATAGATGGTCAAAAAAGCATTCCGGATACAATTATGTTGTCTGGAGTAAACCATGGTCCTGGTAAAGTGGTTCTTAGTATGATAATATGGAAACGGACTAGTTTATTAAGGTGGTTGCATCGCAAAGCAGAGCAAGGTTTTATAAAACTAACTGATAAGCCCTCAGAGTACTCAGATATGTTGCCCAAAGAACTCGATATAGGTGACGAGATAAATCTGATATTTCCTTCTAATGCTGGATTTGCAAAAGAAGATTTTACACACATAGGATTGCGAGACCAATTTTATAGAGTTCATTGGGCTAGAAGGAAGGATGTTAAAATCTTCAACGATAGGAAAAGAGCATAACATGGGGGGGCATTTGGTGTTGCTATGATTTGTAAATGAGCCCGTGCGTTCTGCAACGAGGGAATAATTATTACAGAAGCCCATATCTAGGCTCAATTAGAGATTGTGTATGTGATCTCTCAGCTTGGATCATGTCCTCCGCGTCACTTACTTTATATGTGACATTTTATTTGGAGGTAAAAATCATGATGATAGCTATCTTTACGATTTGCCTGGCGGCGGGGACGACGCTCCTGGGGCGGTCTGGTGTGACATGTTTCCAAAACCAGGAGGGAAGGCATATGCATTCAATAATTGACCTATAATGTATGAGGATGGAGCGTAGGGGGGTTCGAATCCCTCCCGCCCCGCTATTATCTTATATGACAAAGTGAATATACATTTATTTAAGAAGGCGCTGGTACGTCTTTCCACAATCCGATCCCTGATTATTCTTTGCGGATTGCTCCGCGGAGTCCTTCCATTTTCAAATAGCCTTTCCTCCATACAATCGCGCCCGATGCGGCAAAAACCAGAATATACACTACCGCAGCGTAGCGAGTTCTTATCTGGCTCATCGCTAGGCCGATAGCGGCATAAATACCCGCCAGTAGGTAGCAAATCGCGACCGTCTTTTTCAGGGGGATTCCCCTGTCAATCATCTGGTCGTAAATATGGCCGCGATCTGATACGAACAGGGGCCTGTGATTGATTAATCTGCGAACAAGCGCGACAGCGGTATCGAGAATCGGCAGGCCGAAAACCATAATCGAGGCCAGCCACCATCGGGGTACCTGCTCGGCGAAAAGCAGCATCAGCGAGGCGGCGGTAAAGCCGAGCAACATACTGCCGGCGTCGCCCATAAATATTTTCGCCGGGTGACGGTTGAACGGCAGAAATCCGCACACTCCGCCGACAAGACCGAGACAGACTATAATCCTGACCGGGTCGCCTGTTTCGCTGTATCCCCAGGTTGCCAGATGAATAGACAGAAGCAGCAGGGCGATTGTGAAAATCGCCGTCACTCCGGCACAAAGTCCGTCAAGCCCGTCGAGCAGATTCAGAGAATTGGTTGCGCCGAGTACGAATAAAATAACAACGATAGCTCCCAAAATCAGGTTCAGCTCGTTCGGCATTGGCAGATGCAACGGCTCGGCGATGTAACGCAAATCCGGCCTGATGCCCACAAGCAGCAAAACTAAAGCAGCAAAAATCTGGCCGAGGAATTTATATCGCGGTTTCAAATCGAAGATATCGTCGGTTAGGCCCACAAAACAAGCTATTGCGCCGCCGGCAAGGATGCCGATAAGCCATCTCAGCGACAGGCGGAAATGCTCTTGTTCACCGATAGCAGAACTTTGATCCGGGCCGAGGCAATATATACCTGTGAGAATGCCGACCGTTAGACCGACGAAGATACCTATGCCGCCGAGGTAGGCTACGGAGTTTTTATGAGTCTTGACGAGATTGTCGGGTTTATCGACGATGCCCAGCTTCAGGGCGATATTCTTGCACAGCAGCGTTGCGATAAGGGCGGCGATAAAAGAAAATGCCGGAACAGGCCAGAAATGCAGCACCCACTGGAGAGATTTTTCCGGACCTATGAGATTCTCGAGCACGGTTGTTTTCCTTAACTTATTATCGCGTTGTTATATGCCGCTATTTTTTTACGAAACGAGTTTATATCTTCGACAATTGCCGGACGAATATTCAAAGAATTGTTGCCGAATCGGCGAATCAAGTCAAGCGTTCTTTTCGCCGCAATTGTTTCTAAACATTAACCGTGGAAATTATCGGCTGAATGTTATTGCGGCGAAAAAGAAAAATCGGCGGCATCAGGGAGCGATAAGATTTTGTTTGCACCAGGGGCAATAGTTCCAGAAATCGGAATCGACGGGCCGCCCGCATTTGCGGCAAAGTTCCGGGAACGGCCTGACGTCCCACGAGAGCCTGATTTTGTGCCGGCACCAGGGGCAGTAGCTCATAAATCTTATCAGTTTGCCGTTGCATTTTTTGCACCGGGCGTGATAGGCTACTTTAATTGATTGTTCTTGTTCCTGCGGTACGAAGCCGGGACCGTGGCACCAGGGGCAGAAACTCCATTCGGGAAGAATCCCTTTATGGCAGCGATGGCAGATATGACTGAACCGGCTTCGCATGTCGAAGCGGTTTTTATCACTCCCGCACCAGGGGCACAGACGCATCGGTTCGGCGATAGGTTCGTCGCATTCGATACATCTGAATAGATCAGGAAAAACTCTTTTGTATTTTTTTATAAAAGAATCCCGTCTGACTTTTTTCCAGTCGGCCTGTTTTTTTGCAGTTTGCCGGTTAACGAGTGTTTGCAGTTTTTTTGGCATAGATTCGTTCATGGCGGCGAGCATTTTTCCCGCATTCGTAAATCGATTTTGGGGATCGACCGACAGGGCTTTTTTCATGAATTTTACGAAGGCTATACCGGTTCTTTCGCGAAGCCTCTGATGGCCTTTATAGGGCCAGTTGAAAGGCCAGCGGGGCAATACGCCGGTGATAAATTCGTAAAGAATCAGACCTACGGCGAAACAATCGCTTCGATAGGTGGGGTAGCCGTATGCCTGTTCCGGGGCGACATAACCGGGCGTTCCGAAGTCGTCCACGGTTTTGATGCGGCCTTTAATCTTCAGGGATATACCGAAATCCCCGATAGCGGCCCTTTTGTCGGCGAAAAGAAAGATATTCGACGGCGTGACGTCGCAGTGAACGATTCGCTGCTGATGGGCGTAATCAAGCCCGTGAAGGACCTGAAGTATTATCGATGTTATTCTTGCGACCGACATCGGTCTGGAACAATCGGCTAAGGTTCGGGACGAAAGCTCCGTGGCGAGAACCGCATGGCCGTTTATGATGTCGGCGTTTTTTATGGACAGTATGTTCGGATGCCGCAGTTTGGAAACGGCCCTCACTTCCCGAAGCAGCGGCTCGTTGTTCCGCTGGCCGTTGATCCCGGTCAGAGGGATTTTCAGTGCCACTATTATTCCTTCGACAGTGTCTCTTGCCTGCCAGACTTCGCACGAGCCTCCGGTATCGATATATTTTCTCAAACGATACTTGCCGAGATACGTACCTTGACTTAACTGGGTCGTTTTATTTTCGGATTCTGTTCGGTTCATTTTGCCGGTCTAACCACCCATCTTCCTTATCTCCACGAAAAAGTTGCGTAAACAAAAATGAAAAATATATCATTTATTTATAAAAAGTCAAAAACATTATTGACCTTTTGGTCGAATATGACTATATGGTCAGTTTTATGGAAACAAAGTGTATGAAAGCCAAGAAAACAAGAGTCCAGAAGAGGGCCAAAAGGACCAGGCGAAAGCTTAAAAAAGCGGCACTGGATGTTTTCAGCGAGAAAAGCGTCGATGCCGCAACGGTGGAGGAGATTACCGAGAAAGCCGACGTTGGCAAGGGAACTCTTTATCAGCATTTCAGCGATAAGGAACAGATGGTCGTTACATTGGTTCAGGAGGCTCTCGAACACTTGACAGAGCGAATGCGTTCTTACGACAACGATCCGGAAACCCTCGAGCAGATGCTGGAACATTTGCTGGACGCACATTACGGTTTTTTTGTCGATTCCCGAGAGGAATTTCTGCTGCTTTTCCAGGGCAAGCTGCTGCTTAAGTTTGAGTCCGAGGCAACGGAAGAGCTCGAGGAGCCGTATCTGCGTTACTTGGAGGAAATAGAGCGGCAGGTGGCGAAATATGTCTCTGTGAGGATTGACCCGCAAAAAATGCGGCGTTTAGCTTGCGCTGCGGCGGGATTTGTATTCGGCTTTTTTTCATTTGCAATGATAGGTATGGATTCGGCAGAAATTCAAACAAGTATAAAACCGCTCCGGCGGGTTTTTGTAAGGAGTCTATCGGCGTTTCTTGGACGATGAGGCTTGCCTATAAGAGGATTTTTCGGCAGGTATGCGATGTGCCGGAGAATTAGATTTAATGCTTTAATTTTGGAGTTAGTATGAGCAAAGGGCAAAAGGATAATAAGAGCTTGACAAAAAACGATATCGAGATGTTTAGAGCTTTGCTTTTGGATAAACGAAACGAGCTTTTGGGTAATTTTTCCTATATGGAAAAAGATGCGCTTCGCGAAGACAGGAGCGATTTATCGAATATGCCGATACACATGGCCGATCTGGGAACGGACAGCTACGAGCAGGAATTTACTTTGGGATTGATGGACAGCGAGAGAAAGCTTATTGCCGAAATTGACGAAGCCCTTGAGAGAATCGAACAGGGAACATACGGGAAATGCCAGGTCAACGGCGAACCTATCCCGAAGCCCCGGCTGGAAGCTATCCCCTGGGCAAGGTACTGTGTTGCCTGTGCGAGTCTTATGGAAAAGAGAGGTAATAAAAACGAAGACTCTTCGAATAAATATACTTTTCCGAATGATGCCGAAGACGAAGACGACTCTGATATGGAGGATATAAAGAAAGTTAGTTAAACTTCCGCCGCAAATAACGGAATGAACGGATGCGTATCCGCTTTGAGGTAAGTTTTATTGTTTAATTACATGGAGGTCAGAAAATGGCAAAGAAGAAAGCAGCCAAGAAGACAGCAAAGAAAGCAGCAAAGAAAACAACAAGCAAGAAGAAAAAATAATTAAGGAAATGCACAATTCAGAAAGCCATCGGTGTTAACTCATCGGTGGCTTTTTTTATGACCATTAAAGTCCCCCATAAATATATTTTGTTGCCACATTTTGTATGGTAAAATCATTTTGTTTGTAAGGAGTATAAATGGGAATCTTAACAAGTTTCGGAAAGGAGACGACACAATGAACATAAAGCCTATACTGTACGTCTGTATTCTATTATCTCTGCTCTGTTTTCTAATTGGCACTTCCGGATGTAATCAGGTTGGACGATACCAATTCGTGGGTAGAGATTCGGGTAAATCTTATGTCATCGACACTGTTACAGGCAAACATTGGACAATTGGTGATAGAGGGCCGAGAAGTCATAAAGCAGAGTATATTTTGCCGGGTAAAATAGGACGATATAAAGGCGCCTATAACAATTCAGATCTTTATATGATTGACACTGCCACGGGAAAGGTCTGGACGCCCTGATAGATTTCGATCCGGTTCTCTTTAAATCCACTAATAAAAGAACCGGTACTCTTTTTAGTAGTACAAACTATGTTAATATATTTCTGCCTGTAATTTCACGAGATTTCTCGAATCCTCGTTATTGGGGTCAAAGATTAATTGAATTGAGATAAATGTAAACACCGTTTTTTTGGTACTTGTGGCGAGGGATTAAAGTGTTTTATCTTAACAGGATTGTATATAAAATAACATTGACTTTCCTGTTGGAATGATAGAAGGTGATTCCGAGAATATTAGCTCCAACTGCGACGTGAAATCCCTGCCGTAGCTGATTCTAACCGGCAAAGAGCCTATTGTTCGTGCCGAAAGATTCGCCGCTGATGAACTGGACGAGAAGATAAAAGATGGCAGTAAAAAGTCGGGGGCATTAAATCAAATCAAAGTGCAAAATTCTCGTGCTTCGCAGCGAACCGACGCTTCGCAGAGTAGTAAAGGAAGTCGTCCCGGGTTGCCGGGACTCCACAATTTTGATTTTTTATTATATTTGATTTTTAAATTTCTGAGCTATATTTTTCGCCTATCGTCTCTCCATAGGGAGTCACAAGGACAACATGATAAGTCTCAGGTATAGGTATGACAAAGCAGTAGCAGAGAACATCCCGGCTTGACATGCGTATTATAATTCGTTAATCTGGGGCCAACGGCGGGGCGGTTTTGTGATGCCGCGGTTTTCCTGCCGGAATAATGAGGTTTTAATATATCTAAAATTGACTGTATTGCAATGATGCGTTTTTATAAGTGAATGTTTGATAGCATATAGCAGATTGTCATTCTTGCGTAGGCAGGAATCCACTCTTATGATATCATAAATTGATACCCGCTTTCTCGGGTATGACAGTAAGAAAGAGACATACGATGTTTGATATCGATCCGGTGGCGTTTTTGATTACTTTGGCGGTTGTGCTGCCTTCTTTGACAATTCATGAGTTTGCCCATGCGTGGACGGCCTACAAATTCGGCGACGATACGGCAAAAAGTATGGGCCGGCTCACGCTCAATCCCATAGCCCATATCGACCCTATCGGCACAATTCTCGTGCCGCTTATAGCGCATGTCGGCTGGGCGAAACCTGTGCCGGTCAATTTTTCGGTGCTCACCAGGTGGCAAATGCTTTTGGTGGCGGTGGCCGGTCCGATCTCGAATATATTAATGGCGATTTTTCTGGCTATTGTTTACCATATTTACAATATACTGCCTCTTCCGATTATAGCCCCCGTCAAATTTTTTATATTGATTGGTATCTTTATGAACCTGGTTTTTGCCGTATTCAACCTTCTTCCCATACCGCCTTTAGACGGCTCAAGAATTGTTTATGCCGGATTGAAATCTCCGAAAGCCGTACAAATATATCGTTACGTTTCACAATTCGGGATATTTATTATTATCGGTTTGATATACATCGGCGGATTTGATTTGATTGTGGAACCTGTTATCGGATTCTTTTTCTATTTACTCAGGCTGCCTTCGTTGTTTTAATGTTTGGATGGCTTTGCTGAAAAAAAGCAGGGCGGCTTAGGAAGTGCAGGAAAGGATAACGCTATGGCGGAAAACAGAAACAACAAGTCATCTTATGTTCATAGAAAAGTTTTACCAAAGTATCTAAAAAAATCTGCCGGGGGCACGATTATAAATATTATCGTGGCTTTGATTTTTTTCGGGCTGATTGCTATGGCTGTTATGTGGGTATTCAAAACCGCCGGTGATATGGGCGGGCAATATACGGATGCGATGGTTGATACCAAATTGAAGGCCGTGGATGTAAAATGCCAGTTGAATTTTCGATCGATTTGGCAGAGCATTCAGGTGTATGTTATAAGCAACAGCGAATTCCCGGAATCACAGGAGGCTTTGGAGCGAGAGTGCGGTGGTTCGCAATTGTTTCAGTGTCCCGATCCGAACGGGCCGAAGTATGTATATATTCCCGGCCAGAGGTCGGGTATGCCGGGGCAAAATATACTGCTCTATGAGCCGAAAGCCGTTCATAGCGGCCGTTGTCATGTATTGCTGCTTAGCGGACAAATCGCGTCACTGACTCCGGAAGAGTTGCAGGCCGCTTTGGCTCAAACGAAGGCCGGTTTAAGAAGATAACGCGAGGCCGTAGATTACGCCGCCGTTGAATTGCCGTAAATACCGTCAACCGCCGATTGAAACGACCATCAAGAGCAGGCCTATAATGCCGAAGGCGACGAGCATAGCGATACTAAAGCCGACAATATCCGTCCTGTCCCACTTACAGAATTCCCAGCTCGTATTCGGGAACATCTTGAGGTGGTCGAACCTGTGCGGCTTGGCATAGGATAATTCCAGCTCTCGCCGGTCCTGCTGCCTGTCGACAAGCACCGGCGTTTTCATCTTGGCATAAAATCGATCAAGGGCCTTTTTGTCATCCGGCCCGGTTAGATAGCCCAAAAGTATCAAAATCACGAACGGCGTGACAACCTGAAATAATGTCCGGACGGTTTCATTCAAGGCATTGGGATTTTTTGCGAGGTCCCAGCCCAACATATCGAGCATCACGAGCACTATATATAACCGGTCCCGGCCAACTCTTTGGCCGTCATCGTTGCTCTTGACACCTTGCGCCCAGAAGATACCTTTTGATTTAAGCTGGAAAGTTTTGGTAAATTTTTTGCCGACCTCAATAGGTTCGGGACGCGCTACTTCCGCCCGGCCTTCGGCGTTGAGCTTATCCCATTTGGCTATTTCCGCTTCACGCATTTGGACGTCGATTTCGTGTGCCGTATAGGTTCGGGTCAGCGGCTCGGGTTCGGTCAGCTTGGTAAGATAACTATTGGTCCGCAGACCTGGAAAAATCATAGGTATTAAAAGCGGCAGTAAAAAGAATGCCAAAAGTGTCACTAAAACGGACGCCCATGCCGCTTTCCTGTTGGTTTTTCGCCACAGGATTCCCATCCAGAAAGAAGCGGCGAAAATCACCCCGATTTCCCATGTAAATTTCAATTGGCTCAGGATACTTTCAAACTGCAAAGCAATCAATGCACCGCCGACCACCACGATAATCCCCATAATTCTGCCTATCGCGACATAATGCTTTTCTGTTTTATTCGGGAGCATTACCCTGTAAAGATTATGTGTAAGAAGCGCCGAGCTTGTTATCATAAGGCAATCGGCTGTGCTCATTAACGCCGCCATCAGGCACGCTATCATCAGTCCGATTAATCCCATTTTCAACGGCCCTAATAAATCGAGTGTCGCGTATCCCCACATCATATCCGGATCGCTGACGTTTTCGGCGTAAAGAACCGCCGCCGTCAAAGCTAAAAGGCCCCACAGAATCGTGCAGACTCGCTTAATATAGAGTCCCGTTGTAAAACCGAAACGTGCGGCATATTCATCTTTGGCCGAGCCGATAGCGGATAACTGATTAGCACCGACCGCGACGTTAATCGTGACCATAAACATGATCGTAAGAATATAATACCATGTAAAATCGATGCTCGCCGGGGAGCCGAAAATCTCAAAGAAAGATTCCGGCAGACGTTCGTGTATCGTCCGGAAAGCACCCATAACGCCGGTGCTGCCGTAGATGCTGTTGATTTTTGCGAATGCGAAAGGCAAAAGAATCAGAGAAAGCAAAATGATAAATATGCCCTGAATCATATCGGATAAAAATGCCGCTTCTAATCCGCCTGCGACAGCATAAATCAATACTATGGCACATACGATGAACATCAGTGTGCCCTGGTGGAAGTGAGAAAAAATCTTTCTCGGCTTCTCCAGGCGGAGTTGTTGCAGTCTTTCCTTTTCGGACGTGCTTAGACCGGCAAAATCCGCCGATTCCAGCTTGTCCATTTCCTGCGCCAGGTTATATTCGGCTAATTCCGCCGCGTTATATTGCTCGACGCTTTTCGGGGTCAGTGCCATGACAGTTTTGCTCATTGCCGAGAATCCGAGCGACAGCATCATCATAAAGCCCACAGCCTGGATAAGGGCGTAGAGGCCGGCCATTTTTTTTGAGCCGTAACGGTCCTCGAAAAAATCTCCCATCGTCAACAGGCGAAGCCGTCGATACCACGGGCTTGTCATCCAGTACACCGGCGTGGCAAAAAGAATATTCAAAGCCCCCCATATTCCCGCCGCCCCGTTTGTTACCGTTGTTGTCGTGACCGAAACCGCATTATCGGAAGATGTCGCCTGTCCGAAAGCGGCGAATGTCTGTATTAATTTGCCGAACCTTCTGCCGGCAAGGAAATAATCTTCCTGGTTTCGAATCCGGCGCATAGACCAGAAACCGATGCCGACAATCACTGCGAAGTAAGCTACGATCACGATAATGTCTATAACCGACAATCCGAACATCTAACTCTCCTTTATCTTTGCCTCGGCGTTTTTTTCAATAGCACTTTTTGAAGGTTTTTGTTGAGATTAATTACCGATTGCGTCACTTGGAAATTGAGTGTAACCGGCTAAGTCGAACGGCTTTGTCTTGATCGCCCACGGGACACCAAGTTCAGAAAGCAGCTTACCTTGTTTGAATCCAGCCATTAAAGAATCATCCAGACCGGAAACCACCGTTTTAATAGAATCTTTGTACTCGAATCGCTGAACATATCTCGGGGCGACACTATGCGTCATCCTGGATGATTCGAATGCCCCGTTGACCGTCAAAGTAAAAGGACGGCATAATTCCAAAGAGCCGTAATACGGCTTTTTATTCTCATAGGCAAGCGCTAATTCCTTCAGCATCTGAACTCGCAGCTCGGTCTCATCGCTGATTTCTTCTTTTTTGCGGCTTTTATATGTTATGATTGCCTTGTTAAATTCGGCGTATTCTATCGTGGCTTTTTCACATTCGATAATCGTGACAGGTTCCAGAACTTTGTTGGCGCATAATGTGGCAAGATATACGATTTCCACGCCGTCGGTCGTTATAATTCTCAGGCTGCTTATGTCTTCGCTTTCGATATTGTGGGCGTGATATAACTCGGCCTGAACCGTTTTCGGCTCGGCCAGTTTCCACCTGTCGGTCGAAGCCAAATAAAGATTATTACAAAGTACGTGAGCCAGAGGATTGTTTATTGTGCCGTCGAGTACCCACTGGTCATTTACCCTTAGCTTGCCCGCCCAGCCGCTCCGGCTGAAATAATTGTCCAGTCTCTCCCATGCGCCGATGGACCGGATGCATTTGACTTTACCGAATTTGCCGGAAGAAATTTGTTCTTTCATTCGCTGCATAATGCTTGTGTAAAGATATTGAAAGCAGAGAGCGACTTTTTTGCCGCGTTTGGTCACGAAGGTGACCAGGTCGTCATAATCCTGTATAGTTGCGGTGGGGGGTTTTTCCAGGAAGACGTCGAATCCGGCTTCCAACACCGTTTTGGTAAGGGAGCTGTGGGTATGAATCGAGGTGGGGATAAAAATTACATCGCATTTGCCCTGCATGGACTCGAGCATGTCATCGACCGTGTCGAAAAGTATTACACCTTTTTGGCGGCAGGTTTCGGCGCCGGGTCTTTTTCTCGCCGGATTTGATGTGACTGCAACCAGTTTGATTTTATCCGGAATCGTCCATATTCTTTTAATCAGCTCGAAGGCGTATCCGCCGGCGCCGATCATTGCAATACGTATCATAAATCTTCACTCCACGAAACTAATTTATCTAAGCGAATTAATCCCAAAGTTTTTCTTCTATTCCGACTTTCTTTCCCGTATCGGCGGCATCTCTGGCGCACAGGCAGACGTGTGTCAGCATGAAAGCATCGCGTGTGGTCAGTTCAGGGGCGTATTCGGCTTTGCCTGAGAGAGACAGAAGGAAATTTCTGAACATTTTGCCGCGTTTGGCTACGGGAATATCGGCCGGCCCTTTTGTTTCCGTGATAAGGTTGCATGTTCCTTTGCTTGCGTTTGCTTCGATGATGCCTTTAGTGCCCACGATTCGTACCCAGTCGTCGCCGTGTGTTGGGGCGAAAGATGGACGCAATAAATCGACACTGACAGTGGCATGAGCGGTATTACTCATTTCCAGTACAAATGCGCAATTATCTTCGCAATCTTTAAAGTCGGGATGGGCGAAATTACCCTGCATGACCATAACGCTGCGAAATTCCAGGCCGGTTATATAGTGGATGAAATCGAGTGCATGAATACCCACCCAGCAGATTGTTCCGCCGTAAGTTTCCCGGTCGGCAAACCAGTCCGGTCGTGTGCCCCATTTGTAACTCTTGCGTCCGTTAGCCAGAACGACTTCGCCTATTTCACCGCTGCGGCAGAGATTGTGCGCCGTAATAAACGCGCCTTCCGAACGCATTGAGTGCATCGCGAATAATTCGGCATTATTTTCTTTGACCGCCTTATACACCTTTTTGAGAGATGTATGAGACAGCGCCAGCGGCTTTTCGCAAATTAAATTGCAGCCGGCGTTTGCCGCTTCGATAGTTATTGCGGCGATTTTATCCAGACGCGTGCTTATTATAGCCACGTCCGGCCGAATTTCGGCCAACATTTTTCGGTAGTCATCGAATTGCTTTATTTTATCGTTGTAGATTTGGTGGTTGGTTACAATTGAAAGAGATTCGCCCTCAAAAGCTGGAGCGAAACCAACTAATTGCGCTTCGGCCATTTCGAGCATATCATCGAAGACAAACACCGAATGACCGAAACCGCCGATGCTCACTACTTTCAATTTGCTCATCGAATCTCCTGAATGAAGCAAAATGATTCAAAACCAATACGGCGACATCTATATCATAAATCGCTGCATTCTGCAATTCATTTTTCCGGTAAGTTTCGGCGGTTGTGCTATTCCCACAGGCGGGTAGAGTTTCGGTGAAAGGTTTTATATCTTTATAGAAACCAGTTATTTGCCGGATATGTAGTAAAGTTCATCTCCATATTCGACAGTTCTTTTCCGGATTATCGGGTCCAGCCTGTCTTCGGAAATGAAATTGTAGCCTTTGTCTTTCATACATTTTTTGAACTGGGTATTTTTATAAACAGACCATCCTGTGAAAGGTTCATTGTATTGCCGGCAGAATTCTATCGCGGCGTTGATTGCTTCCATTTGTGCCTGTTTATGGCATTTGCGGCAGTCACGTCTTGCCTCGTCCAGGTTTTTTTCGGGATTATACCAATAAGAGCCGGGGCCGCAACCGGTAAGACCGGCGGTTATCAGTATAAAAACCACTCTTAGAATTCTCATCTCCCGTTCCTCGTTGAGATTCGTTTGTGAAGTGTGTTAATCATCTTTTGAAATTAAAAAGTTCCCACCTGCATCCACACCTCTAACTATATAATAAATCTTTCCTTGGATAAATGCAAGTTAAAGAATATTTCTTTTGTGGCTTGTGGTTTTTTTGAAGGGAGGGAATTATTGCGTTTTTACAGTTGGAATGGCCGCAATTTTGGCGAATGAGGTTAAAAACAGCGTGGTCGGGCATAAAAAACAGGGGGGTTTAATATTTGTCGGATAAGGGGCTGCTATATAAAGAAAACATTCGATGGCGAATGTTTTTAGTTGAGTGCGTTTTGCGGCAAAAAGTAAACGCCCGGTCCTACGTCATCGGGGTAAGGAGAGCTTCCGTCGGATGTAAGAGAGACTTTCATAGGCACAACTTCGGTACTCGAATAAGTCTCGACATGCCCGTCGGTATATGCCGCCCGAAGCTTGATTTCGGGATAATTCTCGAACTCGGTTTTTAAAGACCAATAAGATGACAGAAGATATGTTTCCGGGATTATAGCGGCGGACTCGAATTTTTCGCAGCTACCGAAAGCGTTCGGACTTCGCCAGTGATTATATCCGAAATAATCGCTTACTAATAATTTGCTGAAGTTTCCGCTGCTTGCCGGGCTACTCGGTCCCCTGAATATTTTGCCGTCCCCGAGGTATCCTCTATAGTTCCAGTAGAAACAATACGTGCCGCCAACGGGGTCTGCGGTAAAAGAAGTCTCCGGATTGTCCCAGTTGTCGCCGGCTTCCCACGATTGCTGCAGGTACGTGTATTCCCGTGGTGCACCCGGACAATACATAATGCTCGCATCTGCTATGAAGCTTCTGAGGTATTCACTCATAGCTCGGTAAAGTTGCGGGCTGCGGCGTCTGTTGCCGGTCAGCCTGGTTGGGTCCGTCCAGTTCCAGTTGTCATCGAATCCTATAGTGGCTACCGATTCCGGGTATCTGTCGTGATTCTCCGTTGCGAAAAGATTTGAAGCGGTGGCAATCTGTCTCTGGTTGTTCATGCTCACAACTGATTTGGCCTGACGTTTTACGCCGTTTAAAGCGGGCAACGCAAAAGCCATAATTAGGGATATTACAGAGATGACCACCATCAATTCAATGAGCGTGAATCCATGCCTGTATCCGTCGCCTGCCTGCATGTTTCTATACCAGAAGCAGATTTTCCCATCCTCCTGCCGATTCGAGACAGCACTATCTGCCCTATATCAGCGTCTCAAATTAACTTTTCCTAATTATACATCGCCCTGAATCTGATGTCAACACGTAAAAAAAAGTTTATTATTGGTCCTTGTAAGCCTTTAAAGTATCGCTACTTATACACTTAACATACAGATTTTGGGCGATTTGAAGCTTTCCTGTAGTTGTTTAGTCGTCACGTTTCTGCGAAAGATTAAAAGGCTTAACCAATTTAAAAAAAATGAAAAAAACTTACCTGCTCAGCTAAAAAAATCCTTTTTTTTACTTTCTGGTTTAACAAATCCTTACCATCTTATATCTATTTACGATATAAAAACCTCATTGGTTTGTTATTTCAGATAACGATTCTTCGTTATCATCTGACCACAAAGGCGAGCCGCCTAAGCTTGCATAGGGTGTTCCACCGTAAGCACCCATATTTACCCTTCCTCCGTCCGGCTCACGTCCACGGTGCATACCGGGATCGCCTTTGTTGATGCACGGGCTTGTTTGTGAGTCTGTTACCCACGAGTCGGATTGCTGCACATATCTGCCGTATCGCGATTGTAAATGATAGTCTCCGTTTCCGGGATTGGCGAATAATGGATTTTCGCTTATATTGCCGCGGTCAACATCGCCGGCCCCCAGTCCTCCGAGGCAGCTGTAATATGCACGCGGTTCGAACAGGTCACCGAAAATATCGCCGTTAGTGTTGTTCCACAAAATGCAGTTGGTTATGACAGGGCTTGCCCCTTCGTAAGCGGCAATTCCAAATTGGTTGTTGGTTATAGTCAGATTAATAAGTTCCGGTGAGGCACTGGAGCACAAGACAGCGGCTTCACCGCAGTTGGTAATAACAAAGTTACGCAGGATACTGTTCGAGCTTTCGGCGCCGTAGAAAGAGAATGCAATACCGTTTGACGGGGCTTCAATAACGGCGGCGTCGTCGGCGCTTTGGAGAGTTATTCTTTTCCGATTGAAAACTATCTCTTCCCGATATGTGCCCGGCCAGACCATTACAATATCATCGTTAATGACATCGTCACCTTCGAGAGCGCGAGAAATAGTCCTGAAAGCTTCGTTTTTGCTCAGACCGGAATTTGAATCGCTGCCGTGAGAGTCATCAACATGAAAGATTAGAGGGCCGCTGCTTTTACTTGCCTCTTCTGTCCCGCCGTATGCACCCATATTTATACGTTTGTTATTCGGAAATGGTTCCGAGCCTACCGGGTCCTGGGGGTCACCGGTGTCAATACAGGGACTGTGATTATTATCCGTGTCCCAATCGCCCCAGTTCGGATTATAGCGGCCTAAAACCGACTGAAGATGGTAGTCACCTGAAGCGGCCGAAGCGAACATGGGATTCTCGTTAATATTGTCCTGTCCGGCAAAACCGCCTTCGATATTTGAATAAAGTACGTTTACGTTAGAGCCTGAATTTCGCCATATAGCTGCTCCGTCGTTAAACCAGGCAATACTATTGCTTATGACGATATTACTATCCTGGGAGTGAATTCCACCCCCAATCGACGCAGAGGCACCCGATAATTCGTTGTTGGCAATAGTACAATTGGTCACGGTTAAATTACCCGATGCGGCAAAAATTCCTCCGCCGGATGAGGCGGTGTTATGTGATATTACGCATCGTTCCAATAAAAGATCGGTTGAAGAATCACCGCAGTATAGACCCCCACCTTCTATGTTACCCTGTGCATAATTGTATGAGATATCGCAGTTCGTAAACCATGCCGCACTTTGCCGGCAGTATATCCCCGCTCCCTGGCCATTATAATAACCGACATTGTTTTTGATTTTCGAATTAATAACCGTCGCCTGCGAGTTTCTAATAAGAGCTATTCCTGCCCCGTATCCTCCTGATTCCGCCGGTCCCTGGCCTCCGGCACGGCAATTTTTTATCTCACAATCGATAATTACAGGTTCCCCCCCAACAGAGCCGACCCCCCCTCCCAGCTCTGTTGAACAATCTTTAATAATACAATCGATAATGGTGGGACTGCTGAACTCGCAGTATATACCGGCACCTATCGGATGCGAAGAGCTCGGATTCCAGCTTGAATTGTTCGATGGAATCTCGGAACCGGGTATTACCGCATTTTTGATTGTAAATCCCCGTAAGATAGAATCGTTACCTTCGCCCCGATGAAAATAGAATGCCCTGTGTCCGGTGTTTGAGCAGTCGATAATTGTTGATTCCGGGCCGCTCTCACTGCGCAGGGTTATTGCCTTACCTTGAAAATCAATGTCACCGCTGTAAGTGCCGGGAGCAACTTCTATAATATCTCCGTTATTTGAAGCGTTAATTGCCTGCTGAATGGTGCTGTAATTTCCCGGAACTTTAATGTCGGCGGAATATGATTTTAAATACACATCCAAATTGTCGATTAAGACTTTGGTTCCCCAGAATCTGACGTAGCAAGTTCCGCGGATGGATTCGAGGGGAATATTGTTTTTTCCCGATCGCAATTGTTCTGCAACTGACCAGCTAATACCGTCGGAGGAAAGTTGGTATTGCAAATATCCCGCCGTGCTGTCTGGAAATCGTACCTCGACTTGCATTTGGCCATGAAGAGCGCCCATTATCCTTTCCGAATCGATTGGAAAGCAATAACCCAGCAGGGCAGGCTCATCGTTATAGTCTCCGAAACCTAACTCCTCTCGGCCGCCTGAATCGGAAAAATACAGATAAGCCTCTTCCGACGGCGGAAATGCTCCCTGAGGCCAGAAAATAGAATGGACATAGCAATCTTCTTCAGTTGCCTGGGTGCTGAAATTATCTTCATAGTGATAATCGAAAGTCCAATCAGCTTTGACTTGTATGGGTATCAGGCATATTGCCGCAATAAAGACGGCAGGAATCCTAAACCAGCTTGTTCCCGAACTTTTCATCTATGTTGCCTCTGTTTTGAGCTAATGAGTGCCCACCCATTTAAAACCCTTTTCCTTACGACCAGCAACCTCAAGAGATTACTCAATGTCCATTAATGCCGTCCTCCATGTTTTAGGAATAACTCAAGTTAATGATCAATAATACGGATCGATTTATTAGAGAGAATCCTCCAACAATTGTACGAGCCACAAAATACCAGAGCTGTCTTTAGTATTAGTTTGCTGCCTTGGAATTCTTGGTACTGCGAATTCCTCGTTAATATCATCGATAGACTGCAGGTAGGAAAACTTTAGATTTCCTATGCTGCCCTCGTTGTTGGAGAAGGTAATTTCATCAACCACGTCTTTTTCCAAATCGATCTTGTAAATTATTTTAATATTATCCCGAATTATTTCGACCGTTGCATATCTCTCTCCCTGTGTATATTCCGTATTGAAGGAAATTCTTTCTTCGGCTGCATCGCGGCGAACTGTATCGATTGTATGCAGTCCCATCCACGGTCTTCCCAGACCTTTGAAGAAACTGCCGCCTTCGTATATCCCCAACGGAATTTGAGGAGAATGATATGTATAAGCGTTTTTATACGTATCGACTATCATCAGAGAGCCGACCTGCAGTTTGAGCCATGGGCTATTCTGCTCGCTCGTTGAAAAGACAAATGGTATTCTGCCCGAGCCGGACACATTCTCCCCATTTATCTGTCCGGAGATCTTAAAGAAAGTCCAGCCTCTTTTATGCATCTGGTCGCGATTGTCGATGACCTTGGCTGTTGTGGGCCAGTCGGCCTGGAAATAATCCTCATCCAGCTCGTTATAATGGCGAATAACCCAGGGTCTATTGCCGTTCGTAGATTCGCTTCGTGCGGCAATAACGAGTAAACCTTCGCCTTTGGCGCTAACCGGAGAGATCGTATTTTTGCTGCCATCAATCCGGCAGATAAAATCAGTCAGTTCAGGTTTATCCGTCGGAATCTTGGTAACACTAAGATCCCTGGCGTACATTCGATAATTATTAATATAGACCGTATTGTCGTGATAATAATAATTGCCGCTTTTATTCTGTAGTATCTGCCAGTATGAATTATCTTCGTGAGAGCCTGAATGTGCCCTTAGCATCAAAGGCTCGGACGGGCCGAGAGGGAAGTAATAACGATACTCTTGCTCGCTGTTGCTTAGTTCGATATCTCTGGTTATCGTCATTGCAGGGTGGGGGCCTTCTACATTATGCTTTGAAGGCATTGTAGTTACTGCTACCGTACCGATAGTTAGCGCACCCGCGGTGGTTAATATGATAGCGGTTTTCGTAGTTGCTACGCCTACAATGCCCGCCAGTAAACCGACATTAACCGTAGCGGCGGTAACTGAAACCTGTGCGGCGGCGGCTTCGCTTGGGGCCGTTATTTTGCCAAAAAGCAATAATGCCGCCAGTAAAGAGCCTTTGCCGAAGCCGTTACGTGAAAGCTCTTTCTGCAACGCTCTTTTTGCACGCATAAACAACATTCGCGTGCTGAATTCGCTACAACCCATACATTCGGCAATATCCGAATATGGCATATCGTCGTAGCAGCGCATTACCAAAACAGCTTTATGCCGCGTTTTTAACTTTTTCATCGCCCCTGAAACAATCTGTTTCAATTCTTCACCGACCAGATTCTCAAAACCATCCTGACGGTCTTTATATGAGCGTTTCTTTTGAACGCTGGAAATAGCTACTCTGCGCTGCGTCGATTCTGTTCTGTAATATCGTCGCAGCTTATTAGTGGCTATGCCGTATAACCAGGGCCAGAAACGGTCGGCTTTTCTTAGCTTGCCTATTACCTTAAACATTTCTAACAAGCTCTCCTGTACAATTTCTTGCGTTAAGTCTTCCTGTTGAGTAAGACGAAATACATAAGTATGCAGACGTCCACGTGCCTGCTGGGCCAGTTGATCGAGGCATTCTTTATTGCCTCTCTGAGCCCCCCTGATTAACTCGATCTGATGCAACTGCAGATCCATACAGGGCTCCTGTTATCGTTGTCACAAAAATACAGACTATTATTAAGTGCCACTACTAAGGCGGAATATAACGTTTTTTTTGCAATTTTCTCTGAAAGCATAATTATATAAGTGTTGTTATAAGCTATATTTATAAATATTCACGTTGCTTTTTTTATATCTGCCGAAAAAAAACACTAAAAAAATTCTCTCAGAGATATTTTTTTCATAAACTTTTATACCCAAATCCGCCTGATAACAAAAGTTAAAAATCTCTTTGTTGGTATTTGGGGCAAAAACTGCATAATTTTCGCTGTAATATTGAATTATATCACTAAGAAGATGTAAATACCAAAGGAAATTGATTCTGATTGCGGCAATTTATTGAGCTTACCAGATAGGATATTTTAAAGCTTTTTGGGAATAAAATAGTTTTATATATCATTTCTATTATAATTTATGGCTGTACAACTAAGAAAAAGAGTCTCATGGAGGATTTGTGACGAATTCTTTGAAATTTATCGAGAAAATATCTGTTTATTCGAAAAGAGGTGGCTATTATGAAAAAAATCCATCATTACATATTGTTGCTCTTCCTGATTATTTGTATTCTGTTCAATTGCATAGAAGATGCGAAAGCCGAATCGATTTCAAAAATCGATTTGCGTATTTTGTATGTAAGCAATCCCGATTCGTCAAGAGAGAAAGATTTCATAGATTTTTTATCTAAGCACTTCGCTGTTGTACAGACGGGAGACCTTAAGGTCTATAAAGAGACAGATAGCAAAGATTTCGATGTGACAATACTTGATTATGACGGCGATGGCTTTAAATCGCCCAAACCTCGAATATCCCCCGGTTTCTCCCGACCAGTCATTACTGTTGGTGTAACAGGAGCTCTTATTTGTGACCAGCTTAGCCTCAAAACGGGCTATTTGTGAAACTGCATGGGAGACGGCGCCCATGTTGGGCCCACGATACATGAAGTATTCAATAAGCCATACAAGGTCAGACCAGAATCCGAATCCATAAAACCTCCGGGGAACTATAATGATCGACATTTACCGGTTGAACCCAATATTCCGGATAAAATGGATATCTGGTATGTTCAGCATAGCCGCAAAAGCTACGGTGGAGTTGTTTCCCGAGCTTATGCTTTCGAGGATTCACCCGACGCCGAGGCGCTCGTTCTCGGGCTTAATCACGGCAAGGAATATGGTGCTGTCGGAATAGGCCGACACGGCAATTTTTTGCAATGGGGATATTCCGCTCCACCTTCACAGATGACCGATGCAGGGCAAAAGCTGTTTATCAACTGCATTTGTTATATAAAGAAATTTGACGGTAAATTGCCGTTAGTTCAACGAAAAGGTTCTCCTCGTGAGGACGCCCTGAGATTAGGAGCAGTTGTAAACAGGATAAAAAGTGAAGATTTCTTTCCGCGGAACTTCGGAGCGGAACTCTCAGATGATTATAAGAACGAACCAAGTAAAATTGTTCAGTATTATGTCGATAATTTCGAGTTAATTTATCGCCAGTTTTCGGATATTGAAAGTGGTTTTCGTGTTGACAAAGAGCTAAAGAAACTTGAGATTTCTTCGAACAGGAAAATTGCCACACTTGAAAAGCTCATTAAATTGCTTAATAATCCGGAAAAATCCAGGTCTGCTGAAATTGCCCTCAAACGCTATACAGATCAGTCTTTCAAAACACCTGAACAATGGCGGAAATGGTTGGAAAATAATCGTGATAGAATATTCTTTAGCGACTTCGGCGGTTATAAATTCCTTGTTGTCCCGGAGGGCTATTTGGAAAACAAATAGCCCAAACAATAACGGTTATTAATCACACTTGAACGGGCAGTTCTTCATCGACAATCTGACGTCTTCGTTTTCTTCTGTTGATTGTTCTTTGTTCATGCTGCTGGATCGGTTTATTTTCAGAAGCGACATAAAGTGCTTCGATAGCAGTCCCGGCATATAAATCGGCTTCCATTTCCTGCCACAGTCCTTCGGCCCGATTAAAAAGTCCCCCCGATACCATTATACGCATATCCGGCCAGGCATTTACTGATTTTATAGTGTCGATAAGCCGCCGCACATCAGGTGCCTGTCTGGGGGTTGTGCCGTATATTAAAAGAACATCGGGAGAGCTCTCATTTATATATGAAAGAATATCGTCATTGGTTAATCCGCCGCCGAGAAATCTCACTTCCCAGCCGTCACTTTCAAATAAATCCGTCATCATCTGTGCGCCGAGTTCCTGTAATTCATCCTGTGCACAGCAAACGACAATCTTTTTGCTCTTGTATGGTCTTCGCGGCAGTTTATTTTGAAGCTGGTCAACAATAGTGCGGTTAACGCGGGTAGCGAGATGTTCCTGTACAGGCGTGATTTTTTCTTCACGCAATAGTTTCTCAATTTCTACCATTATCGGCCAGACCATATGGGTATAAACTGAATGAGCCGGTATGCCTTTTTGCATGACTTCTTCCACTACAAGCCGGCATCCTTTTCTGTCCCCTCGAAGAAGAGGTTCCAGGTAACGTGCTAATACATCCTGAGTTACCATAACTATTTCTCCAAAATACATAACAACTTATTTTTATAGGCAAAAATAAAAGCCTTACTTTTTCTCAGCATGTTAATATGGGCAATATAAACAAGCGAGTTATATAATAATCGGAGTGAAGTTGAAAAAAACTTTAGTTAATATAGATAATATTGGCAATATGGATAAATATATTTTTGTAAATTTTGATATAAGCGTAAGTGCGTGATATATATGTAGTTATGTTTTTGCCGCTAATATATAATCAAAAAACGAGAATATTTTAGGACCTTAGCAATAACTCTTGAGAAATATTCGAAAAGCCATTAATTATGACATGCGTCAGCAGGTTTAAGATAATCAAAAGGATCGATTTAGATGGTAAAAGACGGCAAAAAAGAACATCGAACGAAGGGGCAACTTATTATCACGAACCTATTGTAAGAGAATACATATTTTGCGTTAAGAAAAGGATTCATGAATGTATTTTTCTGACAGCCCTGACGTCAATTTTTAAACAAAGAAAATTTGATTGGTCAAAAAAACTGCATCGAAAAAAATATTCGGGTTTTATTGCATGTCTTTCTGAAGCTTGTATTCAACAGAATCGACGAGTGCCTGCCATGAAGCTTCTATAATATTTTCTGAAACGCCTACAGTTCCCCAAATCGAATGTTTGTCTCTGGACTCGATTATTACACGGACGCGTGCGGCCGTGCCGGCCCCGGCATTAACTACACGAACCTTGTAATCGATAAGGTGAAGCTCTCTAAGAGACGGATAGAAATTCTCGAGTGACTTTCTCAAAGCGGCATCCAGGGCGTTTACCGGGCCGTCACCTTCGCCGACAACATGCTCGATCTGCTCGCCGACTTTCAGTTTGACCGTCGCTTCAGTGACAATTTCGCCGCTCGCTCGTTTTTCCACGGTTATGTGATATTTAATCATGTCAAAAAACGGCTTATAGGAGCCCATAATTTTTTTGACCAAAAGATCGAAACTTGCATCAGCGGCTTCAAATTGATAGCCCTGGTTTTCCAGCTCCTGAACATGACTGAGTATTTTACCGGCTAATTCCTTGTCTTCGGCAATTTTTGTTTTTTCGAGCTTATCCAGGACGGTGGACCTGCCGCTTAATTCAGAAATAAGAAACCGCCTTTCATTGCCGACAAGCTCCGGCGAGATATGCTCGTACGTTCGTTTGCTTTTGCGCAAAGCGTTAACGTGCAATCCGCCTTTATGAGCGAAAGCACTCTCACCTACATAAGGCATATTCATAACCGGAGTCAAGTTGCCTATCTCGAAAATATAGCGTGAGACTTCGGCTAAGGTCGCTATCTGGTCGTTAGAAAGGACATCAAAACCCATCTTGAATACCAGGTTAGGCACGAGAATACACAAATTTGCATTGCCGCATCGCTCTCCCAGCCCGTTGATTGTTCCCTGTACATGTCGTGCTCCGGCACGGACAGAGGCAAGAGAATTGGCAGTCGCACAATCGGTATCATTGTGGGTGTGGATTCCAATGGTGATTGCACTAAAGCGTTTGCAGACTTCCTGAGAGATATCAAATACTTCATCAGGCAGGCAGCCGCCGTTTGTTTCGCAAAGTACTAAAGCATCCGCTCCGGCTTCGGCGGCGGCGGCAAGGACTTTCATGGCATATTCGGGATTTGCCTTGTAACCATCGAAAAAATGCTCGGCATCGAAGAAAGTCAGGAGACCGTTTTTCTTGAGATACCTGACAGAATCGGAACAGATAATCAGATTATCATCGAGAGAGCAGCCTAATACATCCGTTACGTGCATATCCCACGCCTTGCCGACCAACGTTGCGGCTTGTGTTTTACAGGCAAGGATAGAATTGAGTGAGAGGTCATCTGTGACCGAAGAATCTGCTCTGCGAGTATTACCGAATGCAGCTATTTTAGATTTTTTCAGATCGAGTTTTGCAATCTCTTGAAAAAAACGAGTTTCCTTGGGATTAGAGGCGGCGAAGCCACCCTCAATATAATCTATGCCCAGCTTGTCGAGACATTGAGCGATTGCGATTTTGTCTTCGAGCGAAAAACTTACGCCTTCAGCCTGCATGCCGTCTCGGAGAGTAGTGTCGTAAAGCTCTATTTTTTCCATTATTATTACCGAAAATTTCTATTTTTATGAATTTAAAGAGAAATGATAATATTCTAAGATTTGTTGGGTGTAAAGAATAAAAATAAGCTCTAAATAGGCAAAAATCCCAGGTATGTGTAAAAAATCGCATATTTTCCGAGAAATTAATGATTAAATGATAATGATTTAGTAGAATGGATATCTTGTATAAAATTTGAGAAGTTGATGTAATTGGGTACTACATAATATGATTCTTACACAAATATTACAGCCAAACTGTGTGAAGGTTCCGGTTGAAAGCGATGAAAAAGAGGCTGTAATAACAGAACTTGTGGATATGCTTGATGCACAGGGATTATTGTCGGATAGAGATGCGGTTCTTGACGCCGTACTGACGCGCGAACGAGTGCAAAGCACCGGAATCGGCGCAGGAATAGCTATTCCCCACGGGAAATGCGATGCCGTTAAAGAGCTTGTTATGGCAATCGGGATTGCATATGAGCCAATCGAATTTCAGAGTATTGACGGCAAACCTGTGACAATTTTAATTCTGCTGGTTTCGCCTTCAAAACAAACCGGGCCTCATATTCAGGCTTTGGCGAGAATAAGCAGGCTGATGTTGAATGAGGAATTCAAAAGCAGCCTTGAAAGCTCGCGCACAGCCGACGACGTTTACAAATTGCTGAATGAGCAGGAAGTCCAGTAAGGTTTTTACTTTGCCTCCCAGAGAATCAATCCCATCTCATAAGGATTGGCCAGATCAGGGTGTTTCGGCAAAACTCTGACCGCCACGCCGTGTTGTCCGGTCTTACTACATGGCATCGAGCCGATAAACCAATGTTCGCCGTCCTGACTCTGTTCTGCGGCTTTTTCATAATTCATCCGGACTGATGAGCCGTTCTTAATGTTTTCCCAATTATCTACAGGACCATGATACAATTCAACCGATACGTCGTTCGGATTGACTTTTCCAAGCTTGACCAAAGCCCTGATATATAATTGCGTGCCGACCTTGAGTAAAGGTTGTTTCGGATTTAGCTGGTTTTGCCCGTCGCCGTTTTGTACTTCCATAATTACGTCCGATACGGCAAGCTCCGGCCAGTTGTTTTTCAATTCAGATTTCCAGCCTGAAAAAGCCTTTGCTCTGGAACAATTGTCAGCGGTCAGATAACGCCATTTAGCGGCGGAAGGATGATAGAATCTGCGCGTATATTCGGCTACCATTCTATGAGTATTGAACCTTGGCGCTATCCATCGGATGGAATTTTTAACTCTGTTTATCCAGGCCCGCGGCAGATTGTCAGCCGAACGTGTATAGAAAAGAGGAATTACTTCGTTTTCAAGCATATCGTAAATTGCCTGTGATTCAACCGCATCCTGATAGTCGCTATCATCGCAGGTTTCGCCAGCGCCGATAATCCAGCCGCCTTCCGGCGTATAACCTTCGCACCACCAGCCATCCGCAGTACTCATATTCAGAACACCATTAGCCGCCGCCTTCATACCGCTTGTGCCGCTCGCCTCCATCGGTCTGCGGGGATTATTCAGCCAGACATCGACTCCGCTTACCAAAAATCTTGCTATATCTATATCGTAGTTTTCAAGGAAAACTATGCGTCGTCTGACGCTGTTTTGATTTGCAAAATGTACAATTTGCCGAATAATGTCTTTGCCTTCGGTATCTTTGGGATGGGCCTTGCCGGCGAATATAATCTGTAACGGCTTATCATTATTATTCAGCAGTTTCATAAGCCTTTCAGGATTTTTCAGCAAAAGGTTGCCTCTTTGATAGCTGGCAAATCTTCTGGCAAAACCAATCGTCAAAGCCTCTGGATCGAGGACTTCCTCTGCATGGTTCAATTCGGTATGATATGTGCCTCTGCGCTGCATTTGAGCCTTCAGTCTGTTGCGAATGAAGACTATTAACCGTTCCTTGCATCGCTTATGTATCTGCCAGAGCTCCTCGTCGGGAACGTGCTTGATGTTTTCCCATATACTTTTATTCATGGCTTCGTCGGACCAGTTCGGACCGAGATACCTGTCATAAAGAGAGATAAGTTCGTCCGTTATCCAGTTTTTAAGGTGGATACCGTTCGTAATTGAAATTATCGGTACTTCATTTAGTGGGGTTCCCGGCCAAAGGCTGCCCCATATTCCACGTGATACCTGACCATGCAATTTACTTACACCGTTGGCATAGCTGCTTAATCGCAGCGCCAAAACCGGCATCTTGAACGGTTCGGTCTCATCGTCCGGGAGTATTCTGCCTAATGCTAAAAACCGCTGTCTGTTAATTCCCAGTTTCGGGAAATATCCGCCGAAATATTTGTCCATTAATTCGACACGAAATTCATCGAGACCGGCCTTAACCGGCGTATGGATTGTAAATACGTTGCCGGCCTTGGTAGCTTCGACGGCTTCATCGAAACTCATATTACTGGTACTTCTAATCTCGCGTATCCTCTCGAGCGCCATAAACGCGGCATGTCCTTCGTTCATGTGGCAGATTGTCGGCTGGATTCCCATGGCCGAAAGTGCTTTCAATCCGCCGATTCCGAGCATAATTTCCTGGCGAATTCTCAACTCACGGTCTCCACCGTAAAGGCTGCTTGTAATCATACGGTCGATAGGGGAGTTGGCGGGAATATTCGTATCAAGAAGGAACAATTTAACTCTGCCGATATTGACCTGCCATATTCTTGCCAAAACACATCTGCCCGGATAATCGACGCTGATTGTCAAAGCTCTGCCGCTTTCTTTGCGAACAAGCTGGATCGGCATATTATAGAAATCATTCTCTACATACACTTCCTGCTGCCATCCATCGATATTGAGGTACTGGCGGAAATATCCCTTTTGATAGAGTAATCCTACGCCGTAGAGAGGAATTCCGAGATCGGAGGCGCTTTTCAGATGGTCTCCCGCCAAAATTCCCAAACCTCCGGCATAAATAGGAAGACACTCATGCACGCCGAACTCGGCGCTGAAATAAGCGATAATCGGTTTTTCAGTGTCGGAACATACTCTGTCATACCAGGTAGGTTCATTGAGATATGTTTTTAGCTTTTCTGAGGCTCGGTTTAATTGATTTATAAAGCCTTGATTTTCAGCCAAAGCATCTAATTTTGTCTGTGGGATATTGCCGAGCAGCCTGATAGGATTATGGCCGCAGGCAGACCACAAATTACTGTCAATACGTTTGAACAACTCGACAAATTCAGGATCCCAGGACCAAAACATATTCCTGGCGATTGTTTCGAGATCCGATAGGGGATCTTGTAGT